>DATJXL010000339.1:0-53570 GCA_035500135.1 Kofleriaceae bacterium
CCTGCGCGGCCGCGCGCTGCTGCTCGATCGCGCGCTGCTCCTCGACGACCTCGCGCTGCTCGGCCTCGCGCTCGGCGAGCCGCTCGGCGACTCGCGCCTCGATCCGCGCGCGCTCGGCGACGACCTCGCCGCTCGCGACCGCGCGCTCGGCCGGCGCGGGCGACGCGGGCGGCGCGGCCTCGCTCGACGCGGTCGCACGCGCGCGCGCGGCGAGCTCGCGCTCGGCGATCACCCGCACCGCGCGCTGCAGCTCCGCGAGCTGCGCGCGCTGCGCGCCGGCGGCGTGCAGCACCTGTTCGTGCTCGGGCGTGATGACATTCGGCGCGTCCGCGTCGGCGTCGCGCGCAGCGCCCAGCTCCGGCGCGCTCGGCGCGGGCGGCGTGACCAGCTCGGGGGCCAACGCGGCGAGCCGGGTCGGCGCGATCTCCTGCGGGGTCGCGGTCGCGGCACGGGCGAGCAGTGTCCCGAGCATCGCGCGCAGCGCCGTGTTCGCGCGCGGCGCCTCGACGCCGGCGGGCGACAGCGGCGCCACGATCCGCGCCATCGCCTGCGCCGCCCGAGCCGCCGCGAACGGAACCAGCGGCGAATACGCCTCCGCGCTCGCCGCGCTCGCGCGATCGGTGCGTGTCACGCTGAGCGACGGCGCGACCAGCTCGTACAGCGCCGGCGGCATCGCGGCCGCCGCGCGCGCGGTCGGCACGTACGTGGCGCGCGTCGTCAGCATCGTCGGGATCTCGGCCGCGCTCTCGCCGGCTTCGCGCGCGGCGGCCATCCACTCGAGCTCGTCCTGGTACCACGGCCGCGGAAACACCCACGACACGCGCGCGCTCTCGCGCTCGGTCACGGCGAACAGCGGCGACGTGGCCCATCGCTCGGCGGCCTGCAGCCACGGCGCGACGAGCCGGTCGACGAAGCCGAGGTTGCGCAGCGGCCGCACGCGCGACGCACCGACCTCGGGAGCCCACCGCTCGACGTGGCGAGTCGCCGCATGCATCGCCGCACCGGCGTTGCGCGTGACGAACGTCGGCGCGGCCAATGCCGCGGTCAGAGCTCGTGGTTCCGTGGTCTCGGCCATGTTCGAGAGTCACTTCACAGCAGGCACGGGCTTCGGAATGAATACGAGGCGATTGATCGCGAGCTCGAGCGTCTCGATCGCGACCTCGCTCTTGCTCGCGTCGAACTCGCCGATCTCCCACTTGCACGGCCATCCGCCGAACCACTGCCACTGAGCCCGAGGCTGGAAGGCGGTGTCGAGCTGCGTGATCGTGCCGCCGCTGCGCTTCATCGTGGTGCCGCTGAGCCAGGTCTCGCGCCAGGCCAGCAGCTTGCCGTCGCCGGTGAAGCCTTGCTTGAGCACGAGATTCGACCACTTGGTCGCGCCTACCAGCTGATACGTGGTGTCGTTCGCGCCGCCGGCGCGGACCGGGATGACCTCGGTCTCGTAGCGCAGACCACCGACGCTCTTGAAGAACGCATCGGACGGAGCTGGCGACAGATCCGTGAACGTGACCTGGAAGCAGAATACCGGCAGCGGATCGTTGCGAGCAGCCATGACGTCTAGCTCCTAGGTCTCGCCCGTCGGGGAGTTCATCGTTTGCACCAGCGAGATCATGATGAATTCTGCAGGTGAGATCGGCGCCACCCCGATATCGCAGAGCATCTGCCCTGCATCGATCTGCTCGGGTGGGTTGTTCTCAGCATCGCATTTTACGTAGAACGCTTCGGCGAGATTCCCTCCGGCGAACATGCCTCGCTGGTACAGGTCGGCCAGGAACGCATTGACACGATCCCTCATGATTCTCCACGTTTGCTCGTGGTTGGGCTCGAAGCTGATCCACGCGAAACCGGCCTCCAGCGACCGTCGCAACATGATGAAAAGACGGCGCACCGAGATGTAGCGCCATTCGGGGTCGGACGACGCGGTGCGTGCACCCCACGGCCGCACGCCGCGCTGCAGCCGAAACGTGTTGACCGAATCGCTGTTGAGGAGGCCGAGGTGATCCTCGGTGACGCGCAGCGACAGGTCCTGGGCACCGGAGATCTCGATGTTCGCGGGCGGATGGTGGACGCCGGCGTCGGCATCGCGCTGGGCGTAACAGCCGGCGAGGTGCCCCGACGGCGGCACGACGTGCGACTTGTCGTCCCAGCCGATCACGCGGAGCCATGGCCAGTAGTAGGCGCAGAACGAGCTGTCCGTGCGCCGCCGCCAGCGCCGGACCCACTCGACGTCCTTGCTCTGCGGGATGTCGAGGATCGCGAACCGATCCTTCTGGTTCTCGCAGATCGCGATCATCGTGTCCTGCAGGCGTTGCGCCTTGAGCTCGCCGGCCGGTCCGGGCTCGCGATCGTAGAACCGCATCGCGTCGGGAATCGCGAGCACCGCGACCTCTTCGTTGACGGCGAGCGCCGACAAGCCCGAGCGTTCGCCCGGGCCGAAGTCGAAGCCGACGAAATCCTCCGGCGCGATCGCGTCGACACCATCGCGGCCACCGGACAGCCGCGTCATGCCGAGCGCCTCGGGCAGGTTGTGCGGCACCGGCGACCTGGTCAGCATGTCCTCGAGCCGCACGAGCCGGCTGCGCTGGCTGACCACGCGCGGTGCGTAGTTGCGCGAGCTCGGGTGCATCTGCAGGCCCTTGAAGACCTCGCGGCGATCCTTCATCGCGACGTGGATCTCGAACGTCATCACCTCGAGGTGGGTCGGCGCGGCCGCGCGATGGCGACGGTTGACCGGCGTCTCGACGCTCCACTTGACGATCTTGTCGCCGACCTCGGTGACGACGACGTAATCGGCGTTCTCGCGATCGTAGATGCGCACGAGCGCACCGACCTCGAAGCCGCGCGTCGCGTTGACGTGGGCCTCGCCCGCGCCGATGTCGAGGTCGCGCGTCAGGAGCGCCTGCGCGCCCGGCGCATGCACGCAGCGAAACCAGATCGAGTTGCCCCACCCGCCTTCGTTGAGCGCGCGGATCTTCAGCGACGGCTTGTTCCAGTCGTCTTCCTGGACGTGCTCGGCGCACGCGGCGTGATCGAGCCCGGGCAGCTCGCCCTTCGGCGCGCAGTGCGCGACGCGCACGATCCAGCAGTCGGTACCGCCGTTGCGAAAGAAACCGTAGACCGCGCTCGCCGTGTACGCGTCGCCGCCGGTCCCGAAGATCTCGACGAACTCGTCCCACTGCGCGATCCGCGTGGGCTCGTTCATGGGGCCTTTCTCGGTGATGCCCGTGAAGCCCGCGATCCGCGTGTTCGCGATCGACAGCGGCGGCGGCGCGATCGAGTCGAAGCTCTGATAGATGCCCGGGGCGCGGGGGTCGGCGGACGGTCGCATGCGCATGGCCATCGTGAATCTCTCCTAGCGGCGGCGCGCTTCGTTGATCTCGCGGTTGATGCGCGCGATCTCGCGAAGCCAGATGTGGCGCTCTTCGTGCTCCATGTCGAGGACGTCGTCGGCCGGCCAGTGGAAGTGGTACGCGATGTAAGCGATCTCTTGAAAGAGCTGCTCGCGAGGATAGGTAGCGACCGCCGCCCGAGTCACCCCGGGCCAGACTGGCCACTACCTCCCTCCTCGGCGCCGGGCTGGATGACTGCTCCGCTGACCATGTCCACATCCATCTCGTGCTGGCACTTGGGGCACGTGATGTGGTGCTTGGGCGCGCCGCCCTCCTCGTTGATCTTCCGGTAGAACTCCTGGAGGTACGCGAGGTCGGTCGAGAACAAGTTCTCGATCATGTCGACCGTGATGTGGGTGTGATCGCCCAGCTTGGTGATCACGCGCGACAGCAACACGATCACGAGGTACGCGCGGTTACTCTGCACGCGATAGTCCTGCAGCGGCAGGATCTCGTCGCGCGCGGTGGCCAGGCGCATCACGCCGTCGCGGTGCTGGTTGCCTTGCTCGTCCACGTATCCGCGCGGCAAGCGAAACGAGTACTGAGTCTTGAACGCCATCGATCCCGATCCTTCCGAAAACGAAACGACCTGCTCCGGTCACCCGGGAGCAGGTCGCATCGTATCTCAAGCCTCGGGCCTGAAGCCGGAAGCCTGAAGCCTTTCTTACGCGTCGTACTTGTTGATCTTGAACGCCATCGCTTCGACGTAGAGCTCGACGCTGAACCGCGCGATCTTCTCGGAGTTCGCTTCGAGGTCGTCCTTCGAGAACTTCTTGAAGCCGACGTTCTTGAGGTCGACCTCGCCGAGCTCTTCCTTCATGTCCGGGCCGAGGAACACGATCCGGCCCGTCATTTCGTCGCTCTCCAGGTGGTGACCGTCGACGAACCACTTCTTCGCGGCGTCCGCCCACGGCTGGTAGTCGGCCATCGAGATCGACAGCTTGATGTCGGGCACCGTGACCTTCGCCGGGTGCTTGGTGAACTCGCGGAAGATGCCGATCATGTCGCCGACGACCGCTTGCTTCCACGTGAACGAGTCCACGCTCGCGACGCGGTTACACGGCAGGCTACCGATCTCGACCCGGAAGTTCGAGCACAGCCACGCCTTCTGGACCGGGCCGACCTTCGAGGTGTTGACCTTCTCGCCGCCGCCCTTGGACCACCGCACCTGCTCGGTCTCGAACTCGACGTCGAAGTACGCTGCTTCCTTCGCATCACCGGACAGCTTCGGCACGGTGACGCTCGTGATGAGCGCGTTCATGAAATCGAGACGCGACTGCGCGTTGTAGTCGAAGTCGGCCGCCGTCAGCGAGCCGTTCTTCATCACGTAGGCGGCATCGAACGACTGGCGAATCCAGTCGTACATGCCCTTGCCCATACCGATGCCGATCGTGGCCTTGCCGGGCGTCCACTTGATGTTCGCGACGTGCTTCTTCTGGAGGTGAATCGGACCGAGGTCGTTCGACGCGATGTCCGCTTCCATCGCGAGCCCGCTGAACTTCTTCAGGAAGCCCACGTTGAAGCCGTCGACATCGAGCGCGAACCGTCCTGCGGTATACGAGCGATTACTATTTGAGTCAGCCATTTACCTTGTTCTCCAAACGCGATCGTTTCTGGCCGGCCCGGCACGGAGAGCGTCGGCGGTCACAACGCCACCTTCCCACCAGCGAAGCGCCTGCTTCGCTCCACCCTTCCTTGTGAACACCGAAGATCCCCCTGTCGTTTCCTTTTCGAGAAGCCGTCGGGTCAGCCCACCGCGGTATGCGGATGGGCCCCCACTTGTGTGATTCGACTGCCTCTTACGGCAGGGAAATCGGTTTCTTCCTTACTCCTCGACGCCGCCGCCGCTGGGATGGTGTCTTGGTCGTACGCCTTACTCTTCGACGCCGCCGCCGCTGGCCATCTGGCCGATGCGGAAGATGACAAATTCCGCGGGCTTCACCGGCGCGAGACCGATCTCGACGACCAGCTGGCCGGCGTCGATGACCTCGGGCGGGTTGGTCTCCTCGTCGCACTTGACGTAGAAGGCCTGCTCCGGGGCGGTGCCCATGAGCGCGCCGTTACGCCACAGCAGCGTGAGGAACGAGGCGATCGTGCGCTGCACGCGCTTCCACAGGCGATGGTCGTTGGGCTCGAACACGACCCACTGGGTCGCGCGCTCGATCGACGCCTCGACCATGATGAAGAGCCGGCGCACGTTGATGTAGCGCCACGACGGATCGCTCGAGAGCGTACGCGCACCCCAGATGCGGATGCCGCCGTTCATGAACCGGATCGCGTTGATGCCCTTCGGGTTGAGCAGATCCTGCTCGCCCTTGCTCACGTTGTACTTGAGGCCGAGCGCGCCGCGCACGATCTCGTTGGCGGGCGCCTTGTGGACGCCGCGCTCGCTGTCGGTGCGCGAGTACACGCCCGCGATGTGACCCGACGGCGGCACGAAGATGTTGCCCTTGTCCGGATCGTAGACCTGGATCCACGGGAAGTAGTACGCGCCGTACTTGGAGTCGCGCGGCTTGGGCAGCTTGTCGACGCCGCCGGTGATGGTCTCCGGCGAGTCGAGGATCGCGAACCGATCCTTGCGCGTCTCGCAGTGCGAGAGCAGCGCGTCCTGCACCGCCGGCGAGGTCTGGCCGGGTGCCGCGACGATCGCGATCTCGTCGACCTCTTCGAAGCACTTGAGGCCGGTGCGCGCGCCGGGGCCGCCGTCGCGGCCGATGAACAGACCGTCGCGTCCGCCGCCGCCGACGGGGGCCGCAGCCTTCTCGTCCTTCTTGTCGCCGGTCGCAACCTTCGGCGCCGCGTGCGCGCCCTCGGGTGCGCCGACGTTGACGACGAAGCAGCGCGAGCCGCCGTTGTTGAAGAATCCGTAGACTCCGTGCGCGAGGTGCTCGCTGCAGTCCTTGAAGTCGCCGAACGTCTTCACGAACTGCGACCAGTTCGTGATGAGCACGGCCTCGTTCATCGGGCCCTTGCTCGATTCTCCGAGGAAGCCGACGGTGTTGGTACCGACGGCCTCGATCGGTTTACTGCCGCGATCGACTTCTTCAACGTATACGCCTGGTGACAGGTAGCTGGTTGCCATTGCTCTCTCCCTTAAAAGCCGATGGCGGTGGTCTTCGCCCGCCTATCGGTGATTGCCGTACGCGTCGCGCTACTTCTTGCCGCCGCTCCCTCCTAGATCGAGGCGGCGCGAGCCGAGGAACGGGTTTCCGTTCGGGCCCTGCTCGGAGATTTTCGGATCGTTGATCGACTTGTACTCGAGCTGGCGCGTCTGGACGCGTTTGAACTCCTCGAGCTTCTCGGGCAGGATCGGGATCGCGGTCCACGCTTGCACCGCCGGGCGCACCGGCTGGTTCAGGCTCCCCCAGAAGCGCGCGAGCGTGCCTTCATCGAGGCGCGCCGACAGCAGCGTGTTGAGCACGAAGTCGTCCTCGAACGACGCGCCCTTGAGCTTGTCGCGCGGGATCGCGGGGTTCTCCATCACGGTCCGGATGATGAGGCCGAGCAAGAGCTGCTCGTCTTCCGGCGTCTGCGCCCACGCCGACATCAAGTAGTCGAGCCGCACCCACAGCCGACGGCGGCGGAAGAATTCCTTGATCGAGCCGTCGTCCTGCGGAACCTCGACGAGCTCGTTGTACGGCGTCGCGTCGTAGCCTTCGGGATCGATCGAGAGCTGGTAGAGGTAGACCGAGACCGCGGGGAGCTTGCCTTCGATCGCGTCGGGCTTCGGCGCTTGCTCGACGATGTGCACGCGCTTGTAGCCGTTGCGCTTGAACTCGTCCTGCAAGAGGCGCGAGAGCGTCTCCGACGTCTCCTTGATGATGTGGTGCTGAGGCGTCATCCCCCGACGATCCGGACCGTGGATGTTGGCTCCTGCGGTCACATGCGCTCAAGCGTCGGGGCGGGTTTTTTGTGCGTGTATGCTTGGTCGCGATGCGTCACCTGTTCGTGTGCACGAATACCGTCGGGAGTGGCAAGCCCGCGTGCGGACGGCGCGGCGGCGACGAGCTGGCCGCCGCGGTGCAGCGCAAGCTGCTCGAGCGTGGCGGATCTGCGAAGGTGACGGCGTGCGCCTGCCTCGGCCCGTGCTTCGACGGGCCCAATGCCGTCGTCTACCCCGACGGGGTATGGTACGCGGGCCTCGACGTCGGCGACGCCGAGGCGCTCGCCGCGCACTTGCTGGACGGCGTCGTCCACGCGGCCAAGCGCGTCGACCCGCCGGGCGAATGACGGCGCGCCCCACGGCGTTATCCTCGGCACATGCGCGCGCTCGCGTTCCTCGTGCTCGCCGGCTGCTCCAGCCACCGCGATCCGCTGCCCGCTGCCGATCCGGTTCCGATGCCGGTTGCCGTTCCTGTTCCGGCTTCCGTTCCCGCGCCGGTTGCCGTTCCGGGTCCCGCACCTGCTGCCGTCCCCGCGCACGCGGTGTCCGCCAACGACGGCCTCGCCTGCGCCCGCACCCATGACGGCCACGTGATGTGCTGGGGCCAGGCGCTGTCCGAGCTCTACGCCAAGCCCGTCGTCGCGCCCGAGCTGGCGAACATCGCTGGCATCGCGACGTTCGCGCAGGGCGTCTACGCGTGGACGGGTGACGGCGCGGCGTGGCGATGGGTCGCCAGCATCCACGCGAACGCGCACGCGGACCTCGTCGCGGTTCGCGACGTCATCGACATCGCCGCCGACGACATCTACGCGTGCGCGCGACGGCGCGGCGGCGAGGTCACGTGCTGGAACGGCAACCAGCCGCCGAAGGACATCTCCGGTGCGCGCGGCGCCGTCGAGCTCGCGGTCGCGGGCACGCACGCGTGCGCGCGCCTGCCCGGCGGCGACGTCACGTGCTGGGCGGCGGACCAGCCGGCGCACGCGATCGCGTTCGCCGACGCGCGTGGCGCCACCTCGCTGTCAGGTCGCGCGCGCGGCACGCGTGGCGACCTGTTCGCGGCGGTCATGCCGAGCGGTGCCGCGTTCGCGTGGAACGGCAGCGACGGCAAGCGCGTCGCGATGCCCGCGCTGCCTGCCGGCACGACGCGCGTCGCGGTCGGCGCGGATCAAGCCTGCGCGTTCGGCGGCACCGTGGTCGGTTGCTGGGTGATCGACCGCCCGGAGCAGCGCTACACGCAAGCATCGCTCGCCAGTGCGCGCGACGTCACCGTCGGCACGTGGGTGAGCTGCGCGGTGCTCGTTGATGCCAGCTTGCACTGCTGGGGCTTCGAGGAAAACGTCGGTACCGGGCTGGCGCGTGTCGTCGCGGAACCGACGTCGGTGCGCGCGCTCGATCACGTCGTCCAGCTGTCGGCCTCGCGCGACACGACCTGCGCGCGCGTCGCCGATGGCCGCGTCGCGTGCTGGGGTGCGCGCCAGACCGTCGACAGCGATCGCGAGCTGTACGAGCTCGTGCCGACGTTTGTCGCGGGCATCACCGATGCCGTCGACGTCGAGGTCTCGCTCTGGGAATCGTGCGCAAGACGCACGAGCGGTGCGATCACGTGCTGGGGCCACGTTGGCGACAAGTACGTCCCGCCGACCGACGTGCCCGAGCTCGCCGGCGCGCGCTGGTTCGGCGCGGTCAGCGGCGAGATCTGCGGGATGAACCACGGCAAGCTGACGTGCGCGTTCTCCGATCCGTACGCGGCGTTTCCCGACGACGCATCGCGCGTGTGGGACGGCGGATACTTCCGTCAAGGACTCCGCTGCGCGCGCGTGACGAAAGGCATGGCGTGCCAGGAGGCGTACTACGGGCGCGGCGAGCGCGACGCGTCGCCGAGCGACCTCGGGACGCAACTCGACGACGTGATCGATTTCCGCATGCCGGAACAGGACAACCCGCAGCTCTGCCTCTTGCGCGCGAACGGCACCGTCGTGTGCGAGACCCTCAACCAGACCGAGTACGCGGCCCGCGACGACGTCACGAATGTCGTCGCGCTCGCGCCGGCGGTCGGCGGAACGTGTGCGCTGACGCGGGCCGGCGGCGTGAGCTGCTGGCAGGCGTACAACCGCGAGGGGATGCCGGCGGACGATGTGGCCCACGCGGTTCCGCACCTGACCGACGCGGTCGAGCTCGTCGGCGGCGACTACTCCGCGTGCGTGCGCCGCAGGGACGGCACGGTCGCGTGCTGGGGGGACATCCAGCACCTCGGCATCGGCGCGCGCGCGACGACCGAAACGCCGGTCGTCGTGCCGGGCGTGACGCTGTAGCGCTACGCGAGCGCGGTACGCAACCGCGCGACGTCGGTGTGCGACCACGCGTGGAGCGCGCGGTCGACGGTCGTGTCGAGATCGTCGGTGATGTCTTCGAGCGCGACCCACGGGAAGCTGTCGGCGACGAGCGCGGATAGCTCGGCGGACGAATGGCCGAAGCTGGGCGCGACGAGGCACACCGCGACGTGGAGGTCGTTGCGCGCGAGCAAGTCGACGGCCTCGAGCGGCGTGCTCGGCGCGAGCGGCATGGCGCCGCGCGCGACCAGGCGATAGATCAGCTCGATGCGGCGCGCGTGATCCTCGTCGAGCACGAGGATCGGCCGGCGCTGTGCGGCGCGCAGGGCGGCCTCGACCGCGGCTTCGATCGCGGCGCGGATCGGCGCCTCGAGCTGGTCGAACTCGATCGCGATCGTCCATCGGCGTGCGCGGATCTGCGGATGCTCGACGCGCACGGCGCGCGCGCTCACCCAGCCGCTGTCGACGCCGAGCTTGAGCTCGACATCCCAGTCGTTCTCGGCGCTCGGCATCCCGGCGACGCTGACGAGCGCGCCGCTCTTCGAGAGATTCTCGATGCGGCCGTGCATCGCCCCGTCCTCGCCGTAGAACACGGCGACGCCGCGCACCGGCACGCGCAACGCTCGTCTTCGTTCCGACCAATTCGCGAGATCATCACCCATGGTCGTCCCTCCGCGCGCGAGCATACGCGCGGCGCGTGAAAAACGATCCGACTTTTTTTGTGCACGCGGGTGCACATCACGTGTCACTCGCCGAGCGGCTCGTCACGAGCTTCCAGGCTGCGCGGCAACCGCAGCCTGACGACGATCACGCCGGGCTCGACGAGCAAACGATCCATCGCGTGCAGATCCAGCTTGATGATGTGCACCTCGTAGATGCGCGGCTGATGCTTGCCGTCGCCGATCGGCTCGATCTTCGAGGTCGTATCGTTGCCCGGCCACAGATGAAAGCCGTCGTGCTCGAGCGATCGCGCCGCGTCAGCAGATTCCAGCCACAGTTCGACGCTGACGTGGGGGTCGGCGACGAGCCGCGCCACTTCCAGTTCTTCGAGCTCTTCGTCGTTCGGCTGAGGCGTGTCGGCGCAGCGCGAGACCCCGCGCGACGCGTCGAACGTCGCATCCTTGCATGCCCAGCGCTCGATCGTCGCCTTCGCGCGCGCCACGTCGCCGGCGCCATGGTGGCCGCGCCACGCGGCGTAGCGGCGCCGCAGCGGGGGCTCGAGCTTGTCGAGCCGAACGCGCGTGTCGGTCGCCGGCTTCGCCGGTGCCGCCGGCGTCGGCGGTCCAGCGCTCGACACCGCGCTGGACGTGACGAGCACGAGCGTCAGTACGTCAGCAAGGCGTCGAGGTGCCGGCGCTCCCACAGCTTGGCCTGGTCGTAGTGCTCGTACATCGCCTCGTCCGCGAGGAATGCCTTCGAGTGAAACTCGCGGCGGCCGTTCTTGACCCGGATGTCGTGGACCTGGTGGAGCATCTCGTGGAAGACGATCCACGCGACGAAGAAGCGCGGCACGAAGGCGCGGTCGAGCGAGCGGTGGATGCGGATCAACCGATCCTCGACCGAGTAGCTGCCCATCTTGATCGAGTTGCGGCGGCGCGGCCGGCCGGTGCGCGCGCCCCACGTGATCGCGGCGTCGATCTTGCTCTCGAAGTACCGCGCGTTGAGATCGTCGAAGATCGTGCGCAGGTCGTGATGCTCGCCAGCCGTGAAGATCACCTGCGTCGGCTGGCGGCGCGCGCGGCCGCGCACGTAACCGGCGTTGTGATCGATGAACTCGCCGAGCACGCGCGACGCGTCGGCGTCGTTGTCGGCGATGTAGTGCGCGAGCGCGCGCGTGATCACCGGATCGGCGTCCGCGAACATGTGGTGCAACCGCACCTCGTAGCGGCGGTCCTTCGGCACGCGCCGGACCGAGATCATCGTGTAGCGGTTGTCGGTGAGCGTGACCGCGACGCGCCCCTTGGCGAGGTGCGCGCGAATCCGCCGCTCGAGCGAATCCTGGGCTTCGATCACCTCGATCGGCGAGCCGCCGCCGGTCTTCTTGCGGCGCAGCGCCTCGACCAGCGCGATCGCGCGACTTGCCTCGTCGCTCGTGGGTTGGGCCGAAGCGAGCGCGCAGGGATCGGCGTGGGCATGGGCAGCTGACAAGGGCGCTTCTTCCATATTTAAGCAGATAGCGATGTGGTGGCGTACAGCTGCCTCCCGGGCGCACCGGGGGCGCTGCGTCGGCCGTCGGCCCCGAACACCAGTCGACCACCTAACTCCGCCCGGCCTGACGAGAAAAATGCTATCGCGCCCGCTTCCAAGGGATCAAATTCCTGACCGCGGGAGGGATCGGATCCGATCGTAACTGCTAAGGTTCCGCACCCATGAGCACGTTCCTCGCGAACCACACCAGAACCCATAGTTGCGGCACTTTACGCGCCGGCGACGTGGGGAAGCACGTCGTGCTGACCGGCTGGGTGCATTCGTACCGCGACCACCGCGGGTGCGTGTTCATCGATCTCCGCGATCGCGACGGCCTCACCCAGCTCGTGTTCGACGAGTCGTTCGACGCCGCCGCGCACGCCGCAGCCCGCGATCTGCGCGGCGAGTGGTGCATCGGCATCGCGGGCGAGGTGCGCTCGCGTGGCGCGATGGTCAACGACAAGCTGCCGACCGGCGCGATCGAGGTCTGGGTCAAGACGATCGAGGTGTTCTCGCGCGCCGAGACGCCACCGTTCCAGATCGCGGACGACGTCGACACCAACGAAGCGCTGCGCCTCAAGTATCGCTACCTCGACCTGCGCCGGCCGATCCTCCAGAAGAAGATGATCGCGCGCTCGCACATCACGCGCGCGACGCGCGACTACCTCGGCAAGCACGGCTTCCTCGAGATCGAGACGCCGTTCATGGTCAAGTACACGCCCGGTGGCGCGCGCAACTTCCTCGTGCCGTCGCGGCTCAACCCGGGCCAGTTCTACGCGCTCGCCGAGTCGCCGCAGATCTTCAAGCAGCTCCTGATGGTCGCCGGCTACGAGCGCTACTTCCAGATCGTGCGCTGCTTCCGCGACGAGGACCTGCGCCTCGATCGCCAGCCCGAGTTCACGCAGATCGATATCGAGATGTCGTTCGTGAACGAGCAGATCTTGCAATCGACGATGGAAGGGCTGATCGCGACCCTGTGGCGCGAGGTGCTCGGCGTCGAGATCAAGCTGCCGATGCGGCGCATGACCTACGCCGAGGCGATGGACAAGTACGGCGTCGACAAGCCCGACCTGCGCTGCGACCTGGTCCTGTGCGACGTGACCGAGCAGAGCCGCGCGTGCGGGTTCCGCGTGTTCGAGAGCGTGGTCGCGAGCGGCGGCATCGTGAAGTGCCTGCGCGTGCCCGGCCCGCCCGACAAGCTGCCGCGCTCGATCCTCGACGGCCTCAACGACTTCGCGAAGTCGTTCAACGCGAAGACGGCGTGGGCTCGCGTTCAAGACGGCGGGCAGTGGCAGGGCCTCAAGGGCTTCACCGACGAGGCGCGCGCGCACATCAACAAGCACGCCGGCGCCGCGCCCGGCGACACGCTGATCTTCGTCGCCGACAAGGCGAAGGTCGCGAACGCGTGCCTCGGCGCGATCCGCATCCACTACATCGGCGAGAAGCTGGATCTGGTCCGCGACGGCGAGTGGCAGTTCATGTGGCTCACCGATCCGCCGCTGTTCGAGGTCGAGGACGGCGAGATCGCGGCGGCGCACCATCCCTTCACTTCGCCACGAGTGGAAGACGAGCCGATGCTCGAGAGCGCGCCCGGCAAGGTGCTCGCGCGCGCCTACGATCTCGTGCTCAACGGCGTCGAGGTCGGCGGCGGCTCGATCCGTATCCACCGCAGCGACCTGCAGGACCGCGTGTTCAAGGTGCTCGGCATCGGCGACGACGAGCGCCGCCAGAAGTTCGGGTTCTTGCTCGACGCGTTCAAGTACGGGCCGCCGCCGCACGGCGGCATCGCGTTCGGGCTCGATCGCCTGTCGATGCTGATGACCGGCGCCGAGTCGCTGCGCGACGTGATCGCGTTCCCCAAGACGCAGAAGGGCTCGGACCTCATGACCGACTGCCCGACCGCGGTCTCGAAGAAGCAGCTCGACGAGCTGTTCATCCAGCTCAAGCCGGATCTGCCGGCGAAGTCTTGAGAACGAGCGGTTCGGTGTCGTGGATCGGCGCGAGGTCGAGGTAGCGCGTGCCATCGCTGTCGACCTTGAGCATGTCGACGAAGCGGTGGTCGAACACGATGTCCGTCCACGTCCACAGGTAGCGGGCGTGTACCGGCTCGGCCAGCGAGTCGTCGATGCCGGTGAACGTGACGACGACGTTGGTGTTCTGCTCGCGCAGCGACGGCGCGTTCGTCTTGTACAGAGGGCTCCGATCGTCGATCGGGTGGACGACGAGGAACGACATGTTGAACACCGGCGACGTGTTTCGGCGCAGCGACAGATCGTGGATGCGGCGGATCGACTCTCCGTTCGCGAGCGTCTCGTCGCGAACGAGATACGCTCGAGCGGTGGCCTCGACGATCGCGGTCGAACGCTCGTTCGCCATGCGAAACATGAGCGACCGCCGGCCGTCGTGATCGGAGATGATCGCGACCTTGCTGAACAGCACGCGCGCGCGGGGCGTCGAGAACCGCGCGAAGATCACGCCGGTGATGACGGCGGTGTACAGGATGCCGAAGAAGCTCTCGACCGTCACGATCGCGTTCGCCAGCTGGTCGGCCGGCGACAGGTAGCCGTAGCCGATCGTCGCCATCGTCTGCACGCTGAACCAGAACAGGTCGAGGAAGCCGGTGGCGTGCGTGACCTGGGCGTCGCCGAGGTACAGCACGAGCGCGAACACCAGGTTCGCGAGCAGGTAGCCGCCGCCGAACAACAGGATGATGCGTTGCCACGAGGCGCTGCGCAGGAAGTGGTACGCGTCGTAGGCGAGCGAGCTGCGGCGCACACCGCGCCGCTCGATGAGCGGACGGCCGCGCGCATCGATGAGCTGCTGGGCCTTCGGCTTCGCCACGGGAGGTGACTATCACGTCCACGCGGGCGTGATGTCGAGATCGATGCGCTGGCCGCGGCGGATCACGCCGATGCGCGTCTGCGTATCGGCGGTGAAGCCGCGCAGCACGCGATGGAGATCGTCGACGCTCCCGATCGGCTTGTCGGCGAACTGCACGAGCAGGTCGCCGTCGGCCAGGCCGGCGCGCGCGGCCGGGCTGCCGCGCTCGACCGATTGCACCTCGACCGCCGATGCGCCGAGCCCGTGGTGATATGCGAGCCGGCGATCGAGCGGCCGGCGCGCCGCGCCGAGCCCGAGCCACGCGCGCCGCACGCGGCCATGCGCGAGCAGCTGCGAGAGCACCCACGCCGCGGTCTCGACCGCGATCGCGAAGCCGAGACCTTGCGAGCGCGCGATGATCGCGGTGTTGACGCCGAGCACGCGGCCGGCGGCGTCGAGCAGCGGGCCGCCCGAGTTGCCCGGATTGAGCGGCGCGGTGTGCTGGATGACGCCATCGATCAAGCGATCGCCACGACCGCGCAGCGAGCGGCGGAGCGCCGACACGACGCCGGTCGAGACCGTCGATTCGAAGCCGAGCGGATTGCCGATCGCGACCGCGAGCTGACCGACGCGCGGCGCGAGCCCGGCTTCGACCGGCAGGTACGTGCCGGCGAGCGCGCTGGCGTCGACGCGAACGAGCGCGAGGTCGGTCGCCGGATCGTCTCCCATCACCTGGCCTTCCGCGATCTCGCCGGCCGGCGTGCGCACGCGGATCGCGCGGCCCGAGGCGACGACGTGGCTGTTCGTCATCACGTAGCCATCGGGCGTGACCGCGAAGCCCGATCCGGCGCCGGCCGGCCCACGCGCGCCGCCGACCTCGAGGCTGACGACGGCCGGCCCGGCGCGCTCGACGACGGCGATGACGGCGCGCGAGTACGAATCCATCAGCTCGTCGTCTGCTTGCCTGAAGCCCGAAGCCTGAAGCCCGAGGCCTGCTTCGCTCACGCCTTGCTCCCCAGCGTCACCGGGAGCTCCACGCGCAGACCGGCGCGCAGCACCACGAGCTTCACCGCCTGCCCCGGCCGATCGCCGAGCACGGTGCGCAGCTCGTCGGGGCCGGCGATCGCGGCGCCGTCGAGCTCGACGATCGTGTCGCCGACGAGCACGCCGGCTGCGGCGGCCGGGCCGCCGTCCTCGAGGCTCGCGACCAGCGCGCCGCCGGCGGCCGGATACGTGCCGACGCCGAGGTAGCCGCGGCGCACGCCGCCGTGCTGGCGCAGCTCGTCGACCACGCGGCGCAGGGTCACGACCGGAATCGCGAGGTCGGCGCCGCGCACCAGCGTGCGGGTGTTCATGCCGATGACCGCGCCGTCGCGATCGACGAGCGGGCCGCCTGCGAAGCCGCGCGGGATCTGCCGATCCGACTCGACGTACCGATCGAGCCGGCCGCCCCACGGCGTGCGCACCTCGGGGCCGAGCACGCCGATCGCGCGCAGCGATGCCCGCGTCGTGCGGCCCGGCCGTCCGAGCGCGAGCACGAGGTTGCCGACCGCGAGGTCGCCGAGCTCGCGCAGCCTCGCCGGCACGAGGCCGCCGCCGGTCACGCGCAGGAGCGCGACGTCGGTGCCGGGATCGCGGCCGATGACCTCGGCATCGCGCGCGTCGTCGCCGACGCTGACGCGCGTGCGATCCGGGACGTGAAAGCTGGACGTGACCACGAGGTCCTCGGACCACGCGATGCCGGTGCCACCGCTACCGTGGCCGCGGGCTACGTGAACCACGGAGGGCGCCGCGGCGGCGACCGCTGCGGCGAGGGCTTGATCGAGGGCGGAAAAAACATCGAGAGCGGGCTGGGCCATGCAACACAGCGTGCAGCGAATGCGCGCGCGGCGATATCCGCCGATCGGCGAGGTTTCCGTCGAAAAATCGGGCAGCTGCCGTGGTTCTCCGACCCGTTCGCGATGATCGCCTAGCCGGATGGCTAGCCTTGACCTGCACGTCCGGCGTGCACACCTTGCATCATCACCATGACACGCAACCCACAAGTCCCGATCGGGTCGGTGGCCGACCCGATCAAAGTCGCGCTCCTGACCGACGATCCGCTGCTGCGAGCGGGACTGTCGAGCCTGCTCGCGCAGCTCGGCTCGGCGGGCCGCCCCGCGCTCGATGTCGTCGAGCGCGATGCCGCGGAGGTCGCGCTGTGGGATGCCGGTAACGACCGCGAACGCACGCTCGGCCGCCTGGGCGAGCTGCGCACGCTCGACGTCCCCGCCGTCGCGATCGTGCAGGATCCGGCGCACGTCGCGCCGGCGATCGCAGCAGGTGCGCGCGGCGTCGTCCTGCGCGACCAGGTCGGCCCCGGCATCCAGGCCGCGCTCGCGGCCGTCCGCAGCGGCCTCACCGTGATCGATACGGCGCTCGCCGAGACCCTGGTCCCGGCCCAGCCGGTGAAGGCAACGACGAGCAAGGGCCGCGGCGAGCTGACCGAGCGCGAGAAGCAGGTCGTGCAGCTGCTCGCGGAGGGCCTGTCGAACAAGCTGATCGCGGACCGCCTCGGCATCAGCGATCACACCGCGAAGTTCCACGTCAACGGCGTGATGATGAAGCTCGGCGCTTCGACCCGGACCGAGGCCGTCGTCGAGGCGATGCGCCGCGGGCTGATCCGCCTGTAGGCAGCCAGCCCCAGCGATCGAGCGCGACGAGGCCGGTCGCGCCGACCTCGATGCCCTCGCGCTCGAGCAGCTCCCGCTGCACCGCGGCGCCGACCGGATCGTGGATCGCGATGCGGCCGCGCAGCTTGCCGGCCTTGCCGATCACGCGCTGCCACGGCAGCCGATCGGCGGGCGTGCTCGTCTTCATCGCCGCGCCGGCGACGCGCCCGCCGCCCGGAATGCCGGCGAGCTCCGCGACCTGACCGTAGGTCGCGACGCGGCCGCGCGGGATACGCCGCACGACCGCGTGGATGCGCCGGAACAGCGCCTTCAGGTGTTCCGAGTCGCTGGACGCGGCCACGCGCGCACGGTACCACCGCGACGTGCGCGTCTCCGTCCTCTACTTCGCGGTGTTTCGCGAGCGCATCGGGCGTGATCACGACGAGCTCGAGCTGCCGGGCGGCGCGAGCGTGGCCGATGCGGTCGCGGCGCTCGCCGCGCGCCACGCGGCGATCGCGCAGCTGCGCGGCCGGTTTCGCGTCGCGGTGAACCAGGAGTTCGCCGACGACGCGCGCGCGCTCGGCGACGGCGACGAGCTGGCCTTGATTCCGCCGGTCGCCGGCGGCGGCGGCCACCACGTCGTGCTCGCCGACGAGCCGCTCTCGCTCGATCGCTGCATCGCCGCGGTGCGCGGCCACGGCGCCGGTGGGATCGTGACGTTCACGGGCATGGTGCGCGACCGCAGCCACGGGGCGGCGATCGATCATCTCGAATACGAGGCCTACGCGCCGATGGCGGTGCGCGTGATGACCGAGCTGTGCGACGAGATCGAGCGCGAGATCGCGGGCGTCAGGCTCGCGGTCGAGCACCGCGTCGGCCACCTCGCGGTCGGCGAGATCGCGGTCGCGATCGCCGCGTCGGCGCCGCATCGCGCCGAGGCGTTCACCGCGTGCCGCGCGATGATCGATCGCTTGAAGGACCGCGTGCCGATCTGGAAGAAGGAGGTCGGCGCCGACGGCGCGGTGTGGGTCGGGCTCGGACCGTAGACGAAGGCCGAGGTGATCGTCACTGCAGCGGCGGATACGGCTCGCCGGAGCCGGCCGAGCCCTCCGCCGAGCCCTCGGGCGCACCCGTTGCTCCCGAGCCTTCGGGCGGCGGCGGCCCGGCCGCCGGTCCCTTGGTCGTCGTCGCCGAGCCCGCGGGCTCGAGCGGGCGCTCCGGCATAGGCCGGCCCGGCGGCGTCGTCGGCGGCGGCATCGGCGTCGGCGGACCTCCCGGCTTGGTCTCCTCGCCGCTGCCGGTCGCCGGCGGCGGACTCGGCATCGTCGGCCGCACCGTGACGTGCGGCGCGTCGGGCGCGACGTGGTGAACGTTCGGGCCGCACTCCTGATTGAGCCGCTTCATCTCCTTCAGCTTGTCGGTCAGCGTGATGTGAAAGAAGCCGTCCGAGCGGCGCTCCGCGCCCGACAGGTTGATCGCGTCGTAGGTCTTGCGATCGCGCTTGAGCAGCGTCTCGGATGCCGTGAAGCGCAGGCATCCGGTCACCATCGAGTCCATGATGTCGGGCTCGAGCTTCATCGCGTAGTCGATGTGGACCTCGCCGTCCTTCGAGCTCGACTCGAACTTCGTGACATCGAAGCTGCCGTTCTTGAACTCGCCGTGCGCCTCGAGCGAGTCCATGTCGACCTTGCCGAAGTCGATGCCGTCGGCCACCATGACCTGCTGCGTGCGGTTCTTGAGGATCGGCTTGAGCTTCGTCTTGCCGTCGCCGAACGTGCAGCCCGACGGGCAGCCGAAGTCGATCGAGCCCGCGGCCTTCTGCCAGTTCGGCGCGTTCTTGCCGGCGCGCGGCTCCACCGGCAGGTCGAGCGCGATGTCGAGGTCGAGCTTGCCGGTCATCGGCAGGCCGATCAGGCCGCGCAGCGGGAGGTCGGCGCCCGGCACGTCCTTGCCGCCGGCGTGGATGGCGAAGCCCTTCTTGCCGAACCCGGCGAGCGTGATGTTGCCGGACAGCCGCGCGTCGCGGTTGTTCGGCTCGAGCCGCGCGTCGAAGTCGACCGACAGGTTGCCGCGCAACAGCGCGAAGATGCCGACGTCGATCTCGAGCTGATCGACGAACAGCGTCGTGGGCTGCTCGTCGGGCTTGCTCGGCCGCGTGCGCAGCGACACCGAATGCAGATAGATCCGGCCCGGCATGATGCCGCGCTCGACGCTGCCGATCGACACGTCGTACGACGGCGACAGCGCCTCGATCAACTTGTCCTTCGCGCGCTCGACCGGCAGCGTCAGCTGCAGCGCGAACACGAACGTGATCGGGCCGACGAGGCCGATCGCGACGTAGCGGAGGATCCGACGCATGCGCGGGCTGAGATCGATCGGGAACGCCACGTCAGCTCCCCTTGCTCGAGCCGTCGGAGCCGGCGCTGCCCGAGCCGGAGCCGTCCGCCTTCGCGGGCGGCGACTTCGAGTACGAGGACACCTCGAGCGTCATCGTGATCTTGTCCTTTTCGCGGCTGTCCGCGCTCAGCTCGAGGTGCGTCACCGCGACGTACTTCGAGTTGCTCTCGATCCGCTGCAGGAAATCCTTGGCCTCGGCGATCGTCAGCTTGGTCAGCGTCAACGACACCGAGCTCGTGACGAAGCCGTTCTTTTCCTGCGGCGTGCGCGGCGTGACGCCGACCTTGGACAGATCGAAGTGCGCCTCCTTCGCGGCCGTGTTGAGGTAGGTCTCGAGGCTGAGCGGCAAGGTCGGCATCGTCGCGATCGAGTCGTCCACCTGCGCGTGGGTCTGGCCCCGCGCGCGCAGATCGGCGAGCACGGCGAGCGCCTTGCGCGTGTGATCGTTGCGCTGCTCCATCGCGTCGAGACCGTCGTGGATCGCGAGGCCGAGCCAGATCGCGAGCACGATCGGCGCCGCGATGCCGGCGATGATCACGAGTCGGCGCTCGCGGGGCGAGATCCGGTCCCAGAAGTCTCGTGCTCGGTCGGTGATCGTGGACATGCCTGGCTACCTCACATGCACTGCGCGGTGATGGTGACGTGGAAGCGACGCGTGCCGTTCTCGCCGGGGTCGGTCGCGCCGCGCTGGACGTCCTTGAAGCAATCGACCTTCTTCAGCTCGCCGACGAGCTGATCGAGCTCCTCCGGCGTCTTGACCGTGCCCTGGAGGTCGACCTTCTGGTCGTCGATGTTGAGCTTGTCGACGTTGAGCGTGATCTTGTCCTTCGGCGGCAGATGGCCGTTGAGCTCGATCAGGACGTCGTACGCGGTCATGTGCGGCATCGGCGAGCCCGCAGCCGCGGCGCCCGACCCGGTCTGGCCGAGCACGTCGTCGGCCGACTTCGGCGCGCCGAACATCTCCTGCGTCTCGTTCGCGAGCCGCGTCGCGAGGACATTGTCGGCCTTCTTGAGCTGGTAGAGGTCGGCGTACGCGCTGATCGCGGCGAACGCGGCGACCGCGAGCGCCGCCGCGCCGAGCGGCACCGCCTTCGCGCGCAGGTACGACAGATCGACGCGCCCGGCCAGCTGGCCCGCGCTCAGGTTGAACTGCGGGCGGCCGCCGGCGGCGTCGTACGCCATGCCGACGGTGAGCGCCGCGGAATCGATCGGCATGGTCGCGGCTGCCTCGGGGCTGATCTTCGGCCCGGCGAGCGCGGCGAGGTCGTCGGGCGTGAGGTGCCACGCCGGAATCGCGAGCTGCTCGGCGAGGAAGCTGCCGATGCCGCGCAGGCGCGCGCCGCCGCCGACGAGGATCGCGGCGACCGGCGAGAACCCGGTGCGCGCGCGGCACGCGGCGAGCGTCTGGCGCAGGTCGCGCGCGAACGGCGTGAGCTCGCCGGTCAAGACCTGCGAGATCTTCGCCCACTGCGGCGAGGTCGCCGGCTCGACGCCCGACGCGATGAAGCCGTCGCTGTGCTTCGCGCGCTCGGCGGCATCCCACGGAATCTGCCAGTGCCGAGAGATCGCCTCGGTGACTTGCTTGCCGGCGCGCGCGACCGAGCGGCTGAACACGGCCTTGCTCGCGTGGACGACGACGACGTCGGTGCGCTCGTGGCCGATGTCGATCACCGCGACCGGCCCGTCGGTCCGCGCCTTCGCGAGCGACGGCGCGCGATCGACGAGGCGCACGGCGGCGCCGCCGCACGCGAGCACGCCGCGGGTGTGGAACCCGCACGAGCTGCCGATCGCGAGCAGATTCTCGGCGCGATCGCGGCGCATCGCGTAGCTCAACACGCGCATGCCCTCGGCGGGCGCCGCGACGCGGCCGCGTGCCGGCGAGCCCGGCTCGACGATCTGCGCCGGCGCCGGCGGAATCTGCTCGTAGGCGTAGACCATGTCCTCGAGATCGACCGGCACGACGCCTTCGAGCTCGCCGCCGACCGCCTTGTCGAGCTCGGCGCGGCGCAGGTGCTTGAATCCGAACTCGAGCACCTGCGTGAACACCTGGTCGCCGTAGACGCCGAGGTAGCCCGACTCGTCGCGCAGGTGCAGCTCGTCGACCGCGGCGGCGAGCACGGCGCGCGCGCGCTGCTCGGCCGGCTCGTCGCCGAGAGGCACCATGCGCTCGACGACCTGCACGAGCGTCGCGCCGCGCAGGCCCGGGGTCGCGACTGCGAGCTTCACGCTCCACGCACCGAGATCGACCGCGAATACGCGCGACGCCATCTAGTGCTCCGCCCGCGTATTTTCGCTCCGCCGGGCGCGCGATCCA
This sequence comes from Kofleriaceae bacterium, assembly GCA_035500135.1. Lineage (GTDB taxonomy): Bacteria > Myxococcota_A > Polyangia > Haliangiales > Haliangiaceae > JABFXX01. The sequence goes on from DATJXL010000339.1 coordinate 21,972, forward strand.
TCGCCGATCGCGTCGTTGCCGCTCCTCGCGGCACGTCCAGTGACGCTTCGTCGCAGCGCCTCGCGCTCGACGCGCCTCGCGCGCCGGGTCAGATCGAAAATACGCAGTCGGAGCACTTATTCTTCCTTCTCGAACACCCAGGCGCCCTTCGGCACGGGTGGCTTGCGAACGTTTTGCGGCACGACCTTGGTGTCCCAGACGCCGTTCACGGTCGCCCGGATCGGCGGGAAGATCGGCTTGCCGTCCTTGTCGACCGGACCGACGATCTCGCCGTATGCGGTGATCCGATACGTGCGGCGCGGCCCGACGGTCGCGATCTGCGCGAGCTTCGTCTTGTCGAGCACGAGCCCGATGTTCTGCGACAGCCCGGGCAAGCCCGCGCTCACCGCCGCCGACGCCGCGCTGCCCGAGATCGAGCCCTGCCCGGTCGATGCCAGCGACTGCACCGACTGCCCCGGGTTCTTCACGAACGCGATGAAGTCGTCGAGGTTCGTGAAGATCTCGCCGAACTCGCGCGACTTCGCGATGTAGCTCGCGAGCAGGTACAGCCGCTTCGGATCGGTGACGACCGGATCGGTGGGGTTCGCGGCGGCGAGGAACAGCACCGCCGCGATCAGCTGCGTGTTCGACAACAGGCTCACGTTGAGCTTGCAGCCGCCGTAGACCGTGAACGCGTCGCCGAACAAGGTCCAGAACCGATCGTCGACGCCGCGCACCTGCTTCAGCTCGCCGACCGTGTCGATGTAGTTGTTCTTCGCGTAGTACTTGTCCTTGAGCTCGGTGTACGGATAGTCCTCCGACGTGCCGCGGTCGCGCAGGTGCTGCTGGTCGGCGTCGATGTAGTCGATGATCGCGGCGGCCTGGGTCTGGCGATCGCGGTGCCAGCCCTCGGCGTCGTTCTCGTCGAACACCTGGTCGTACGCGGGCGGGTAGATCAGCGCGCCGATCGCGGCGTACACGGTCTGCCACGCGGTCTGGTTGTTCGCGCAGTTGACGTTGATCTTGTCGTCCTCGGTCTTGAACGGGCCGTCGAAGCCGCACGTGCCGACATCGGCACCCAGGCCCTTGATGTGATCGGCGAGCGGCCCGAGCAGGTCGTGAACCTCGGCGTTGCTGCCGCAGAACGGCAGGATCAGCGTGTCGGCGTAGTCGGTGATCTGGAACAGACCCTGGAGCTGCTTGATGTTGTCGAGCCGCTGCTGGATGCGCACGACCAGCTCGCCCATGCTCTGCGCCGAACGCGCGAGGAAGTGCGCCTTCATCTGATCGCGGTAGTTCGCCGCCGCGGTCAGATCGGTCGACGTCTCGGTGCCGAACTCGTTCGTGATCGCGACCGTGATCGCGATCGCGATGATCACGGCCACGAGGGCCACGCCACGCTTCCTATTTCGCTTCGCGATCGTCATGTCGGCGAGAAGTTCAGCGGCTCCTGCATGTAGACGCGTGCCTGCGTCACCATCTTGATGTCCTTGCCGTCGAAGCTCTTGAGCACGAGCGTGATGCGCACGCGGCTCGGCAACCAGCCGCGGTTGCCGTCGGACTGCGTGGTGTCCCACTGGTCGACCCACTCGAGCGTCCTCCAGTTCCAGTACTCGAGCTTGAGGCTCTGGATGTCGTGCGCGAGCACGTCGTACTCGGACGGCTCCTGATCGGGCGGCATGTTCGACGGCCGGCGCTGCTCGCGGCGGATGAGATCGGTCTCGCTCGCGTGCTCGGGCTCGGGGTTCGAACGCGCGAGGTATTCGATCACGGTCTGCTCGGACTCGTTCGCGTCGGACCACAGCACGCGGTGGCCGAGCGTCGAGAACCGGATCTTCGGGATCTTGCCGGTCGCGCGCGCCTGCATGAGCGTGCGCGGGTGATCGGTGACGTACGGCGGGCACGTGCTGCCCGGCGGGCAACCTTCGTCGAGCGACAGGTATGCCCCCTCGAAGTCGGCGACGATGCGCCCCATCGCGATGCGCAGCTCGTGGTTGCGCTCCTCGTACTGCTCGAATGTGCGCCGGCCATCCGACGCATTGCCGATCGTCTTCCACGCGAGGACGAGCATCACCGCCATGATCGCCATCGCGATCATGATCTCCATCAGCGTCATGCCGGCTTCGCGCTTCATCAGTGCCCCGCCCCCGATCCCGTGCTCGGCGTGGTCTTGTTCGAGCCCGAGCCCGAGCCCGAGCCCGAGCCCGAGCCGCTGCCCGAGCCGCTGCCGGAAAGATCCTGCGCGCCCATGCCGTTCAGCACCTGATCCATCGCCGACGGATCGGTATAGAACGCGACGACGCGCAGCGAGCGATCGTGGCCGAGCACTTGCCAGCGCACGTCGAGCGAGACCTTGCGGATCGTCACCTTCAAGATCTGCTGGAACATCGTGTACTGCGACTGGATGAGCTGGCCGCCGGCCGCGCCGACCGCACCGCTCGCGTTGCCGCCGCCGAACATGCCCATCATGCCGAGCATTCCGCCCATCGCGCTGTTCTGGAACGCGCCGAGCGGGTTGTCGCCGGAGCCGAAGATGTTCGAGCCCGAGCCGAGTCCCGAGCCGAACGCCGAGCCGAAGACCGTGCCCGAGCCGAAGTCCGAGCCCCAGCCCGAGCCCGAGCCGGAGCCCGAGAACGGCGCGCCGAACTGGTTCGATCCGCCGGAGCCAGAGCCGGCCGCGATCTGCTGCGCGCGGCCCATCGCCATCTTCTGCAGATCGTCGAAGTTCGGGAACTCGACGATCTCGACCTTGTACGCGTACTGGAACTGCGGCCAGCCCTCTTCTTCGAACGGCTTGTAGTCGAGCTGCGACTGGTCGGTGTCGGTGAAGCCGTCCTTGAGCAGCTTTTCCTCGATGTCGTACATCTTCGCGCGCGCGAGATCGGTCGCGATGCCCATCTGGTGCGCATCCTCGGCCGCGAACATGCTGTTCGCGGTGCTCTTGATCAGCACGGTGAGCCCGAGGCCGAGGATCGCGAGCGCGATCATCACCTCGAGCAACGTGAACCCAGATCGGGAATTACCGCCAAGGCGCCGAAGACGCCGAGGCGCCAGGAGAACAGGATCGGGCCCGATCCGGTTCTTCTGGCGTCTTGGCGTCTGCCTGGCGCCTTGGCGGTAACTCCGGATCATCACAGCTCGCCCTCGCGCTTCGCGTCCTTGTCGCCCATCGCGTTGCGCATCATGTGGTCGTTGACGTCGCGCAACGCGCCGTCCTTGAGCTCGATGCGCGCGGTCAGCCCGTCGACGAGCACGCTGAACACGTCACCGTCGTTGCCGACGCCGTCGGTCAGCTCGACGACCGCCTTCTCCGAGCTGCCGTTCGGCCAGAAGTAGACCGCGACCTGGCCCTTGGTCACCGAGGTCTCGCGATGCTGGACCCAGATCTCCTTGAACCGGACGCCCTTGTCGGCGGCCAGCGCGCGGGCCCAGCCCTTCGGCTTGCCCTTCGTCGTCGCATCGACGTTGACGCCGACGAACGAATCGGTCGCCGGCGCGCACGTGCGATCGGCGATGTGATGGCCGACGATCGCGAGCGCGCGCCGGTTCGCTTCTTCCGGATCGGTCGCCTGACCGGGGTCGCCGGTATCCGCCGGCATGCCGTTCATGCGCGCCTTCGCGGTCTCGAGCGCGGCCTGCTTCGCCTTCTCGTCGGGGCGGACCAGCTCGTTGCGCTGGATCGTGACCTGGCCCTGGCAGACCTCGACGAGGTACACCGACTTGTCCATGTCGATCGTGACGCGGTACAGGTCGCCGTGCTCGATCGCGAGCTGGCTCGCGCGCTTCATGATCGCGGCGAGCTCGGTGGAGTTGTCGACCAGATCCGCCTTCGTGAAGTTGCGATAGCCGGTGCGCGCGAGCAACGCGGCCAGGCCGATGATCGCGAGCACGATCATGAGCTCCAGGACCGTCATTCCTCTATGCGCACGCAGCTGCATCAGCTCATTGCCAGGACTTGATGTCGTCCTCGGTGCCGTCCTTGCCGTCGGCGCCCGCCGACGACACCGCGATGCCGCCCTTGGCGCCCGGCGGCAGGGTCTGGCCGCAGTACATCTTGTACGGGTTGCCCCACGGATCCTTGGTGTCCTTCTTGTCCATGTACGGGCTGAGATCGTCGAGGCTCTTCGGGCACGGATCGCTCGCGTTGCGCGACCACATCGGATAGGCCTCGTTGACGAACTTCTGCACGGTGAGCCGCGCGATGTCTTCTTTCGACTCCGCGAACAGCTTCATCACGCGCGGCCCGACGAGCAGGCCCATGACGAGCGCGAGGATCGCCAGCACGATCATGATCTCGAGCAGGGTCATGCCGCGCTGCTGGCCAGCGAGCATCTTCGAGAGTTTGTTTCGCATGCGCATACGGTCTCCTTACCTGGGTCCACTGAGCTGTCCGAGGTCCATGATGGGTTGCAAGATCGAGAACACGATGAACGCCACCGCGCCGCCCATCAGCACGAGCATGAGCGGCTCGAGCAGCGAGGTGAGGCGCGTCAGCTTGACGTCGACTTCCGCTTCGTAGGTCACGGCGACCCGCTCGAGCATCTGCTCCAGCTGACCGGCACGCTCTCCCACCGCGGTCATGTGGATCATCGTGGCCGGGAAGTGGCCCGACTTCTTCAGCGTCACCGCGAGCGACTCGCCCTCGGTGACCGCCTTCTTCGCGTCCTCGATCGCGCCCTGGATCAGCACGTTCGCGACGATCTGCTTCGCGGTGTCGAGCGCGCGCAGCATCGGCACGCCGGAGTGCAGCATCGTGCCGAGCGTGCGCGCGAACCGGCCGACGTTGATCGTGCGCGAGAGCTCGCCGACCACCGGCATCTTGAGCACGAACTTGTGCCAGATCGGCTTGCCCTCCTTCGAGCGCGTCCAGTACGTGAAGCCGACGATGGCGCCGATCGTGCCGAGGATGAGCAAGATGATGTAGTGGCCGATGAAGTCGGACATCCAGATCAAGAAGCGCGTGTTGAGCGGCAGCGTCTTGCCCTGCTGCTTGAACATGTCGGTGATGTTCGGGATCACCTTGACCATGAGCAGCGTCATGATGCCCGCGCCGACGACCGCCATCAGGATCGGGTAGATCATCGCGCCCGTCACCTTCGACTTGAGCTTCTGCGATGCCTCGAGGAAGTCGGCGAGGCGCGTGAGCACTTCGTCGAGGTTGCCGGCGACCTCGCCGGCGCGCACCATCGACACGAACAGCTCGTCGAACAGCTTCGGGTGCTTCGCGAGCGCGTCGGCGAACGAGCTGCCCTCGTTGACCGCGGCGCGCACCTCCGACACCGGCGTCTTGAACCGCACGTTCGTCAGCTGCTCGACGAGCGCGCCGAGCGCCTCCGACAGCGGGATGCCGGCCTTGAGCAAGGTCGCCATCTGGCGCGTGAACGCCGCGATCTCGACCTTCTTGACGCCGCCGAACAACGCGCCGAGATCGACCTCCTTCGACAGCCCGCCCTTCTTCGCGTTCTGATCCTTCGCCGCCTTGCCGCCCTTCGACAGATCGAAGCTGGTGACGATCACGCCGTCCTTGCGCAGGACCTGGCGCAGCGTCTTCGGCGAGTCGGCGTCGCGCACGCCGGTCACGCCCTTGCCGTTCGGGCCGACGCCTTTGTACGCGTACATCGGCACTTAGTCGGTCGCCTCCGCGGTCATCAGCATGACCTCCTCGGGCGTCGTCATGCCGAGCACGACCTTGCGCGCACCGTCGAGGCGGAGCGCGACCATGCCGTCCTCGACCGCCGCGTTCCGGATCGACCCGGCGTCGGCCTTGTCGAGCGTGAGGCGGCGGACCTTGTCGCCGACCATGAGCAGCTCGTAGATGCCGGTCCGGCCCTTGTAGCCGAGCTGCTGGCACGACGGGCAGCCGACCGGCTCGAACACCGTGCCGGGCGGCGGCGGCCGCATGCCCTTGACGTTCGGGAAGTGATAGCCGCCGCGGAAGAACGTGTCGGGATCGAGGCCGAGCTCGCGCACGATCTCGGCCGACGGCCGCACCGGGCGCGCGCACTCGTGGCATGGCCGGCGCACGAGGCGCTGCGCGAGCAGGCCGACGAGCGAGCTCGCGACGAGGAACGGCTCGATGCCCATGTCGACGAGGCGCGTGATGCCGCCGGCCGCGTCGTTGGTGTGAACGGTCGAGAACACGAGGTGACCGGTGAGCGACGCGGTGATCGCGACTTCCGCGGTCTCGCGGTCGCGAATCTCGCCGACCATGATGACGTCCGGGTCCTGGCGCAAGAACGAGCGCAAGCCCGACGCGAACGTCAGATCGATCTTCGAGTTGACCTGCGTCTGCGAGATGCCCTCGAGCTGGTACTCGACCGGATCCTCGACGGTGAGGATGTTGAGCTCGGGCGAGTTGATCTCGGACAGGCACGCGTACAGCGTGGTCGTCTTGCCGGAGCCGGTCGGGCCGGTGACGAGCAAGATGCCGTGGGGGCGCGCGATGATCGAGCGGATCAGCTCGAGGTGATCGTCGGCGAAGCCGATGTCGGCGAGGCCGAGCAGCACGCTCGAACGATCGAGCAGACGGATCGTGACGCTCTCGCCGCCCGCGGTCGGCGCGGTCTCGACGCGCATGTCGACGTCCTTGCCCGCCATCTTGCGCCGGATGCGCCCGCTCTGCGGCAAGCGCTTCTCCGCGATATTGAGCCCGGCCATGATCTTCACGCGCGCGATGATCGAAGCCTGGAACTTCTTCGGCGCGCGCTTCACTTCGCGCAGCACGCCGTCGATGCGGTAGCGGACGAGGATCTCCTTCTCGCCCGGCCGGATGTGGATATCCGACGCGCCTTCCTTCGCGGCCTGGAACATCAGCGAGTTGACCCAGCGGATGATCGGCGCCTCGTCGTTGGCGTCGAGCATGTCGACGAGCTCTTCGGACTGGAACTCGGCGTCTTCGTCGTCCTTCTTGACGCTCTCCTCGAGCTCGGCGCCGCCGCGCAGCCGCGAGTACGTCTTGTTGATGTGATCGACGATCTTCGTGCTCGAGACGACGACCGGCTCGACCGGCTCGCCCATCAGCACGCCGACCGCGTCGATCACCTCGACCGCATGCGGATCGGCGACCGCGATCGTGATCCGGCCGGTCGCCGGATCGCGGCCGAGCGGCAGCACGAGCCGCTGCCGCGCGAAGTTGATCGGCACCTTGTCGATGAGCTCGCTCGCGATGTCCTCGGCGCGCGGCAGATCGCGCAGGTACGGCATGTCGAACTGCGTGGCGAGCGCGAGCGCGAGCTGCTCCTCGTCGATCAGCTTGAGCGCGACGAGCACCTCGCCGATCAGGCCGCCCTCCTCGCGCTGCTTCGCGAGCCCCCGCTCGATCGCATCGCGCGCGACGTTGCACCGCGAGACCAGGATCTCGCCGAGCAGCGCTGCGTGGGGGAACGCGACGACCATGCTATGGGCTCCGTGGGGTCTCGCCGTTGCCGTGGCCGGCGTTGTCGGGCGGCGCCTCGATGTTCGACGGATGGACGTCGATCGGGCCCTCCGGCACGTACTGACGCTTGCCGGCGTTGCCGAGCGCTTCGGCGTCCTCTTCCACCGACTGCAGCGAGCGGTTGATCTCCTCGACCAGCCCGCGCTTGCGGCGGTAATCGACCTGCGGCTCGTACTTCATGGCGTTCAGGTTGGAGAACGACGCGGTGAACTCCTGATACTCGCGGTCCTTGCGCTCGCGGATCTGCTCGAGGTCGAGCCGGTCCTTGATGATGTAAGGCGTGAGCAGGATCAGGAGGTTCGTCTTCTTGTGCTCCTTCGTCGTGTACTTGAACAGATAGCCGAGGATCGGGATGTCGCCCAGCAGCGGCACCTTCGACGCGGTGTAGATGTCGCGCTCCTGGATCAGGCCGCCGATGACGACGCTCTCCTGATCGTGGACGACGACCTGCGTCTTGAGCTTGCGCTCGGTCCAGGTCGGGCCGAGCTGCGGGTCCTTGCCGCCGAGATCCTTCGTGTTCTGCTCGAGCTCGAGGCGCACCGAATCGGTGCCCGAGATGTGCGGCGTGACGTTGAGGTCGAGCGTGAGATTCTCGCGCTGGATGTTCTGACCGATCGAGCCGACCGGCAGACCGGTCGAGCCGGTCGTGCCGGTCGTGCCGGTCGACGGCAGGCCGATGCCGCCGAACGACAGGCCGGCCTGATACGGGATGTTGTTACCGACCGAGAACTCGGCCTTCTCGTTGTCGATCGCGATGATGTGCGGCGCCGACAGGATGTTGGTGTTGTTGTGGTTGACGAGCGCCTGGAACAGGACGGCGTACGACGGGATGCTCGTGCCGAGGAACGTCTGCGAGTTGGTCAGCGGGGCGCCGATGACGCCGCCGATCAACCCCGACAGCGACGCGAGCGACGCGACGTTGAGCGAGCTCGGACCGTTCGCGCTCTCGACGCCGCCGATCACGAGCGCGCTGCCGTTGTCGACCGGCAAGCCGCCGTGCTCGCTCGAGCCGAGCTGCAGCGTCTTGTCGAGCTGGACCTCGAGGATGAGCGCCTCGATGAAGATCTGGCGGCGCGGCTGGTCGAGGCGGCGGATCACGTCCTTGACCGCGAGGTAGTCGCGGCCGGTCGACATGATGATGAGCGAGTTCGTCGGATCGTCGTTCGTGATCCGGACCTGACCCTCGAGCATCGCGCCGAACTCGCCGACCGCGCCGGGCTGGCCGGGCTGCGGCTGAGGCTGCGCCGGCTGACCGGGCTGCCCCGGCTGCCCCGGCTTCGCGCCCTGCTGGCTGGTGCGGCCCTGCAGCGCGTTGTTGAGCGTCTGCGCGAGATCCTTGGCGAGCGCGTTCTCGAGCGGGTAGACGCGGATGCCGGCGCCGCCCTCGGTGTCGAGCACGATGTCGAGGCGATCGACGAGCGCCTTCACGCGCTCGTAGCCGGGCTCGGCCGACACGACGATCAGCGTGTTCGTGCGCTCGTCGGTGAGGATCTTCGACGGGATCGCGTTGCCCGCCTCCTCCGACATCGACGTCGCGGCCGGCGCCGGAGCCGGCCCGTTGCGCGGCGCGGTCGGCACGCGCGTGTTGACCTGGCCACCCGCGCCCGGCGGGCCGCCGGTGAGGCCGAGGATCTCGTTGATCTTCTGCGCGAGCTGCTGCGCGTCGGCGTGCTTGACCGGGATCGTGTAGATGCCCTCGTTGTTGCCGGGCACGTCGATCGTCTTCGCGAGCGACATCATGTCGCGCACCTGGCTCGCGTAGTCGGTGATGACGATCGTGTTGCCGGCGGCCTGCACGCTGCCGGCGGGCGAGCGCACCGAGTCGAGCGCGGCGCGCAAGGTCTCGGTCTGCGCGTACGACGGGTGCAGGATGTAGCGCACCATCTGATCGTCGTCGGGCGGGATGCCCTTCTGCATCATCGGAAGCGTTTCGCTCTTCGCGGTCGCCGACTCGACGATGCGCAGGATGTTGCCCTTCGGCACGACCGTGAGGCCCATCGTCGACAGCGCGACCAGGAACAGCCGGTAGGCGTCGCCCGGGCTCATCTTCGCCGGCGCCATCACCGTGACCTTCTTGCCGGTCGACACGATGCGCGGATCGAGGATGAAGTTCTTGCACGTGAAGCCCATCGCCCACGCGATGAGGTCCTTCAGCTCGCTCTCGGGCTTGAAGTTCACCGCGACCGGGCCGGTCGCGTGCTTGCACACGTAGATCGGCTCGTCGCTGCTGCCCGAGGGCGGCGTTCCGGATCCGGAACCGCCGCCGGGTTGTGCGAAGGCCGGTGACGCGACCGCGAGCGCGACCGCGACGACTGCGAGTTGGGAGATCTTCCGCTTCATCAGGCTACCTTCAGTGGATGGTGTACTTGAGCGTCAGCGGCTTGCCGCGGCGCTGGAGCTCGACCTCGAGCGACGTGGCGTCGCGCAGCTTCGTGTAGACCTCGAGCGCTTGCTCGGCGGTCGTCATCTCCATGCCGTTGATCGACTCGAGCGTGTCGCCGTTGGTCAGGCCGAGCTTCGCGAACACCGAGTTCGGGCGGATCGCGTACAGCTTGAACCCGCTCGCCTTGCCGTTCGTCATCGCCGGCACGATGCGCGCGCCCTTCGCGACGCCCATCGGGTTCTGCACGATCTTGTCGACGAGCGCCTTGTCGATGTCGAACTGGTTCTCGCCGGTCGACTTGATGCCGTGCTCGACCATCGCCTCGAGGTCGTCGCCGTCGCCTTCGGGCTTGGTCTCGGCGACGGCGACCGGCGGCGGCGTCTGGCCCTGCAGCACGAGCCGCTCGATGTGGCCGCTGTTCTCGAACTCGATGTACTTGTAGTGGATCATCTTGAGCTTGCCGCTCGCGCCCGGAATCTTGTCGCCGATCGAGAAGCTTCCCTGGATCTGGCTCTCGGTGTTGACGATCGTCGCGTAGGACTCGTCGGGCTTGTTGCCGACGTTGGTCGCGAGCAGCTGGAGCGGCAACGTCGTCGTCGTCACCGCCGACGGATCGCTCGACACCACCGCGACCGCCGGCGTGCAGTCCGAGCAGAACATGTCGCGCGCCGCGACCAGCGCGCCGTCCTTGCTGCGCGCGGCCTTGACCGGCGTCGCCGGCGACGGCGCGGTCACCGCGACCTTCGGCGCGTGCTCGGAGTCGGACAGGTACTTCGCCTCGAGCACGTGGCTCGTCGCCTTCGCGGCGAACACCGAGCACACCATGACGACGGCGGCGCCGAGGATCCAGAAGTAGCGCTTGACGAGGTCTTGCATGGCTTACGCTTTCTCGGGCTCGGGCTCGGACTCGGACTCGGACTCGGGCTCGGGATCGGGCTCGGCGAGCCGGCGGTAGATCGTGCGCGTCGCGATGCCGAGCAGCTTCGCGGTCAACCGCTTGTCACCGCGGGTGTGACGCAACGTCTCGTGGATCACGCGCATCTCGATCTCGGCGAGCGGCATACCGAGCGGGAACGTCAGCGACGTCGCCGAGGCGGTGCCCGGTGCGGAATCGCGGATCTCGCGCGGCAGCGCATCTTCGTCGATCAGCGTGTGGTTCGCGCGCGTCATCACGACGGCGCGCTCGATCGCGTTCTCGAGCTCGCGCACGTTGCCCGGCCAGCCGTACTCGGTGAGCCGCTCGAGCGCGGCCGGCGAGCAGCTGCCGATCGCCTTGCCGTTCTTCTCGGCGTAGACCTGCACGAAGTGCTGCGCGAGCAGCGGGACGTCGTCGCGGCGATCGCGCAGCGGCGGCACCGCGACCGGAATGACGTTGAGGCGGTAGTACAGGTCCTCGCGGAACCGGCCGGCCTTGACCTCGCCCGCGAGGTCGACGTTCGTCGCGGCGACGATGCGGACGTCGATGCGACGCGTCTTGCCGGCGCCGCCGAGGCGCTCGATCTCGCCTTCTTGCAGGACGCGCAGCAGCTTGACCTGGACGTGGCGGCTGATCTCGCCGATCTCGTCGAGGAACAGCGTGCCGCCGTGCGCGGCCTCGAAGCGGCCGTCGCGCGCGGTGACCGCGCCGGTGAACGCGCCCTTCTCGTAGCCGAACAGCTCGGCCTCGAGGATCGATTCCGGAATCGCCGCGCAGTTGACCGCGACGAACGCGCCTTTGGCCCGGGCGCTGTTGTCGTGGAGAGCGCGCGCGAGCAGCTCCTTGCCGGTGCCGCTCTCGCCGAGCAGGAGCACGGTCGCCTCGCTCGGCGCCGCCTGCATCACGATGTCCATCGTGCGCCGCCACGCCAGCGACGTGCCGATGATCTGGCGGCGGCGCTTCTCGGCGAGCTGCGCCTTGAGCGAACGGTTCTCGACGAGCAGCGACTGCTTCTCGAGCGCGTTGCGCACGATGCGGACGACGTGGGCGCGCTTGAGCGGCTTGGTGACGAAGTCGTACGCGCCTTCCTTCATCGCGTCGACCGCGGTCTCGACCGTGCCGTACGCGGTCATCAGCACGACCTCGGTCTCGGGCGCGATCGTCTTGGCCGCGCGCAGGAGGTCCATGCCGGAGGTCTGCGGCATCATCAGATCGGTGAGCAGCACGCCGATGCGATGCTTGCGAAGCAGATCGAGCGCGGCGCTGCCGTCGGTCGCAGCCAGCGTGGTCAGGCCTTCACGCCGGAAGATCTTGGTGAGCGACTCGGCGATCGCCGGTTCGTCGTCGACCACGAGCACGATCCCGCTCTCGCTCGGCGCGTCGCGCAGCTCGCTGGGCTCGCCGGCATCGCCGGGCGAGGGCGACGAGCCACCGGCACCTTCGACCTGGGCGGCGGCGAACCGGCGAAAGGGGCTCCGCGCGGGTTGGTTCCACATACTCCAGGTGGCAATAGCGAGGCGCGGGCCAGCTCCTCGGTCAGATAAAATCTTGAAATAGTTGACGAGTGAGGGCTGCACGGCGCTCCTTGCTTGCCAGCCTGTCAGACGCCTCCGGACGTCGTGACAACTTGGCAAGACCCCACCCTAACCGACGCGCGTCGGATCGGCATGCCCAGAATCGCGCTGTTCATCGCGCGACGTGATCGGTCGCTGAGCCGGTCGAACGGTTAGGGCACGGCGACGAAGTCCGTTTGCCAGGCCAGACCGTTGCCGAGCTCGCCGTTGGTGTCTTGACCGAAGCACCAGCGCGAGCCATCGCGCTTGAGCGCGCACGTGAAGCTGTCGCCGGCCGCCACGTGCGCCCAGTCGGTGTCGGTTCCGACCTGGTACGGCGCATCGTCGTTGACGGCGTCGAACTTGTCGACCGCCGCGGCGTGACCGGTCTCGCCTTCGGACGCGCTGCCCCAGCACCACAGCGTTCCGTCGGACGGGATCGCGCAGGCGTGAGCCCCGCCCGTCGCGAGCTCGCTCCAGTCGCTGCGCGTTCCGACCTGGGTCGGGGTGGCGTTACTCGACGTGTCGTCGTCGCCAAGCTCGCCATCGCAAGCGGTACCCCAGCACCACAGCGCGCCCGCCGTGTCGATCGCGCACGCGAAGCCGCCGCCGACTGCGATGCGCGTCGCCCCGGTGATCGCCACCGGTTGGGGCGACGAGAAGGTGCCGCTACTGCCGTTGCCGATCTGACCGTCGCCGCCATCGCCCCAGCAGAACAGCGCGTTCGTGCCGGCCGCGATCGCGCACGTCGTGTTGTTGTTCGCCGAAGTGGCGGCCCACTGGCCGGACACCGCGACCCCCGACGAATCGTTGTTCGTGCCGTCGCCGAGCTGGCCGCACGAGTTGCTGCCGCGGCACCACAGCGCTCCGCTCGCGACGTTGCAGTCGTGGTCGCTACCGACCGACGCCGTCGTCCAGCCGTTCGCTGCGAGCTGCTCCGCGGTGGTCATGTCGGCCTGTGCGACGCCGTCGTAGCCCCACAGCCACGCGCTACCGTCGGCCATCAGCCCGATCGTGGCCGTCGGCCCGGTGACGACCTGCGCGTAGCCCACACCGGCATTGACCGGCTGCTGGCGATCGAACTGCGTGCCGTCGCCGAGCTCGCCGTCGCCGCCACCGCCCCAGCACCACGTCATGCCGTCTGCGGTCGTACCGCATGCGTGCGACCCGCTGGCCGAGAGTGTCGCCCAGTTCGTACGCGTGTCCGCCCGGACCGGCACGTGGGCCTCGCCAGGTGACGAGCCGAGCTGCCCGACGTCGTTGCGCCCCGTGCATACGAGGTGGTGCTCGTCGTCGACCAGACAGGTTTGATCGCCGCCCGCGGCGACGCGGACCGCGTGAAAATCGGACACGGGCGTCGGTGACAGCACGTACCCGTTGCTGCCGGCTTGCGCGTCGGCGAGCTGGCCGTGCGCGGCGTTGCCGAAGCACTCGAGCTGGCCGTTCACGTCGATCGCGCACGTATGCCGATCACCGACCGCGACCGCCACCTTGCTCTCCGCGATGAAGAGCGGCTGGCTCTGAGCTTGCTGGTCGCCGGTACCGAGCTCGCCGTCGCCGTTGTCGCCCCAGCACCACAGCCCCTGCTGGTTGTCGACCGCGCAGGTGTGAACGCTCGCGGCAGCGACCGCGGTCCACGAGCCGCCGATCGCCTTCTCCGGCGTCAGCTGCTGGTTGGTCGTGCCGTCGCCCAGCTGGCCGTAGTTGTTGCTGCCCCAGCACGACAGCGAGCCGTCGCTCTGGATCCCGCACACGTAGTTGTTGCCGAGCGCGAGCGACGTCCACTTGGCGGTCCCGATCTGCTCCGGCACGAGTTGGTTCGTCGTCGTGCCGTCGCCGAGCTCGCCCGATTCGTTGTCACCCCAGCACCACAGCGAACCGTCGGCCTGGATCCCGCACGTGTAGCCCTTGTCGCCGCCCACGGCGATCGCGTTCCATTTCGCGTTGGTGATCTGCTCGGGGACGAGCGCGAAGGCGGTCGTGTTGTCGCCGAGCTGACCGGCGGTGTTGTCACCCCAGCACCACAGCGACTTGTCGCTCTGGATGCCGCACGCGTGACCGCTGTCGTAGGTCGACACCGCGATGCTCTCCCACTTCGCGGTGCCGACCTGCGCCGGCGGCTGGATGCGCAGGCCGGTCGGATTGTCGGTGATGTGCCCCCAGCACCACAGCGTTTGATCGAGCGCGATCCCGCACGCCCAGCTCGCACCGGTCGCGACGAATTGCCAGCGTCCCGGCGGCAACGGCGTGCCGTCGGTGCCGTCGCCGAAGCCCAGGTGCCCGCACGCCGCGAGCGTGCACACCGCGATCACCCCGATGATTGATCGACGCACGAGACCAGTATCGTGCCGCCGGCGAGAACCGGTCAAGCTCGTCGACGACAGGTGATCGCACGCGATGTCGGATGACGTGTGCTAACCGGTGCGCGCCTTCGCGTCCGTCGGGGCGCGTTTGCGCGCCGGCTCGGTGACTTGCATCTGGCGAGGCAGCTTGACCGTGAACGTCGTGCCCTCGCCCACCTTTGTCGCGCAGTCGATCGAGCCGCCGTGGCGCTCGACGAGCTCGTGCACGATCGAGAGGCCGAGGCCGGTGCCTTCGCCGACGTCCTTGGTCGTGAAGAACGGATCCCAGATCCGCGGCAGGACGTCGGGCGGGATGCCCGGGCCGTTGTCGGCGATCTTGACCTCGACGCCGGTGTCGTCGCCGCGCGTCTCGATCGTGACCAGCGCGCCGGCCCGCCCGGCGAGCGCCTGCGCCGCGTTCGTGAGCAAGTTCATGAACACCTGGTTGATCTGACCGGCGTGGCCGCGCACGCGGCCGACGTCGCCGTACTTCTTCTCGACCGTCACGTTCTGCTTGAGCAGGTGGCGGAGCAGCTCGAGCGAATCGTCGATCGAGCGATCGACATCGAAGTCGACGACGCTCTCGTCGTCGGTGCGCGAGTAGTTGTGGAGCGCCGACACGATCGCCTTGGTGCGCTGCGCGCCGCGCTGCACGACGCGCAGCATCTCGTGCACGTCCTTCTCGGCCTCGGGATCCTTGCCGATCGTCGTGACCGCATCCTCGAGCGGACCGACCGTGTTGACGATCGCGTTGACCGGGTTGTTGATCTCGTGCGCGATGCCGGCGACGAGCTGACCGATCGATGCGAGCTTCTCGCTGCGCACGAGCTGCTGCTGCGCGCGCTTCAACTGATCGAGCGTCTCGGCGAGCTCGCGGTTCTTGCGCGCGAGATCGGCGGTGCGCATCTGCACGGCGCGCTCGAGGTCCATGTTGACCTCCTCGGTCGAGCGCAGCTTGTCGCGCAGCTTGCGGCGCATCTCCTCGAGCGCGAGCGTGAGCCGGCCGATCTCGTCGCCCTCGCCGCCCGCCGCGACCGGATCGGCGAGCTCGCCGCGCGCCATCGCATCGGCGCGCTCCTCGAGCCGGCGGATCGGCGACGTGAACTGCGCGACCGTGTACGCGACGATGCCGGCACACGCGCCGAACAGCACGAGGAAGAACACGAGCAGCTCCTTGAGCGGGCCCGCCATCGCCTCGCCGCGGCCGCGATAGCTCGGATAGAACACGCCGACCGCGCCGAGATCGTAGCGAGTGTCGTGCCATGTCACGGCGAGCCGGCCGGCCTTGCCGGTGAGCTCGGCGCCGTGCATGTTGATCAAGTTGCCGCTCGACTGCTCGATCAGCGCGCGCACGTACCACGGCGGCCGCGGCGCGCCCATCCGCCCGCCGCCGAGCGCGAGCAGGTGCCCGGCCGTGTCGATGTAGTAGACGATCGCGGCGCGCGTCTCGTCGCCGGCATCGGGCGCGTTGCTGAGGATGCGGCGCAGCGACGCGCTCGCGGTCGCATCGCTCGGCGCCGTCGTCGCCGTACCGAGCTCGGTCTGCACGAGTGAATCGAGCCACGTCAGGTTGATGTCGGCCTTGTCGACGACGGACTTGGTCGACAGGTTCTTGTACTGCACGAACCCCCACAGCAGCGCCATGCCGCACGCGAGCAGCACGACGCCGCCGAAGCTGAGCGTGAGCTTGCTGCGCAGCGATAGCGACGGCGGCATCGAGCGCACCGGCACGCGGTAGCGCTGCGTGAGGTGGGCGAGCAGCGGGCGCAGCACGTCGCGGTACCACAGCTGCTCGTAGATCGAGCCGGCGACCGCGAGCACGATCGTCGAGACCGACAGGATGATCGTGTCGTCGACGTCGAAGCCGAGCGCGAGGCGCGCGACCAGCGCGCCGACCAGTGCGATCACGAGCCACACCACGATCGTGAGCAGCGCGAGCCGGTACGGCAGCGCCTGCGCGCGCTTGTAGATGACGGCCGCCGGCGGCGCATCGGTGCGCTCGCCGCGCGACGACGCGAGGTAGCCGCGCAGATCTTTCGTCATCAGGCGCGCGAACACCGTCCACGCGGTGATGCCGACGAGCGTCGCGGCCGGGAAGTACGTCTCGAGCATCAGGTACTGCTCGCGCGTGATCGGGACGAAGTAGTACGCGAACGCCGCCTGCGCGCCGAGCACGCCGCCCGCGACGATCATCGCGACGAGCATGAAGCGGCGAAAGTGACTGTCGTCGAACCGGCGCAGCGGCGAGCCGACCGAAAACAGCCGCTCGCGCACCTCGCCGAGGATGTTCGCCCACCACACGGCGCGCACGCACGACACGACGTGCGCGTGCAGCGCGGCGATCGCCGCGAGCGAGGCGATGCGCTCGGTCGGCCACTCGTCATAGACGTGCAGGAACAGGCCGGTGAGCGCCGCGGCGGCCGTCCACACGGCCGTGCGCAGCAGCAGCGCGCGCACCGGCGCCTTGAGCGTGATGCGATACGCCCGCGCCGCGAGCTCCTTGCCGACCTTGTCGCCGCGGCGGCGCGCCGCGACCGCGGCCCACAGCGGCATCATCCACGCCGCGATCGCGACCCACCACGCGATCGCCGCGCCGATGCCGACCGGCAGCGCGGTGCGCAGCAGCGTGCCCTCGCCGAGCTCGCCCAGATCGAACGCGACCCACAGCGGATAGCCGATGCCGAGCACCTCCATCAGGCCGAGCACGACCGCGGGCACGACGAACCGGCGCTTGAACGGTACGGCCGCGAGCGATGGCAGCGAAGCGCTCTCGGGCGCGCTCGCGGGCGCAGGCTCGGTCATCGCGCACGCTCGTCGTCGAGCTTGCCGAGCTCAGGAGAGCTCGGGTCGGCGATCGCGGTATCGGCCGTGGGGTCGTGCAATGCCTCATTGTAGCTGCATATGATGGAAGCGTGAGGATCGCCGCCGGTGCCGGCGTCGTAGCCGCGCTGATCGTCGCGCGCAGCGTGTCGGCGAATCCGCCGACGCAGCCGCTGACGAACCGCGCGTACGAGATCGATCTGTACGAGGGGTTCGCGCTCGGCACGAGCGCGCTCGTCGCGATGGGCGGTGCCGGCGTCGCGAACGCGATCGGCGCGGCCGGCATGTTGATCAACCCGTCGGCGCCGGCCGTGCGGCAAACCACCGACAGCGACTCGTGGAGCTGGGACTACCTGCTCGACTACCTCTATGGCTCGCAGTCCGGCGACTACGACAACGCGCAGCTCGGCTCGCAGAGCAGCGGCGCGAACGTGCTCACCCTCGGGCTCGCCGGGCGGTACCACGACTGGTCCGCGGCGATCACCGGAACCGGGCAGTACGAAGACCTCGACACCCACGTTCGCCCCGAGGAGCTCCACCTGCGCTTCGCGGTCGCGCGCTGGATTCCGGAGCTCGATCTCGCCGTCGGCGCGGACGTCTCGATCGGCCAGTTCGATCTGGTCGACACCGAGCCGAGTCCGAACGAGACGCTGTTCACGCTCAGCGGCGCCGGCATCGAGGTCGGTGCGCAGTGGCTGCCGCGCATGCAGGACCTGCGGCTCGGCGCGACGGCGGCGACGTCGGAGCACGGCCACAACGTGTCCGTCTCCGGCTGCGATCCGGACCTGTGCGACGGCTTCATCCTGCCCGAGGAGGTGTACGTGCCGTGGCGGCTCGCCGGCGGCATCGCCTATCGCTGGGCCGAGACGCGGTGGAATCAGATCGTGCGCACGCCGTTTCGCGACGAGCACGCCGTCACGTTTGCCGCCGACCTCGTCGTCACCGGCGCGGCGCCGAACGGCTACGGGCTGCAAGCGGCGTTCGAGTCGCCGCAGCTGCTCGAGCGCTCCGGTCGCCACGTCGTGTGGTCGCCGCGCGCGGGCGTGGAATACGAGTGGCTGCCGGGACGGTTGCGCGTGCGCGCCGGCAGCTACTGGGAGCCCGGTCGGTTCGAGGGCGTCGACGGCCGCCTGCACGGCACGTTCGGGATCGAGTTGCGCGCGTTCCAGTTCGATCTGTGGGGCCTGCGCCGAGGGCGGATCACGCTGACCGCCGACAACGCGCCGAACTACCACAACGGCGGCGTATCGATCGGCTTCTGGCATTGAAGCAAGCTGGTGTTTGAGCCATGGTGCCCGCCATGAATCGAGCTTCCTACCTGGCCGTGCTCGCGCTCGTCGCGGCCGGCTGCGAGCACAAGTCGCCGCGCGACGACCACGCCACCACCGGCAGCAACACGACGGTCGCGCCGAAGCCGGCCGGCAACGATCTGCCGCCCGAGCCGATCGCGCGCGACAACGCCAAGCCGGCGCCCCAGCCGCTGCCGCCACCGCCGCAGGATCTCAAGCCGCCGGTTCCGGGCGACCTCGCCGAGTACGCCAAGGATTTCGGCGGCGCGACCAAGCTGCAAGCGGCGATCGAGACCTCGCAGGGCACGATCCACTGCGAGCTGTGGGGCGACAAGGCCCCGGCGACGGTCGCGAACTTCATCGGCCTCGCGACCGGCAAGAAGGCGTGGATGGACCCGAAGTCCGGCGCGATCGAGCAGAACAAGCCGTTCTTCGACGGCACGCAGTGCCACCGCGTGATCGCCGGCTTCATGATGCAGTGCGGAGATCCGACCGGCAGCGGCATGGGCGGACCCGGCTATCACTTCGACGACGAGATCGATCGCTCGCTCGAGATCAAGCCCGGCACGCTCGCGATGGCCAACGCCGGCGTCCAGGACGGCCAGGGCACGAACGGCAGCCAGTTCTTCATCATGGAAGGCGCGCGCCCCGATCTGGTCGGTCACCACACGGTGTTCGGCCAGTGCAAGGAGCTCGAGGTCGTGAAGCAGATCACGCACTCGCCGACGAACGCGGACGATCGGCCGAACACGCCGGTCGTGATCAACAAGGTCACGATCTCGAAGTAACCGCGGGCGCGCACGCCGACACCATGTCGGCATGCAACGCGTCTTGTTCGTGGTGATCGCGGCGTGTGCCTCGCGCACGCCGCCGCGCGGGCTGCAGCTGCAGCGCGTGATCCTGTACCAGAACGGCATCGGCTACTTCGAGCGCTCCGGCCACGTCGAAGGCGAGCGGCTCGGGCTGCACCTCGCGCGCGGCGAGCTCGACGACGTGTTGAAGACGTTGACCGTGATCGATCGGCTCGGCGCCGGCGTCGCGACCGTCGACGTGCCGACCGCGCAGGGTCCGTCGCTCGAGCTCGGCGTGCGGATGGCGGCCGGCCGCGTGCACGACCTCGACGTCGGCTACGCCGTGCCGACGCCGACGTGGAAGGCCGCCTATCGCGTCGTGCTCGACGACCGATCGAGCTTGCTGCAGGGCTGGGCGATGATCGCGAACGCGTCGCAGGACGACTGGGACGGGGTGCAGCTCACGCTCGCGACCGGCGCGCCGATGTCGCTCGCGCTCGACCTGCACACCCCGCAGTTCGTGGCGCGGCCCGACGCGACCGGTCGGCTGGTCACGCCGACGTCGACCGGCGTGATCGGCGGCGAGACCGCGACCGCGACCGACCGCGACGGCGACGGCGTCGTCGACGCCGTCGACAAGTGCCCCGACGAGCCCGGGCCTGATGACGGCGACGGCTGCCCCGACCACCAGCACGCCATCGTGGCGACGACCGACAGCGCGCTCGTGGTCCTCGAGGCGATCACGTTCGCGAAGGGCGGCGACACGCTCGCCGCCGCGACCGGACCGACCCTCGACGCGGTCGCCGCGACGCTCCGCGCGAACGCGGAGATCGAGAAGGTGGACATCGACGGCCACGCCAGCGGCGACGAGAACGACCCGTGGGGGCTGTCGGCGCGCCGGGCCGCGGCCGTACGCAGCGCGCTCGTCCAGCGCGGGATCGCGGGGAGCCGGCTCGTCGTCGTACCGTACGGCGCGACGCGTCCGCTCGACGCGCGGCCGGGCGACCGCGATCGGCGCGTCGAGTTCGTGATCGTGCAGCGTGCGGCCGTCGCGCCTTCGCCCGCGCGACCGGCGCCACCGCGATACGATCCGGAGACCGCGCGCACGGCCGTGCACGCGGCGACCAAGCCGGCGAGCGTCGCCGGCGCGGTGCGCTTCGTGCTCGCCGAGCCGATCACGATCCGGCGCGGCGCGTCGGCGATGGTGTCGATCCTGAACAAGCCCGTGTCGGCGCAAGACGCGCTGCTGTTCCGGCCCGACGCCGGCGCGCCGGGCAGCGATCGCCACCCGTTTCGCGCGGTGCGGCTCGTCAACGACACCGGCTACTCGCTCGAGCCCGGTCCGCTCGCGATCTTCGCGCGCGGCGCATTTGTCGGCGACAGCCTGATCGATCGCCTCGACATCGGCGCGACCGCGTGGGTGCCATACGCGCTCGAGGCGGGCACGTCCGTCGCCGTCGCGCACGAGGACGACGAGCGCCCGATCCGCATCGTGTCGATCCATCGCGGCGCGATCGAGGTCGAGCGCGCCGACGTGCGCGTCACGCGCTACACCGTCGCGGCCGGTCGCGACGCGACGCGCGTCGTGTACGTGCGCCACGCCAAGCGTGACGGCTACTCCGTGCGCGAGCTGCCGCCGGGCGCGATCGATCAAGGCGACGCCTACCTCGTGCCGCTGCCGCTGCAAGCCGGCAAGACGAGCGTGCTCGCGATCGAGGAGCGCGCGCCGCGCCGGCGCACGCTGCAGCTCGTCGACGCCGACGCGCCCGAGCTCGGGCTCTATGTCGAGGGCAGCCACCTGCCGGCCGCGGTCGCCGAGCGGATCAAGGCCGCGCTCGCGCTCCGCACCGAGCTCGGAGCGATCGACGAGGCGCGCGAGCGCGCGCGCGAGCGCATCGGCGAGCTCGCCGAGCGCGCCGAGGAAGTGCGCGAGAACCTGCGCGCGATCGACCCCCGTGTCATCGAGTCCAGCGGGCCGCGGGCTGCGGCGCGCTGGGTCCGCGGCACCGACGACCTGCGCAAGAAGCTCGTCGCCGACCTCGCGCAAGCCACCGCCGACGCCGACGCGCTCGCGCGCGAGCTCGCCACCGCGAACGAGAAGTCCGCCGCCACGCGCGGCCGGCTCGCCGACGCGCTGCGCGACCTCGAGCTCGAATGATCCGGCTACGGCGTCGCGATCCCGGGGCGCGCGATCCGGAACGGCGGCGTCGCCTGGAAGAAGCCGACGTCGAGCGCGTAGCCGCCGGCGCCGTCGGCGAACGTGCACGCTCCGGAGAACTGGCCGCCGGTCGGCGCGATCGCGCGCGTCGGTTTGCCGACCGTGCCGGTGACCGGATCGGTGATCGGGAACACGAGGCAGCCTTCGTAGCCAGCAGACGCCGACGGCGTCGCGGCGACGTACTCGGTCGAGCCGCTGACGAACAGATCGGCGCCGTTGATCGAGCCAGCGCTCGGATCGAGACACGCGGTGTCGGCCGGTGTCAGCAGCGTGCCGACCGACGCGAACGACGCGCCGTGATCGGGCGAGCGCAGAAGCTCGATGCGGATCCGCGGCGTGCCGGCGTCGAGATACACGCAGCCGACCGCGAGATCGAGCACGCCGGGCAGCACGATCGCGCCCGGCTCGGTGAGCGCGATGCAATCGGCCGTGCCGGCGAGATCGTTCGCGTTGACCTGCACGCCGGTCGACGAATAGCTCGACGCCGAATTCCATCCGATCCACTTCGCCGGCGCGGTCCACGGCCCGTCCGGTGCCGGCGCGGTCTGCAGCGTGATCGTGCCGATGTCGTAATGCAGCGCGACGCCCGCACCGACCAGGTAGCGGTGCGCGAACAGCTTCCATTGCGCGTTCGTGTCGGGATCGGTCGGGTCGTACACGAGCGACGACACCTCCGAGATCAAGTTCCCGCTGCAGGTGCCGCCCGGGCATTCGGTCACGTTCGACGACGCGATCGTCGTGGCCTCCGGCGTGTTCGCCTCGGCGACCTCGGTCCAGGTCGCACCGCCGTCGCTCGACACCGCGACGTGCGTGCGGATCGTCATCTGATCCGGTACGGCCGAGTACGACATCGCTCCGGCGCTCGCACCGGCCGGATACACGATCGACGGATCGAAGACGCCCGCGGCCGGCGCGTCGCTGCCGATCACGCCGGCGGCGGGCGCGGGATCGAACCGCGTGATCGCGGGGCAATTGCTCGCGTCGCTCGCGGCGTCGATCGCGCGCGGCGCGTCGGACTCGGCCGCGGCATCGGGCGCGTGCGCACTCGAGCTTCCGCATGCCGCTGCCGTGATCGCCAACACCCAGCGCATCTGGCCGTGAGAACAGCAAGCGTCGTGCCCGCGCAAGCCTGCGAACCCGCGGCCGCAGCCGGTGCCGGATTCGGCCAACGTCGCAACGGCCGCCCGCGACGCCGGCGCGAGCAAGCCTAGCGAAACAGGCGGCCGCGCAGATCCGGCGCGGGCTGCGCGATCACCTCGAGCCCGACGATCCGATCGTCGGCGGCGGCGCGCGCGGCACCGGCGGCGGCTTCGATCGCGTCGAGGCCGCCGGTCAGCGTGAAGTACGCCTTGCCGGCGAGATCGACCGCGAACCGGACGTCGCGCACCGCGACCTCCGCGATCTTGCACGAGGCATCGGCAGCCGCGATCGCTGCGCACACGGTCCTGGTCTCGATGATCGCGACGGCCTCGGCGGCAGCGTCCCCGGTCCAGTCGGGCGGCGCGACCGGCGCGCCGAGCATCGGCCACACCTGCGGATCGGCCGCCGGCAGCTCGACGCGATCGATCACGAGCTCGCCGGCGACGAGTCGCGCCGCTGCCATCGCCTCCTCGACCTCGGCGACGCCGCCCTCGAAGAACACGAGGTGCTTGCCGCCGCTCACGGCGCGCGAATGGAGCAACACCGCCGGCGCGCGCTTCAAGCCGGCATCCGCTGCGACCACGCCCCGCGCGATCGTCGCGATCTCGAGCACGCCGAGCGCTGGCCCGCGCATCACACGAAGCGGAACGCTTCCTTCAGCGTGCAGCGCCGCTCGCGCGTGAAGTGGATCGCCGTCGTCAGACCTTCGCCGGTCGGGCTCGCGATCGTGAAGCTCGTGTAGCCCTCGCCGCCGAGGCCGAGCCCGGCGTAGCTCGCCTCGTTCTTGACGAAGATCGAGCAATTGCACACGCGCGCCATCGCCGTCATGTTGTCGATGTTCGTCGAGTGCATCGTCGCGGTGTGGTGGAAGCCGTGCTCGCAGCGCAGCGCGGCCGCGATGCCCTCGCTGACGTCCTTGACGCGGAACAGCGGCAGCACCGGCATGAGCAGCTCGTGCTGGACGAACGGGTGCTGCTCGTCGACCTCCATCATCACGAGCCGGAGGTCGTGGCCGTGGCCGCGCACGCCGATCTGCGCCGCGATCAGCGCCGCGTCCTTGCCGACCCAGTTCTTGTTGACGTGGTCGCCCTCGAGCACGACCTTCTCGAGCTCCTTGACCTGGCGGTGATCGAGCCACAGCACGGGCTGGCGCTTGAGCTCGTCGATCAGGCGGTTCGCGATCGAATCGACCGCGATCACCTCCTTCTCGGCGATGCACACGATGTTGTTGTCGAGCGACGCGCCGCGCACGATCGCGTCGGCGGCCTTGCCGAAGTTCGCGGTCTCGTCGACGACCGCCGGCGGATTGCCCGGGCCGGCCGTGATCGACTTCTTGCCCGAGTTCATCGCCGCCTTGACGACCATCGGCCCGCCGGTCACGACGACGATGCGCACGAGCGGGTGCTTCATCAGCGCGTTCGCGCTCTCGACGGTCGGCTTCTCGACCGAGACCAGCACGTCGCGCGGGCCGCCGGCCTGCTGGATCGCCTCGTTCAGGATGTGCACGCACCAGTTGCACGTCTGCGCCGCGCTCGGGTGCACGTTGAAGATGACGGAGTTCCCGGCCGCGACCATGCCGATCGCGTTGCACAGGATGGTCTCGGTCGGATTCGTCGTCGGCGTGATCGCGAGCATCACGCCGTACGGCGCGCGCTCGGTGAGCATCAGGCCATCATCGCCGGTGTACGCGATCGGGCGCAGGATCTCGCAGCCGGGCGTCTTCTCCGCGACGAGCCGGTTCTTGGCGAGCTTGTCCTCGTAGCGACCGAGCCCGGTCTCCTCGACCGCATAACGAGAAAGTGCGTCGTTGTTGGCAAGCACCGCGCGACGCATGCCCTCGACCATCTTCGCGCGCGTCGCGACCGGCGTCTTCTCGTTGGCCTCGAACGCGCGGCGTGCGGCCTTCGCGGCTTGCTCGAAGTCGGCGTACACGCCGTTCGTGCCGCGCGGGATGTCGGCCTTGCGCGGCGCGGGCGCCGTGTGGTGCGAGGTCGTGAGCGCCGGCGTGCCGGCCGGCTGCGCACCGCCGAGGCGGTCGAGCACGCGCGCGATGATCTCCTCGATCTTCTTCTCGTCGAGGGTCGCCACGCTACTCCTTCACGAAGCGGCGCTGGCCCTCGACCGCGATCTCGTCGACGATCGCCATGATCGTCGCGTCGACCGGCCGGTTCTGCGTCGCCTGGGTCTGGCGCGCCGAGCTGCCCGACGCGTACAGCACGACCTCGCCGATGCCGGCGCCGACGGCGTCGACCGCGATCGCGATCGCGCCCTTCGCGGTACCGTCGACGTCGCAGGCCTGCACGACGAGCAGCTTCAAGCCCTCGAGCGTCGGCTCCTTGCGGCTCGCGACGAGCGTGCCGATGACCTTGCCCAGAACCATCGCGCGTTACTTGGCAGGCCCGTTGCCGGCGCGGCCGAGCGGCAGCACCGCATCGACGTTGGCGTGCGGGCGCGGGATCACGTGCACCGAGATCACCTCGCCGACGCGCTCCGCCGCGCGCTGGCCGGCTTCGGTCGCCGCCTTCACGGCCGCGACGTCGCCGCGCACGATCGCGGTGACGTAGCCGCCGCCGGTCTTCTCGTAGCCGACGAGCTCGACCTTGGCCGCCTTGACCATCGCGTCGGCTGCTTCGACCATGCCGACGAAGCCTTTGACTTCGATCATTCCGAGTGCATCAGCCATCTTCTTGTCTCCTAACCTAGCTACCGATCGACAAACTTCTCGGGCTCTTTGCCCGTCACGCCGGCCAGCGCCGCCGTCGCCGCCGCCGCCGCCGCATCGATCTCGGCCTCCGGCCCGCTCATGTAGAGGCGGCCGAACGCGCCGTACGGCGTGACGTTCACCAGATACACGTGCGCGGCCTTCTCGGCCTCGTTCGCGGCGAGCACCGCATACCCCGCGGGCTCGCACTCGAAGATGAACAGCGACTGGCCGGGCAGCACCATCATGCCGGCCGAGCTGCGGTTGATGATCTGCGTCTGGTACGCCTCGACGCCGCGGATGATCTGGTTCGTGAGCACGCGCGGCTTGAGCCGCTGCTGCTCCTCGAGGCCGAGGTACTTGAGGATCGCCGCGCCCGCCGACAGCACCTCGCCCTTGTCGTGATCGTGAATCTCGAGGAGGCCATACGCGCGCTCGACGACCTGCACGGCCGGCTGCACGCGCGTCGCCTTGAGCGCGGTGTCGGTGACCTGGTTGATCGCGATCCCGGGCGCGATCTCGACCCACAGCGACGCCTGGTACGGTACGGGCAGAAAGCCGCGCGCCGTCTTGCCGATGAACGTCGCTTGCTGCGGCTGGAGCGCGTCGAGGAAGCAGTACGTACGGAGAGCCGTGGCCATCCTTCAGGCGTGCACGCTAACACACCTGTGATCTCGCGCGCGCGGGTCGGTGGGGTCATAATGCATCGCGCATGCGCGTCGCTGTCGTCGTGCTCACCGCCCTGTTCGCCTCTTCGATCGCGCGCGCCGACTGGCTCGCGCAGGCGTTCGACGCCGCGGACGGCGGCAGCGGCGGCGGTGGTGGCGGCAGCGGCAGCGCGGGCTCGTCGAGCGACGTGCCCGCGCTCGACGATCTCTCCGACTGGGCCGGCTCGCCGCGCGCGATCACGCTGCCCGAGCTGCTGCAGATCGCGGTCAAGCAGGCACCCGCGCTGCAGAACGCGCGGCTCGACGTCGCGGTCGCCGAGGCGCAGATCAGCGAGACCTGGGCGCGCTACGACTGGCGCGTCCAGGCGCAGGGCTCGGGCGCGCGCACGCGCCAGGTGTTCGACGGCATCCCGCTCACGCTCGAGAACTTCGGCGCGAACCTCGACTTCTCGCGCCAGCTCTCGACCGGCGCGACGATCGATCTCCACGCCGACTCGCAGTACTCGAAGAACGACGCGGTGTTCGACGGCATCAAGTCGACGTCGGAGACCTGGCAAGACGACGTGTGGGGATCGATCACGCAGCCGCTGCTCAAGGGCCGCGGCCGCTGGCTGTACGACGCGCAGGAGTTCAAGGCGCGGATCTCGCAAGACGTCGCGGTGCTCGCGCGCCGCTCGCAGGCGATCAACACCGTGCAGACCGTGGTGTCGGCGTACTGGGACCTCGTGCTCGCCGAGCGCTCGGTCGCGATCACGCAGGCGAGCCTCGATCTCGCGCGCGAGCGCCTGCGCGTGACCGAGATCGGCGTGCACGGCGGCAAGACCGCCGAGGCCGAGGTGCCGGCCGTGCTGCAGACGATCGCGACGCGCCAGGGCGACCTCCTGAACGGCGAGCTCGCGGTGCTCAACGCGTCGATCGCGCTTCGCCGCGCCGCCGGCATGCAGATCGGCACGGGCGAGCTCGGCCTGCGCGTCGCGACCGATCTCGAGATCCACGACGCGCCGTTCCCGCTCGGCGCGCTCGTGCAGCGCGCGCTGACCGCGAGCCCCGAGCTCGCCGAGCTCGGCAAGCAGCAGCAGAGCGCGACGATCGACATCGAGGTCACGTCGAACGGCCTCTTGCCGCAGCTCGACGCCGCGCTCCAGCTCGGCCCGAGCGGCCAGTCGATCGGCAACCCGCCGGGCACGCAGGCGAGCTTCGCGAATGCCGCGAAAGATCTCTACGAGCTCAACCTGATGTCGATCAGCGGCTCGCTCACCTACTCGCGGTCGATCGGCCAGCACGACATCAAGGGCCGCATCCACGAGCTCACGAACACGCGCGAGAAGCTGCGCGTCAACGCGACCGACATCCGGGCGCAGGTCGCGCAGGCGATGGCGCGCGCGGTGGCGAGCCTCGAGCTCGCGAAGCGGCGCGTCGTGCTCGCGCAGCGCGCGATCGAGCTCGCGAAGCAGAACATCCAGATCGAGACCGACCGCTTCAACCTCGGCACGCGCACGAACTTCGACGTGCTGAACCGCCAGGAGGAGCTGCGCCAGGCCGAGCTCAGCGAGGCGCAAGCTCAGACCGACTGGCACAAGGCGGAAACGTCGGTGCAGGCGCTGACCGGGGATATCCTGCCGGCGTTCGGCGTCACCGTCGAATAGTGGACGGGCCTCGGGCCTCGGGTCTGGGACTTCGGCCCGAGCCGCCGGAACAAGCCGGCAGGCACGTCGTTTGAACAACCCGCCGACATGCGGTCGCTCCTGTTCGTCCTGCTCGCGGCGTGCTCGTCCGATCCACCTTCTCCGGCAACCGTGCGCGCGCATGTCGATTCCGATCTCGGCAACGTGCTCGCGCAAGGTGAGACGGCGCTCGCCGGCGTGACGTCCGCGCTGCCGGCGCCGACGGCGTTCGCGCTCGCCGGGCTCGGCGCCGACGTGCCGCCGAGCTTCGACGCCGGCGCGACCACGGCGTGGCTCGACGCGAACGTGTTCGCGGATGGCAACTACATCGGCGACGGCACGTTCGCGCTGCCATGCGCGGCGTGCCCGAGCGACGTGCAGCCGCGCGTCCGCGTCGAGCAGGACGACGACGGCGCGCTGCGCTTCGCGATCGAGCTCGATCCCGCGCACGACGAGCCGCTCTCGTTCTTGCTCGCCCACGACTCGCTCGCGATCGCGCTCGACCTCGACGGCGCCGACGCCGCGACCGCCGCGCTCGCCGAGTGGCTCGGCGAAGCCGCACCGACCGCGATGACACAAGGCGCGGCGAGCGCGCGGATCGCCGTCACCGACGACTCGCTCGTGCAGGTCGCGGTCTCGATCGATCGCCCGATCATGGTCGCGGTCGCGCCGGGCGGAACGCCGCTGTCGGCCGACGGCGCGCTGCGGCTCGCGGCCGATGTCGGGCCGGTCTTCGCGGCGGACCTCGACGGCAGCGCGGCAGCCGGCTCGATCTCGCTCGCGCTCGGCGAGGTGGTCGCGCACACGCCCGATGGCGTCGATCTCGATCTCGCCGGCGCGACCGGCAACGCGACGCTCGGCGGGGGCATGCTGACGCTGACGAACGTGTCGCTCGGCGCCAAGACCACGACGATCACGCGCGGCGGCGCGCCGGCACTCGCGCTCGACCTGAACCCGCTCGACGGCCGCACGCTGGCGGCCACGGTCGCGCGTGACGCCGATGGCGCTCCGACGCTCGCGGTGTCGCCCCGCCTCGATCTCGAGCGCTGGGTCGATCACGGCGTGCTCGGCGACGCACCGCCGGTCTACGACGTGACGAGCCTCGTCGTCGACGGCACGCTCGTCGCCGGCGGCGCCGACGTCCGAGTCGCGACCGGCGCGCTCGCCGCGACGACCGCGCCCGCGACCTACAGCTTCGACGCAGCCGCCGGCCAGTGCGTGACCGCGAGCGCGGCGACCGATCCGGCGACGGGCTCGGCGTTCACGAGCTATGCGGTCGGGGCGTGCCCTTGACTCAGGGTTGATAGGGATGCGCCGTGTACCCGGCGGCGGCCGCGTACATCATGTACGCGGCGATCACGCCGGTGTCGTAATCGCTGTTGTATTGCGTGCAGCTCGTCGTGCTGCCGTAGCTGTTGTAATCGCCGACCGCCATCATCGTGTACTGGTCTTCGGTGCAGCCGGGGAACTTCTGCATCTCCTGCATGCGGTTGTCGTGGACGCCGTAGATGCCGACGTCGATGTTGACGTCGGGGTTGAAGATCGACGTCGCCCACATCGACGACGACATGTCCGTCGTCATGTTGGGATGGCCGTTCGCGAGCAGGCCGACGTTGCCCGGCGTGCCGTTGCATGCCGGCACGATCTGCATGAGGCCGAGGCAGCCGGCCTCCATCGTGTTCCAGCCGCTGGGCTGGCCGCACGGCAGGTTCGGACACGCGACCGAGGTGTCGTCGAACCGCGACTCGACGTAGATGATCGCCTTGAACACCATCGGATCGGGCTCTCCGTAGTGCGTGCTCCACTGCAGGATCTCGCAGTCGAACGCGTCGACGCTGACGCCGGTCTGCTGCGCGACGAGCCCGGTCTTCAGCGGATCCGACGTGCACGACCCCGAGCCGCCGCCATCGCCGCCGCCACCACCGCCGCCTCCCCCGCCACCGCCGCCGCTCGAGCCGCACGCGACCAGGCACCCCGCGACGATGATCGCTCGCATTGGCCCATGCTACCGCATCCCGATGTAGGCCATGTGGATCCCGCCATCCTTGCCGTCCCGGCGGTAGCTGAAGAAGCGACCGGGATTGCAGCGCGTGCACGGCGGGCGATCGTCGATATGCTCGGCGCGCACCCCGGCGCGCTCGAGCAGCACGCGCGTCGCGACGCGCAGGTCGACGTGATCTTTACGCGGCCCGGCGACGACCATGCCGGGCACGTCGCCGAACGCCGCGCGAAACTGCTCGACGACCTCCGGGCCGACCTCGAAGCAGCACGGGCCGATCGACGGCCCGAGCGCGACGCGAACGCGATCGGCGCGCGCGCCGCATTCGACCATGCGCGCGACCACGTTGCGCGCGACGCCGCCGACCGTGCCGCGCCAGCCGGCGTGCGCCGCGCCGATCACGCGCGCGTCGGGATCCGCGAACAGGAGCGGGATGCAATCGGCCGCGAACGCACCGAGCACGGGGCCGACGCGATCGCACACGAGGCCGTCGAACTCCGCAGGCCCCGGTGTCACGTCCACCGGGTCGCCGACCTTCCACACCGCGGTGCCGTGGACGTGACGCATCGCCTGCAGCTGCTCCGGCGCGTAGCCGGCGTGCGCGGCGACGCGCCGGCGGTTCTCGTCGACGAGCGCGCGATCGTCGCCCCAGCGCACGCCCAGGTTCAGCGACGCGCGCGCGCCGGTCGACACCCCGCCGGTGCGCTCGGGAAAGCCGTGTACGAAGCCTTCGCGCGGCAACACCGGCGACACGTGCAAGCGGATTCCGGCGGCGTCCTCGGTCACGAAAGCGATCTACCACGTGATAACGTAGTCCCATGATCCCGTACGACGATCTCGTCGCCGCGCTGTCGCAGTGGCGCGCGCGCCAGGGCCTGCCGGTCAGCACGATGGGCGGCGCCTCGGCGGCGCCGCAGCCGGCCGCGCCCACGCCGGGCTCGGGTCCGCGTCCCGCGCCCGGTTCCGGTCCGCGCACGGCGCCGCCCGTCGCACCGCCCGCGCCGCAGCGGTCGAAGCAGCCGAGCGTGCCGCCGCCGCTCGCGCAACCCGAGGAGGTCGACGAGGCCTTGCTCGACGAGGCGCACTACGAGAACGAAGGCGACGACTTCGCGATGTCGTTCGGCGGCCAGCACGTGGAAGAGGGCGATGGCGCGACCGCGGTCGGCGAGGCGCCCCAGCGCGACACGCAGCCGAGCTCGGGCAAGCGCCGCGACGACAACAACGACTGGTAAGCGGTGAGCGCCGAGCGCGAGCCAGGCGAAGTGCTCGAGCTCGCGTTCGAGGCGGTGCAGCCCAGCGGGGCGGGCGTCGCGGTCGTCGGGTCGACCGGACCCTTGCACGCGGCGCGCGTGCTGGTCGCGGCGATCGAGCCGTGCGGGCAATGCGACGTGTGCAGGCGCGGCGGCGCCGCGGTGTGCCCGGCGCTCGCGCAGCGCTCGACCGACGCGCCGCGCACCCGCGTGTCGAGCCGCTGGGTCGTACCGCTCGGCGACGGCCTCGAGCTGCCCGGGTCGTCCGCGGCCGCGGTGCCCGGCGATGTCGCCACCGCGTACACGCTGTACGCGCGCACCGGCCTGCAACCGCGCGATCCCGTGGTCGTCACCGGCGCGACCGCGGTCGCGCGCTTCCTCGTCGAGATCCTGCGCGCGAAATCGATCACGCCGGTCGCGCTCGCCGATGCGGCGGCCGTCGCGTGGTGCG
>DATJXL010000340.1:0-33566 GCA_035500135.1 Kofleriaceae bacterium
CGGTGCTCTATCCATTGAGCTACGGATCCAAATGTTGCGGCGGAGAGAGAGGGATTCGAACCCTCGGTACAGGAAAACCCCCATACGCCGGTTTAGCAAACCGGTGCCTTCAGCCACTCGGCCATCTCTCCCAGGCCTGGTTGCCAAACATGTAACCACCTGCGTGACACTATTCGTTTTTCACACCGGCGGAGGAGGAGGGATTCGAACCCCCGGAAGCTTGCGCCCCTGCGGTTTTCAAGACCGCTGCCTTCGACCACTCGGCCACTCCTCCGGGCTTCCCCGAAGGTGGGGGGCACTATACGGATCTAGAGTGGCTTGTAAAGGGCGAGAAGAGCGCTTCAGAGGCCGTGCGCGAGGATCGTGAACGTGTCGCCGGCCGACGGGGTCGAGTCGTTGTCGCTGTCGAGCCAGCTCACGATGTACCAGCTGTCCGGGTACATCGCGGCGTTCGGCAGCATCACGTTCGCGTAGTACCAGGCGGCCGCGAGCGTGCCCTGACCACCCGAGCACGCGCCGTAGCCGACGAGCGAGAGCGTGCCGCTCATCGGGTCGGTCACGAGCTCGCTGATGAACTGGTCGGCGTGCACGCTGCAGCTCGAGCCCGGCATCGTCGCGACGGTGTCGCCCATGCGGTTCATCCAGTCGAAGTTCACGCCGTCGGGCGCCGAGAAGTAGATCTTGGTCACCGCGTCGGTGCGCTCGAGCCAGCGCAGCGGCAGGTTCGGGAACGGGCCGCCGCCGAGCACGTACGTCACGCCGCCGCCGGCGAGCGGCTGGCCGGTCGTCTGGTCGACGAGCGTCGGGTCGGTCTGGCTCGCGGTCGTCACGGTGACGGTCGGCGGGCAGTTCGCGGCGATGGTCGAGGCCATCACGTCGGCCGCGTGATCGTCCGGCGTGATGTCGTCGTAGATGACGTAGACCTGGTTGTTCGCGCAGAAGTTCGGATACGTCGGCGAGTTGCACGACGTGCCGTCGCAGAAGTCGCCGGACGCGCACGTGTTGCCGCACGCGCCGCAGTCGGACAGCGTGTTGAGCATCGTGCAGGCGCCCGAGCAGCAGCTGTCGCCCGAGCCGCAGCCGATGCCGCAGCCGCCGCAGTGGTCGGGGTCGTTGTCCTCGTCGACGCACTGGTGGTCGCAGCACGAGTTTCCGGACCCGCACTCGGAGTCCATCTTGCAGCCGATGCCGTCGCACAGGCCGTCGGGCATGCAGTACGTGCCGGTCGGGCAGGTGTCGTTGGACTGGTCGCAGGGCAGCGTCGTGCCGCCGTCGCCTCCGCCCGCTCCGGCACCACCGTTGACATGGCCGCCGCAGGCCGTTGCGAGAACGATCACGAGGACGCACGTGCGCATGGAGATGCGCGCGCCCGCGAGCAAGCGCGAGGCCACGATAAGGCCGCGGATCGTCGTCACCTGACTGTGACAGCGCGGCGCGCAGGCTACTCGCGTGGCCGGATCCGCTCGAGCCCGCCGGCGTACGGGCGCAGCGCCGGCGGTACGATCACCGAGCCGTCGGCCTGCTGGTATTGCTCGAGGATCGCGACCAGCGTGCGGCCGATCGCGACGCCCGAGCCGTTGAGCGTGTGGACCGGGCGCGCCTTCTCGCCGGCGGCCGGCCGGTAGCGGATCTTCGCGCGCCGGGCCTGGAAGTCCTCGAAGTTCGAGCACGACGAGATCTCGCGGTAGGCATCCTGGCCGGGCAGCCACACCTCGAGGTCGTAGGTCTTGGCCGACGTGAAGCTCAGGTCGCCGGTGCACAGCGTGACCACGCGGTAGTGCAGGCCGAGCGTCTGCAGCACGCGCTCGGCATCGGCGCGCAGCAGCTCGAGCTCGGCGTAGCTGGTCTCGGGCGCGGCGAACTTGACCAGCTCGACCTTGTCGAACTGGTGCTGGCGGATCAGCCCGCGCGTGTCCTTGCCGCCGGCGCCGGCCTCGGCGCGGAAGCACTGCGTGTACGCGGTGTAGCGGAGCGGCAGCCGGTCGGCGTCGAGGATCTCGTCGGCGTGCAGGTTCGTGACCTGGACCTCGGCGGTCGGCGACAGGAACAGATCGTTGTCGGGCACGTGATCGGGCCCGGTCGGGATCGCGAGCCGGAACAGATCGGCTTCGAACTTCGGCAGCTGGCCAGTGCCGCGCAGCGACGCGCGCCGCACGATCGCGGGCGGCCACACCTCCTCGTAGCCGTGCTGGCCGTGCAGATCGAGCATGAAGCCGACGAGCGCGCGCTCGAGCTTCGAGCCGGCGCCGCGCAGCACGGTGAACCGCGCGCCCGAGATCTTCGCGCCGGCGGCGAAGTCGAGGATGCCGAGCGCCTCGCCGATCTCCCAGTGCGGCCTGGGCGCAAACGCGTACGTCGGCTTGGCGCCCCAGACGTGGAGCACCGGGTTGTCGTCGGCGCCCGCGCCGGTCGGCACGCTCCCGTGCGGCGCGTTCGGGATCGCGAGCAGCGCTTGCTCGCAGTCGCCTTCGATCCGCGCGAGCTCGCCCTCGCCGTCCTTGATCTTCCCCGACAGCGACTTCAGCTCGTCGCGCGCGCCGGCGAACTCGGCCGACTTCTTGTCGAGCTTGGCCATGCGCTCGTTCGCCGCGTTGCGCTGCTGGCGCATCGTGTCGAGCTCGGCTTGCAGCCGGCGCCGGCGCTCGTCGAGGCTCTTCCACGCGTTGACGACCGCGGCGACGTCGGGGCCGCGACGCAAAACGTCCTCCATTCGCGTGGGATCGAGCATACTTGCGGGCGCACCCTACCGTGCGGTTAACCATCCTGGCAAGCCGAGGGTCGAATCGAACGTGGAAGCAGTCGCCGTCCTCCCGGCGCTCGTGGAGCGAGTGAGCGACGCCGTCGATCCCGATCGCGAGCTCGTCGAGCGCTTCCTCGGCGGCGAGCGCGACGCGTTCGACGCCCTCGTGCGACGCCATCAGAAGGGCGTGTGGCGGATGGTGCGTCGCTACCTCAAGAGCGACGCGGACACCGCCGACGTCACGCAGCAGGTGTTCGTGCGCGCGTTCAAGGGCCTCGGCGGGTTTCGCGGCGCGGCGAGCGTGCGGAGCTGGCTGTATCGGATCGCGATCCACGCGTCGCTGTCGTGGCTGCGCGATCACAAGCGCGAGCAGCCGACCGAGATCGACGAGGACGCGATGGTCGAGGCGCCGATCGCGCCGAAGCGCATCGCCGACGGTCAGGACGGAGCGCGGCTGCGCGCCGCGATCGAGCAGCTGCCTCCCAAGCAGAAGCTCGTGCTCGAGCTGCGCGTGTTCGACGACTTGCCGTTCAAGGAGGTCGCGGAGCTCGCCGACTGCAGCGAGAACACCGCGAAGGTGAACTTTCACTACGCGGTGAAGCGCTTGCGTGACATCCTCGGAGGACGCCATGGCGCGCGCGACTGAAGAGCTGCTCGCCGCGTACGTCGATGGCGTCGCGGAGCTGACCGCCGACGAGCGCGAGCGCGTCGAGGAGCTGCTCGCGGCCGACGAGACCGCGCGAGCCGATGCCGACGGTGCGCGCGAGCTGCTCGGCCAGCTGCGCGCGCTGCCGGGCGAAGGCACCGAGCCCGACTGGGGGGCGCTCGAGCGCCAGATCCGCGGCGTGGTCGGCGCCACGGCGCCGCGCCCGTGGTGGCGGCGCTGGACCTGGCTCGCGCCGGTCGGCGCGCTCGCCGCGACCGCGGCCGGCGCGCTGTTGTGGCTGCACTCGTCGCGCGAACCAGAGCCGAGCGCGCTGCCCGCGCCGATCGCGCATGTCGAGCCCGCGCCAGCGGTCGCGACGCCATCCGGCGCGCCGCTGATGTGGCTCGACGGCGACGTGTTCGACCTCGATCAGGTCGATCCGACCGCGCTCGACGACCAGCCGGCGGCCGACCCGGTCGCGACCGGCGGCAGCGATGGCCTGTTGCCGGAGACCGACCTCGGCTGGGTCGATCAGCTCGACGATACCGCGCTCGACCGCGCGGAGACGTGGCTCGCGACCCACGGTGGGAAGAACGGCTGATGCGCCGCGCGGTCCTCGTCGTGCTCGTGCTCGCGATCGCCGCGCCGGCGTTCGCCCAGCCGCCCGGTCTGCAGCAACAGACCGCGCAGGCCGAGCGGCGCGAGCGGATCAAGCGGCGCATCCAGCAGGTCCGCAACAACGAGCTCATCGACAAGCTCGGGCTCGACGAGCAGACTGCCGGCAAGTTGTTGCTCGTCTACGCGAGGTACGACGACGCGTTCGATCGGCTGCTCGTGGCGCGCGCCGAGATCCTGGGCCGGCTCAAGAACGGCGATCGCATGGCGAAGCCCGATCTCGACAAGGCGATCGACGACGCGGTCGCGAACCAGAACGCGCTGTGGGAGGTCGAGACCAAGCGGCTCGGCGAGGTGCGAAAGATCCTCACGCCCCAGCAAGTGGCGCGCATGCTCGTCGTGATGCCGGCACTCGAGCGCAAGATCCAGAACCAGCTCATGCGCGCGATCCAGGGTGGACCGGGCGGACGCGGCAAAGGCGGGATGGCCAAGGCGCACCGGCCACCGCCGCAGCAGGCCGACGACGACGACGACGATCTCGATGCTCCGCGCGAGTAGTTGGGGTTCGCGCCGCGAGCACGCTATGATGCCCGGTGGATGATCGAGGCGCCTTGCGCGGCGTGCGGGACGCTCAACCGCATCGCCGAAGCCGACGTTCCCGCGGGCGCCAAGTTCGTGACGTGCTCGAGCTGCAAGTCGCGACTGCCGCTGCCGGCGGCCAAGACGATCGGGGGGGCGCCACCTGCGCCCAGGCCGCCCGCGATCCCGGTACCCAAGCCCGGCAAGCCGACCGCCGACCTCGCCGATCTGCCCGCGCCCAAGCGGACGAGCGCGCTCGCCGGAACCGACACGCCCTCGAAGCCGGCGCCGCGCTCCGCGCTGTCCGTCGGCGATGCCGATCTGCCGGCGCCGAAGTCGGCGTCCGCGCTCGCCGATCTGCCCGCGCCCAAGGCCAAGGCGTCGTCCGCGCTCGCCGATCCGCCCGCGCCCAAGGCCAAGGCGCCGTCCGCGCACGCCGATCCGCCCGCGCCCAAGACCACACCCGGCATCGTCGATCTGCCGGCGCCGAAGTCGCCGGCCGGGCTCGCCGACCTGCCCGCGCCCAAGCCCACGGCGCCGTCCGCGAAGACCGCGCCGCTCGCGAAACCCGCGCTGCCCGCGAAGCCCGCGACCGCGACGATCGCGGATCTGCCGGCGCCGAAGGCCACGGGCGACCTCCTCGATCTGCCGGTGCCGAAGACCGCGGTCGGCGTGCCCGAAGCGCCGAGTCGCGGGCTCGATCTCGATCTGCCCGCCCCGGCCCGCGACATCGTCGATCTGCCGATGCCGAAGCCGGGCGGCGCAGGTGACCTGCCCGCGCCGAAAGGCTTCTTCGACGACCTCCCGCAGCCCGCGCTCACCAACAAGCCGGCCACGCCCGATCTGCCCGCGCCGAAGGGCTTCTTCGACGACCTCCCGCAGCCCGCGCTCACCAACAAGCCGCCGGCCGCGCCCGATCTGCCCGCGCCGAAAGGCTTCTTCGACGACCTCCCGCAGCCCGCGGCGCCGAAAGCTGCGGCCGCGGTGGCGCCGGCGCTCGACCTCGATCTCGGCGGCCCGGGCTCGAGCCCGGGGCCGCAGCTCGAGCTCCCTCCCGATCTCGGTGCACCGCTCGAGCTCGATCGCGGTCCGGCGCTGCCGGGGCCGGAGCTCGAGCTGCCCACGCCGAGCGCACCGTCGTCTTCGAGCTCGTTCGGCGATCTCGATCTCCAGGCGCCGTCGGCCGGGATCAAGATCGGCGCGCAGAAGTCGCCGGCGGTGAAGCCGATCACGCCGGCGCCGATCGGGCCGCCGCCGTCGGCCGGCAAGCCCGGCAAGGGCGAGCTCAAGCTCGAGATCGAAGGCGAGCAGCCCCAGGATCCGGCGCTCTCCAATCGCAAACCTCCGGTCAAGAAGAAGGTCGCGCCGGGCGTCGACCCGGCGGTCGCGGCGGCGAAGCAGCGGCGCATGCGACGCGTGCTCGTGGCCGTGCTCGCCGTGGCGGCGGCCGGCGGCGGTGGCTTCTGGTTCTATCAACGCCACGAGAAGCACAAAGCCGATGCCGCCGCCGTGGAGCAACATGTCAACGCCGCGCGCGCCGCGCTGCACGCGGGCGATGCGAAGCACTGGCAGACCGCCGCCGGCCAGGCGCGCGCCGCGCTCGAGCTCGACGGCAAGGACGCCGCGGCGCTCGGCATCTGTGGCGAGGCCAACATCGCCGCCGCGCTCGACACCGGCGTCAACGGGCCCGCGCTGATCGCGGCCGGCCGCAAGTGCATCAGCGACGCCCAGGAGGCCAGCCGCACCGGGCCCGACCTCGAGCGCGCGCAGGCGATCGCGCCGATCGCGCAGAAGCAGCCCGAGATCGCGGTCCAGAAGCTCACCCAGCTTCGCACGCGCGAGCCGAACGATGCCTTGCTGCTGCTCTACCTCGGCTGGGCGCAGCTCGCGAACGGCGATCCGACCGCGGCCGCGAAATCGTTCGAACAGGCGAGCGCGGCCTCGCCGAACGTCAAGTTGCCGGCGCTGTACGGGCACGGCCGCGCCAAGCGCGCGCTGTCCGACCTCGCCGCCGCCAAGGACGATTTTGCCAAGGTACTCGCGATCGACAAGGATCACATCGGCGCGCAGGTCGAGCTCGCGGCGTCGCGCCCGGCATCGGAACAGACGCAACGCGAGCGCGATCTGCTCGCGATCCTCGGGCGCAAGGACATCGCGACCGCCGACGCGGATGCGGTCGTGGAGGCGTGGTCCCTCGCAGCCGACGTGGCCATGCGAGGCGGTCGACTCGACGTCGCGCGCGATCGCTACAACAAGGCGCTCGCGATCACGCCGCTCGACGTCCATGCGAACCTCGGCCTCGCGGGGGTCGAGATCCAGGACCACAAGTTCCAGGTCGCGAAGGATCTCATCACCAAGGCGATCGCCCAGGCGCCCAACGATCCGGACGTGAAGCTCACGCAAGCGAAGCTCGCGGTCGCCGGCGGCAAGCTCGGCGAGGCGAAGAAGATCCTGGACGAGCTCGGCGCGCGCAAGCCGCCGCTGCCGCCGCTCCAACACTCCGACCTCGAGATGATCACCGGCTATTTGCGCATCGCGCAGGGTGACGACGACGGCGGAGTAGAGGCGTTCGAGCAAGGCGCGAAGGAGGCCGGCGACCTCGATCTCGTGCCGACGATGGTCGCGGTCGAGAAGCTGACCGCGCTCGCGAAGAAGGCCACCGATAACAAGGACGAGGCGAAGGCACAGGCCTATCGCGCGCGCGCCTCGGGCCTGCTCGCGGCGCTCGAGGAGCGGGCCAAGGAGGACGAGTCGCTGTCGCTCACGCTCGGCGTCGCGTACCTGCAGGCGGGCGACCCGGCCAAGGCCGAGGTCTTGCTGCGCGCGGCGACCGAGATGGCCGCGACCGACGTCGAAGCGAAGGTCGAGCTCGCGAAGGCGCTGACCCAGCTCGGCCGCACCGACGAAGCGCTCGTCCAGCTCCAGGCCGCGCTCGCGGCCGACAGCTCGCGCGCCGACATCGCGCTCGAGCTCGCGAGCACGTACGAAGCCGCCGGGCGCACCGACGACGCCGCGAAGGCGTACGCCCAGCTGACCGCGGCCAAGGACGTCTCGATCGCGGCGCGCGCGCGTGCCGGCCGCTTCCTCGCGCGCACCGGTCACATCGACGACGCGGCCGCGCAAGCCGAGCCGATCCTCGCGGCCGAGCCCGACAACGCGGCCGGCCACTATCTGAAGGGCGAAGGGTTGCTCAAGGCGGGAAAGCTCGACGAGGCGCGGCGGGAGCTGCAGCTCGCGACCGATGCCGATCCCGACGCGCAGTACCTCGACGCGCAGGGCCGCGCCGGCGAAGCGAGCGAGGCCGCGACCGGCGACACCAAGTACTACGATCTCGCGCTGCGCGCGTATCAGCGCGCGGCCGACGCCGACGCGAAGATGTTGAATCCGCAGCTCGGCCAGGCGCGCATCTACGTCGCGCAGAAGCAATGGGACAAGGCGATCGCGCCGCTACAGGCCGCGAACAAGCTCGCGCCGACCGACTCGTGGGTGATGTTCGAGCTCGGCGTCGACGCGAAGAACCTGGGCCAACCCAAGGTCGCGATCCAGTGGCTCGAGAAGGCGATGGCCGCCGAGCAACGAGCCGAGGGCTACTACCTGCTCGGCGAGCTGTACTACGACACCAACAATCCGCCGGCCGCGGCGCGCACCTACGAGAAGGCGACCGTGCTCGGGCTCGCCGACGAGAAGAAGGGGCTGAACGTCGACTGGCTGACCGACGCGTACTACTGGGCCGGCCGCGTGCACATGGACATGCACGACGAGCGCGGCGCGACGCGGCCGTGGCGCCTCTACATGCAGCACAACCCGCCCGCGAACGCGCACACCGACGAGGTGCGCAGCTCGCTCGGAACGACGCTGCGCAACTACTGACTTCGAGTATGCTGCGCGCGTGAGTGGACGTCTGAAGCGTTTGCGGGCGCGCGTCGATCGCGCGAGGTTTTTCGCGAGCGTGATCCGCTCGAGCCGGGTCGTGGCGCCGGTGCGGCCGGCGCGGCTCGCGAAGCTCGTGCGCGGGGCGCGCCAGACCAAGCCGGGGCCGCACCTCGCGGTGATGTATCAGGCCGCGGCGCATCCCGACAAGGAAGCGGTCGTCGAGTACGGCGAGCACGGCGTCCGGCGGATGAGCTGGAGCGAGCTCGACGCGACGGTCAACCGGCTCGCGAACGCGCTCGCCGCGCGCGGCGTGCACGGCGGCTCGCGGGTCGCGCTGATGCTGCCGAACGGGCGCGAGTACCTGATCGCGCAGCAGGCGCTCGCGCGGATGGGCGCGATGGCGGTCCAGATCGGCTACCGGCTCAAGCCCGGCGAGATCGCGTTCATCCTCGACAACTCGAAGCCGGTCGCGACGATCGTGCAGGGCGCGTATCTCGACACGATGCGCGCGGCGCGCGCGCAGATCGGCCACGCGTCGCCGATGATCGTCTGTCACGGAGCGATCGCGCCCGGCACGCCGGACTCCAGAGACGCCGACGAGTGGGACCGCGCGCTCGCCGCGGCGTCGCCCGACGTGCCACCGCGCACGCGCGGCGGCGACGGCGGTGGCGTGATCGTCTACACGAGCGGCACGACGGGGAAACCGAAGGGCGCGACGCGCAACTGGCGCAAGACCGGCTTCGAGTCGGCCGCCGACATGATCCTGCAGTGCGGGATGCGCTCCGACGACCGCCACCTCGTCGTGTGCCCGCTCTATCACAGCGCGGCGCCGGCGTTCGTCGCGATCATGCAGTCGCTGGGCGCGACGTGCGTGTTGCAGAATCACTGGGATCCCGAGCAGGCGCTGGCCATCATCCAGAAGGAGCGCATCACGTGCTCGGTGATGGTGCCGACGATGCTCGTGCGGATCTGCGCGCTGCCACCCGAGACGCTCGCGAAGTACGACACCAGCTCGCTGCGGTGGATCATGAGCGCGGCCGCGCCGCTGACGACCGAGGCCGCGCGCCGGTTCATGGACCGGTTCGGGCCGATCCTGTGGAACTTCTACGGCGCGACCGAGACCGGGCTGGTCACGCTCGCCGGGCCGCACGATCACGTGTCGCGGCCGGGCACGATCGGGCGGGCGATGCGCGGCAACGACATCCGGCTGATCGGCGAGGACGGCCGTGAGGTTTCGCGCGGCCAGGTCGGCGAGCTCTACGTGCGCAACGTGACGCTGATGTCGGGCTATCACGGCAACGACGAGGCGACGAACGAGGCGCAGCGCGCCGGCTTCTACTCGGTCGGAGATCTCGCGCGCGTCGATGCCGATGGCTATTACTTCCTCGAGTCGCGCAAGCACGACATGGTGATCTCCGGCGGCGTCAACATCTACCCGCGCGAGATCGAGGACCACTTGCAGACGCATCCCGCGATCCTCGAGGCCGCGGTCGTCGGCGTGCCGGATCCGGACTGGGGCGAGTCGCTGCGCGCGTTCGTCGTCTTGCGAGCGGGCGCGCACCTCGTCGAGGCCGAGGTGATCGACTTCTGCCGCAAGGAGCTGGCCGACTACAAACGCCCGCGCCGGGTCACGTTCCTGCACGAGCTGCCGCGCAATCCGACCGGCAAGGTGCTCAAGCGCGAGCTACGCGACATGCCCTGAGGCCTCGTGCTCCATCCGATCGTCATCGGTACGGCCGGGCACATCGATCACGGCAAGACGTCGCTCGTACGCGCGCTGACCGGGATCGACACCGACCGGCTGCCCGTCGAGAAGGCGCGAGGGATCACGACCGAGCTCGGGTTCGCGAAGCTGCAGCTCGGCGAGCGGCTGGTCGCGGTCGTCGACGTGCCCGGCCACGAGCGGTTCGTGAAGTCGATGGTCGCGGGGGCGACCGGGCTCGATCTCGTCGTGCTCGTGATCGCGGCCGACGAGGGCGTGATGCCACAGACGCGCGAGCACCTCGACATCTGCGACCTGCTCGGCGTGCGGCGCGGGATCGTCGCGCTGACCAAGCGCGATCTCGTCGACGACGAATGGCTCGCGATGGTGGGCCACGACGTGCGCGAGGCGCTCGCCGGATCGTTCCTCGCGGACGCGCCGATCGTGCCGGTCTCGACCAGGACCGGCGACGGGCTCGATGCGCTGCGCGGCGAGCTCGCGCGTACGATCGACGCGCTGGCGCCGCGCGCCGCGACCGGCGTATTCCGGCTGCCGATCGACCGCGTGTTCACGGTCAAGGGCTTCGGCACGATCGTGACCGGCACCGTGCTCGGCGGCGCGGTCGCGACCGGCGACGAGCTGACCGCGATCCCGACCGGTGTGGCCGCGCGCGTGCGCGGGATCGAGGTGCACGGCACCGCGGTCGAGCGCGCTCAGGCCGGGCATCGCGCCGCGATCAACCTCGGCGGCGTCGCGGTCGATGACCTCGCGCGCGGCGACATGCTCGTCCATCCCGGGCGGGTCGCCGGCTCGCACATCCTCGACGTCGAGCTGCGTTACCTGCGCAGCGCCGGTCACCCGCTTCCCGCGCGCAGCAAGGTGCTCGTCCATCACGGCAGCGCGCAGGTCGCCGCGACGCTCGCGCTGGTGGAGCGCGCGCAGCTCGCGCCGGGCGAGACCGCGCTCGCGCAGCTGCGGATCGATCGCACGACGCCGCTCGGCGCGCTGCCCGACGATCGCTTCATCGTGCGCGGCTTCGTCGCGAGCGCGCAGGCCGGATCGACGATCGGAGGCGGGCGCGTCGTGCGCGTGCTCGCACCGCGCGCCCGCAAGGGCTCGCAGCACGCGCGGGCGGTGGCCGCGCTCGCCGCCGCGCGGCTCGATCAGCGAATCGCGCTCGACGTCCTCGCCGCCGCCGCCGCCGGCCGCACCGCCGACGATCTCGTGCGCCGGATCGGCGTGCCCGCCGACGCGCTCGCGGATCCGCTCGCGACGCTCGTCGCTTCGCGCGAGCTGCTGTTGACCGGCCGGCCCCTCTCGGAAGAGCCGCCGACCTTACGGAAACAGCAGGGCAGCTCGCACTACCTCCACGCCGCGATCGTCGCCGAGCTCGAGCACAAGATCACCGGGGCGCTCGCCGCGCCAGACGGCATCGCGCGCGAGGAGTTGCGCACGCAGCTACCCGCCGCGCTGCCCCCGCGC
The DNA here is from genome assembly GCA_035500135.1 of Kofleriaceae bacterium. Classification (GTDB taxonomy): domain Bacteria; phylum Myxococcota_A; class Polyangia; order Haliangiales; family Haliangiaceae; genus JABFXX01. Next base: position 11,638 of record DATJXL010000340.1, read on the forward strand.
GCCTACGACGCGATCCTCGCCGGACTCGAGCAGCGCGGGCTCGTCGTCGCCACCGGCGAACGCGTGCGACGCGCGGCGCAACCGGCGCGCGGGCCGGCGCTGTCGGCGACCGAAGCGACCGTGCTCGCGAAGCTCGAGTCCGCCGGCGTCGAGCCGCCGCGGCCGAAGGAGCTGCCGGGCGCGATCGGGTTGCCGGATGCGCAGGTCGCCGCCGCGCTCGAGCGCCTGGTCGCCGGCAAGCACGCGGTCAAGATCAAGCCGGATCTCGTGATGCACGCGCGCACGGTCGCCGACGTGCGCGCCCGGCTCGTCGCGTTTCTCGAGGCGCACGGCACGATCGACGCGCAGCAGTGGAAGGAGCTCACCGGCGCGAGCCGCAAGTTCACGATCCCGCTCGCCGAATACTTCGACGGCGAGAAGCTCACGCTACGCGTCGGCGACGTCCGCCGGCTGCGCGCGCCTCAGAAGAAGTAACCGGCCGAGACGCCGATGAACGGCAGCGTGCGAATGCCGCCCTCGATGTTGATGACGGCCTTGTCGGTCGGCTTGATCTGGAAGCCGATGATCGCGTTCACGACCGGGAACACCGGCGGCAGGTTGTACGCCGCGGGCTCCTTCTCGCCGGAGCTGTCGGGCGAGATCGTGCCGCCGCCGCCGGTTCCGAGCACGGCCGGCACGCACTGCGGCGTGACGTTGTCGTTCGTCGCGCCGGGTGCACATGCGGTGTCGTAGCGCTTGACCGCGCCGGTCAGGATGCCGATGCCGGCGCCGCCGCCGTAGCGGAACGAGACGTACTTGTTGATCGGCGCGTGGTTCATGAACGTGAACTCGAGCGTGAACCAGCCGAAATCCGTGCCCGCGTGAGCCGGGCTGAGGATGTAATCGATGGTGTCGCCGTTCGCGACGTTGTCGCCGGAGTTGATGTACACGCCCTCTTGCATGGTGATGTGCTCGTACTCGAGGCCGAGCTGGAGCTCGAGGGTGCCTCGCCGACGCACGAAGTCGACGCCGTAGCCGGTGTTGCTCGCGCCACCCGCGGCGCGCGTGACGAACAAGCCGATCAAGCCGGCAGGCAGATAGACCTCCCGCAGGCGCAGATCGATGCCGTACTCGGGCTTGTCGGCCGCGTCCGGCGCGGGTCCGGCCGTGGGTGGCGGTGGCGGTGCCGCGGAGCTCGAATCGAGCGCAGCTCCTTGTGCGTGAGCCGCGCTCGTAGCGGCGATCATGGAACAAATCAAGCCAAGCGTGGCAAAACGCATGATTCCCCCGGCGTCGCGGCATTATATACTCCGAGACGCGAGTCAATGCGCTACGGGTCTGCCCTCGCCGTGCTGTGCCTCACCGCGTGCTCCAGCGCGGGCGTGGGGGACCATTGCGCCGACCGCAGCGACTGCGGGGGGTCGCTGCAGTGCGTCGCGGACGTCTGCGTGCCGGGCTGCCAGCGCGCGCCCGACTGCGGCGACGGCTACGCGTGCGAGCCCGACGGCACGTGCCGCGAGGCGACCGGCCAGCTCGGCGACACCTGCACGAGCGAGGTCGAGTGCGCGCCGGGGCTGTCGTGCTCGTTCGACCCGATGGCTCTGACCTCGCTCGACGCCAGCTGTGTCGCCGAGAGCGCAGGCCGCGCGCCCGGCGAGACCTGCGCCGCCGATTCGGACTGCCGCAACGGCACGTGCGCGATCGGCCGCTGCGTCGACCTCTGCGACGACACGCGCGACTGCGTCGAGGGCACCGCATGCACGCTGATCCCGCGGGTCGAGGCCGGCGGCCGCACCTTCAGCGCGTGCCTCGCCGCGTTCGGGACGATCGCGTGGAACATCCCGATCCCGGGACCGTCGAGCCAGATCCTGCTGCCGATCCCCTCGAGCGCGACCTCGGTCGCGGTGACATTCGAGGTCGAGGATCCGTTGCAGCTCGTGGGCGCGACGAGCGTGATCGCACCCGATGGCGTGCACCACCTCGTCACGCTGTCCGACGACAGCTCGACCTGGCCGAACTTCAGCGATCCGGTTCGCCACGAGCCCGCCGCCGGCCAGTCCGTGCTGGCGATGCCGTCGTCCCCCGCGACGCCGCTCGTGGCGGGGGCGTATTCGATGATCGTGAAGTCGCTCCATCGCGACGGCTCACCGGGCTCGGCGACGCCGACCGCCACCGCGGTCATCAAGGTCGATGCCGCGGTCCTGCTCGACCTCCACTTCTACTTCCTCGACTTCACCGATCACCCGTGCACGACCGCGTTCACGTCGACGATGACCGCCGCGACCGCGCAGACCGCGTCGTTCTTCCAGAACGACTACCTGGGCGCGTTGCGCTCGGTGTTCGCGGACGGCGGTGTGTCGATCGGCGGGATCACGTACGAGGACATCACCGACCATCCCGAGCTCGATAGCCCCGAAGCAACAACGGCGGCGTCGCTGCTCGCGCTCGGCGCGTTTCCGACCGGCGTGAACATCTTCTTCGTGCGCACGCTGTCGCCGATCGGCCTGCAGGCGTTCGGGCCGAACCCCGGCCCGGCCGGCCTCGCGAACACGCCCCAGTCGGGCGTGATCGTGTCGCTCGACACGCTCTGCTACCAGAACTGGGCCGAGGTCGCGCGGCTCACCGCGCACGAGGTCGCGAAGTACATGGGCCTCTACGAGAACGTCGATCTCAACAACAACAATGACCCGATCGGGGACGACGTCGATTCGACGCCGTCCGACAACCTGATGTTCAACTCCGAGCTCGGCGGCACGACGCTGTCCCCCGGCCAGCGCGCGATCCTGTCGCGAAGCGTGGTGCTGCAATGAGGGCGCGCCTGCTCGTGCTCGCGAGCCTGGTCGCGATCGGCGCCCACGCCGACAACACGCTCACGGTTCCCAACGTGCTCAGCACGGTCGACGTCCAAGCCTCCTCGACCCAGTTGAGCAACCTGTTCGCGTCGGCGCAGGCCGCGCTCACGACGCTGGGCCCGATCGCGTCCAACCAGAACAACACGTACAGCATCGGCCTCCAGCTCGGCGCCATCCACACGCTCGCCACCTACTGCAACCAGTCGACGTCCAGCGCTTGCAACAGCTCGGATGTCCAGCAGGTGTACTCGACGCTGACGGGGCTCATCAGCACCAACCAGCTCGCCCAGTCCGGCGCGAGCGTGCTCGTCCTTCGCGCCGCGATCGAGTCCCTCGGCCAGCTGCCCGAGCAACCGAACGAGCTCGCGGACTTCGTCGAGCCGTACCTGCAGCATCCCAGCCGGGACATCCGTACGTCGGCCGCACGCACGCTGCGCACGCTCGGCGACAGCTGCGCGGTCCTCGCGCTGCGCACCCGCTACCAGGAAGAGCCAACGGACCAGGTTCGGTTCGCGATCTCCGATGCGCTCGCGGCGCTGTCGACGTTGCCCGCGTGCCCGACGCCGTAGCGCATCGCACAACCGCCCGGAATCATTTCGTTGCTGGACGTAGGGTTCCGATCGTACAATTCGCGGTGGTGGGATCGGCATGACCTCTCGCGACTCGCGTTTTCCGCCGTCGAGCTCGCCCAGCGGGAGGGATCCGACCCAATCGCTGTCGCTCGAGCCCGAGGACGAGGCCTCGCACCCGTCGCTCGCGGTCGGAACGAGCGGTGACGAGGCGACGCGCGCGGAGTCGCCGATCGGCCGCGGCAAGCCGAGCAAGCCGTCGCAGCGGCCGGTCAGCCAGCCGCCGCGCGTGCCCGACCTCTCGCCCGAGGATCCGGCGCAGCAGATCGGCCAGGTCCTCGGCGTCTATCGCCTGATCGAGCTGCTCGGCAAGGGCGGCATGGGCTACGTGTATCGCGCCGAGCACGTCAAGCTCGGCCGCGAGGTCGCGCTCAAGCTCTTGCGCTCCGACTACGCGCGCCGCCGCGACGCCGTGCTGCGGTTCTTCCAGGAAGCCAAGACGGTCAACCGCGTCCGCCACCGCAACATCGTCGACGTCACCGACTTCGTCGAGCTCGACGACGGCACGACGTTCATCATCATGGAGCTGCTCGCCGGCACGAGCCTCGGCAAGTGGGCGCGCCAGGGCATCGACCTCCCGCGCGCGCTCGCCGTGCTCGTGCAGATCTGCGACGGCCTCGGCGCCGCGCACGCGGTCGGCGTGATCCACCGCGATCTCAAGCCCGACAACGTGATCGTCGTGCCGACCAGCGACGGCGCCGAGCTGGTCAAGCTGCTCGACTTCGGCGTCGCGAAGCTGGTCAACCGCGAGGACGAGGACCTCGGGTTCCAGACCGCGGCCGGCTCGGTGATCGGCACGCCCGCGTACATGTCCCCCGAGCAAGCCGGCGGCATGGCGATCGATCACCGCAGCGACATCTACTCGCTCGGCGCGATCATGTACGAGCTGTTCTGCGGCCAGCCGATGTTCCGCGGCCGCTCGTTCGGCGAGTACGTGCGCAAGCACCTGACCGAGATGCCGGTGCCGCCGCATCAGACCCAGGGCGGCGCGAACGTCGATCCGCGGCTCGAGGCGCTCATCCTGCGCGCGCTCGCGAAGGATCCGAACGAACGCTTCGGCCACATCCTCGAGCTGCGCGACGGCCTGTTGCACATGCTCGGCGGCATGGACACGAATCCGCCGACCAATCCGGGCTCGTACACCGGGCCGCGCGCGCTGCCGCTGCCGTCGCAGACGTCGCTGCCGCCGCACATGCTGCCGCTGCCCGCGCCGGCGATGGTCACGACCGTGCCGACCGCGCCGTCGGCGCCGCACCTGACGTACAGCCACTACACGCCAGTTCCGCCGCCCGAGCCGCCGGCGCCGAGCACGCCGTGGTGGATGTGGCTGCTCGGCGGAGCCGCCGCGGTCGGCTTCGGCGTTGCGGGCGCCGTGTGGTACGCCGGCCGCGATTCGAGCCCGCCGGCCCGCCCGGCGCCGGCCGCGGTGCCGGCGCCCGCGCAACAGCCGGCCGCGACCGCGGCCCCGATCGAGCAGCCCGCTGCGCAGATCATCGAGGTTCGCTTCGACTCGCTGCCGAAGGCCGGCGTGTACGCGGAGGGCCACTCGGCCGAGCTGTGCCGCACGCCGTGCTCGTTCGACATCAACGTCGCCGACGGTGGGCCGCAGGATCGCCGCAAGTTCGTCGTGCACGCCGACGGCTATCGCGATCAGACCGTCGACGTCTTGCTCGCGGCCGCGCAGCACGATTACAGCATCACGCTCGACCAGATCGCACCGGCGCCGCCCGAGGCGACCAGCGAGCCCGAGCCCGCTCCGCACGGCAAGCCCGTCCATCCGCACGGCAAGACGCCCCACATCGTCGCGACCAAGCCGGCCGAGCCCAAGCCGGAGACCAAGCCCGAGCCGACGCCGCCAGCCCCTAGCACCGAGCCCGCGAAGCCAGGCAAGATCGATCCCGCGGACACGCTCGATCCGTTCCACCGCACTCCCCAATGACCCGCTGGCTCGCGCTCCTCTGTTTCGGCTTCGTGCTCGCCGCCGCCCCGCGCGCCGCGCGTGCCGAAGATCCTGCGATGAAGGCGGCGAAGCGCCACTTCGAGAGCGGCGAGAAGCTGTTCGCGCTCGGCAAGTTCGACGAGGCGCTCAACGAGTATCAGGAGGCGTTCGACGCGAAGGCGATCCCCGACTTCCTGTTCAACATCGGCCAGTGCTACCGCAACCTCGGCGATTACGATCAGGCGATCTTCAGCTTCAAGAAGTACCTGAAGCTCGAGCCCGACGCGCCGAACAAGGACGCGGTCGAGAAGCTGATCGCCGAGCTCGAGGACAAGAAAGAGCACGGCGACAGCGAGAAGCTGGTCGGCAATCCGCACGGACCCGCCAAGCCCGTCGTCGTCGCGTCCACGCCGTTCTACAAGCAGTGGTGGTTCTGGACCGCCGTCGGGGTGGTCGCGGTCGGCACCTCGGTCGGAATCTACGAGGGCACGCGCGGCGGCGCGCCCAGCACCGATCTCGGAAACATCGTTTTCGGCAAGTAACGTAATGAGATTAGCTTTGCTCTGGCTCGTGCTCGGGTCGCTCGCGGCGTGCAGCGACGACTCGTACGTCATCGTCACGGTCAGCGCGCGGCCGGCGGTGGAGAGCGCGACGTCGTTGCAGATCACGCTCGCGAACGCGGGCTCGATGCGCACCGACACGCGCACGCTCGGCTCGCACGCGTTCCCGGTGACGTTCAGCATGTCCGCGCCCGGCCGCAGCGGCGAGGTCGACATCACGGTCGAGGCCGACGACGCGAACATGCTGCCGGTCGGGCGCGGCTCGGCCGCGACGACCGTCAACGCCAAGACCGCGGCCGTCATGCTCGATACGACCGATTTCGTCGTCAACACCGAGTACGCGATGGATCAGTTCCTCGCGCAGGGCGACTACGAAGCCGCCGGCCTGCAGCTCGCGGGCGCCAGCGACGGCTCGTGGATCGCCGGCTTCCGCGACAACTGCAACAACGGCACCGCATGCAATCTCTACGGTCGCAAGTTCGACGCCGAAGGCCAGGCACAGAACACGGTGCTCGGCGCCGGCACGATGCAGTTCGTCGCGTCGACCGATCAGACCGAGGCCGGCGCGTATCCGGCGGTCGCGTCGAACGGGACGACCACGCTCGTGTTCTGGGACTTCACCGATCCCACCACGAACGCGACCGGCGTCGCGTGCCGTTCGATCGACGCCACCGGAGCCGCGGTTTCGCCGCAGAGCTCGCTCTCGACCGATGCCGCGGACGTCGTCACCGCGACGGCCCTCCCGAACGGCAACTTCGCCGTGACCTGGCAGCTCTACGGGCCCGACGCGATCCGCACGGTCATCGTCAAGCCGGATTGCTCGACGGTAGCGGCGCCGATCAACGCGTCGACCACCGCCGGCACGATCGACGGCCCCTCGAACTCGCACGTGGCGGCGAACCCGAGCTCGAACTCGATCATGTACTCGTGGATCGAAGACAACGGCTCGGGCGGCGAGGTCCACGTGCGGCCGGGCACCTCCACCGGCCCGAGCGGCGGAGAGATCAAGGTGCTGTCGCCGACGTCCGCGTACTCGGCGGCGATGGCGCGCCTGACCCCGATGGGCACCGGCTTCGCCCTCGTCGTGCGCTGGGTCAACCCGAACTCGACCGGTCCCGGCAAGATCGAGCTGTTCCAGCTCAACTCGGCGGGCGCGATCCAGGGCGGCGCGACGCTGATCACCGACCAGAGCCTGTCGGACTTCACGTCGGGCGACCAGTCGTTCGGCGTCGCGACCCGCAGCGACGGCGCGATCCTCGTCGCGTGGCACGTGTGCGACGCCGCGGGCGACGCCGGCACCTGCGACGTCTACGGTCAGATGGTGCATCCCGACGGCACGCTGTCGGGCAGTAACTTCATGATCCCGACGACGACGACCGGCGACCAGACCGGCCCCTCGGTGATCGCGCTGCAGACGATGGCCGCCGACTCGTTTGTCGTCGCGTGGACCGACACCAGCCAGGACGCGCCCGACACCCAGGGCATGGCCGTGCGCGCGCGGGTGCTCTACCCCGTGTACTCCGCGACGAACTAGGTCTCTTCTTCGGAGCGGTGGTCGATGCCGAGCGCGCGCATCTTCTTGTAGAGATGGCTGCGCTCGAGCTGGAGCTCGCGCGCCGTGTTCGACACGTGGTGATCGTTGGCGTCGAGCGCGGCGATGATGATGTCGCGCTCGGCGGCGGCGACCAGATCCTTGAACGGCGTGCCGCGTGCGAACTCGGTCTTGCCGGCCTTCACGCGCGGCAGCGCCTCGGCGACGTCGGCCTCGCCGATCACCTCGGCATCGCCGGTGAGGATCGCGAGGCGCTCGACCACGTTCTTGAGCTCGCGCACGTTGCCCGGCCAGTCGTGCTGCATCAGCATCGTCATCGCGCCCGACGCGACCTTCTTGGCGCGGCGCTCGTTGTCGGCGCAGACCTGCTCCACGAAGTGCTCGACGAGCGACGGGATGTCCTCGCGGCGCGCGCGCAGCGGCGGCAGCTCGATCGGCACGACCGCGAGCCGGTAGAATAGATCTTCGCGGAACCGGCCGGCCGCGATCTCCGCTTGCAAGTCCTTGTTGGTGGCCGCGACGACGCGCACGTCGACCTTGATCGTCTCGCCGCCGCCGACCCGCTCGAGCTCGTTCTCCTGCAGCACGCGCAAGACCTTGGCCTGCGCGCTCGGGTTCATGTCGCCGACCTCGTCGAGAAACAGCGTGCCGCCGTCGGCGAGCTCGAACTTGCCGCGGCGCTGCTGGGTCGCGCCCGTGAACGCGCCCTTCTCGTGGCCGAACAGCTCGCTCTCGATCAGCTCGCTCGGGATCGCCGCGCAGTTGAGCTTCACGAACGGGCCGTCGGCGCGCTTGGAGTGTTCGTGGATCGCGCGCGCGACCAGCTCCTTGCCGGTGCCGTTCTCGCCGGTGATCAGCACGCGGCCCGACGACGGCGCGGTCTTGGCGACCTTGTCGAAGATCGCGCGCATCGCGGCGCCCTTGCCGATCATCGCGAAGTCGGTCGTGACCCGCCCGCGCAGGCGCTGGTTCTCGTGGCGCAGCCGCGCGAACCCGAGCGCGTTCTGGACCGTGATCAAGAGCTTGTCGCCCGATAGCGGCTTCTCGATGAAGTCGTGGGCGCCGGCCTTGGTCGCGGCGACCGCGGTCTCGATGGTCGCGTTGCCCGACATCATCACGACGATCGTGTCGGGCTTGGCGGCGCGTAGCTTCGGGAGTACCTCGAGGCCGGTCTCGCCCGGCATCATGACGTCGAGCAGGACGAGATCGATGTCGTGCTCGACGAGCTTGGCGAGCCCGGCCGCGCCCCCTCCCGCGACCTCGACCGCATAGCCTTCGAGCTCGAGCGAGCGCCGCACGGTCGTCAAGATGTTGGGCTCGTCGTCGATGACCAGGATCGTGCTACGAGGCATCGCGACAAGACCGTAGCAGATTTGACTAACGTCCTACGGCCATTTAGGTTTCAACGTCTATGGTCAAGCGAGCGGCCCGATCGACTTTGCCCGAGTCGTGCGAGGGCAACGCTCGTTACGCGAGCGCGTGCCGCACAGCGGCCAAGGTCGTGCTGGCCGCGGCTGCCGCGCTGGTCTTCGCCTTCGCGATCAGCTCGTGCGGAAACAAGCCGAAAGGTCCGGGCTGCAAGACCGACAAGGATTGCAAGGCGCCGCTCGTGTGCGGCGACAACCAGTGCGTCGAGTGCAACGACAACACGCAGTGCCCGAGCGGCAAGCGCTGCGTCGCGCACGCGTGCCAGGCCAAGCCCGAGTGCGAGCACGACAAGGACTGCGACCCGGGCCTGGTCTGCCAGGCTGGGTCGTGCAAGGCGTGCTCGGTCGATCCCGACTGCGGTCCGGGCGGCCGCTGCGACAATGGCAAGTGCAGCAAGGCCAAGAAGTGCAGCAAGGACGACGAGTGCGCCGACGACGAGGATTGCGTCAACGGGTACTGCTTGAAGGGCGGGCGAACCGGCGGCACCGGCGGTGACGCGTCGTGCCCGCTGCAGACCGTGTACTTCGCGTTCGACCAGTCGGCGATCGAGACGAGCGAGCGCGACCGCCTCGACCAGAACGGGCAGTGCATCGGCAAGAACAAGGGCAAGAACGTGTTCCTGATCGGTCACACCGATTCGTCGGGCACCGAGGAGTACAACATCGCGCTGTCGGAGCGTCGCGCGCAGGCGGTCGCCGACTACCTGGCGCGGCTCGGCACCGATCCCGCGCGCATGCAGGTCGTGCCCAAGGGCGAGACCGAACCGACCGGACTCGGCGACGACAAGGATCGCCGCGTGGAGTTCCAATGGCACTGAGAGGGCTGAGTCTCGCGCTGCTGGCGGTCGTGTCCGGCTGCTTCTGGGTGACCACGAAGAGCGAAGGCGAGTCGCTGCGCAAGGACGTGACGACGCTGCAGGGGCAGATCGCGGCGAAGCAGCAAGATCTCGACTCCAAGATCAAGCAGCTCGACGCGACGCTCGACAAGGCGACGAAGCTGCTCACGCGCAACAACGCCGACATCGGCGCCGACGTCGAAGCGCTGCGCGTCGACGTCGCGACCGCGAAGGGGCTCGTCGTGTCGGTCAACAACTCGATCAACGAGATGAAGACCGCGTTCGACAAGTACCGCAAGGACAACGACGCACGCATGGACTCGCTCGAGCAGCGGGTCGGCCAGATCGAGAGCGGCAAGCCGAGCGCGAACAGCTCGCCCGACGACCTGTGGCGGCTCGGCAGCGAGGCGTTCGAGGCCGCGCGCTACAACGACGCGGTCGACATCTACCGCCGGCTCGTGCAGACGTATCCGACGCACGAGAAGGCTCCCGACGCGCAGTACTTCATCGGCCAGGCCTATTCGAAGCAGCAGGACTGGGACAAGGCGATCGACGCCTACCACAAGCTGCTCGAGAAGTACCCGCAGAGCTCGGTCGCCGACGACGGCCTGTACATGGCCGCGCTCGCCGCCCAGGCGCTCAAGAACTGCAACGAGGCACGCAGCTACCTGAGCTTCATCAAGTCGAAGTATCCGAAGTCGAACGTGCTCAAGCAGTCCGCCGAGCTCGACGCGCAGATCAAGAAGGATCTGAAGAACAAGGCCAAGTGCAGCTCGTGACGAGCCGCGCTACTTGATCATCTTGCCGCCGGCCTTCTTGAACTTGTCGAAGGCGTCGTCGTTGAGGTCGTAGTTGGGCGCGAGGTTCTTGTGGCAGAACTTCGGGCTGCACGTCGGCGTCACGCCGTCGATCTTGACGGTCTTGACCCAGTCCTGCATCGCCTTCTTCGCGGCCGGCTGACCGCCCTTCGCGCACGCATCCTTCGCGATCTGCGTGTGGAAGTCGGTGTGCTTGCACGGCGTGGGGTTGTCCGCCTGCGAGATCGTGGCGAACGCGAGCGCGCCGACGATCGTGGCAATCGAGGCGAGGAGTCCGAGCTTGACCATGGTGCTTCCTTTGACGGCTAGACGGCCGCGATATTTACTCGCGCGCTATCCGCGCGCAAGCGCTCGTGCTGCCGCGGCAATGTCGGGCGCCGCGTTCACCGCCGCGATGGCGCAGATCGCCGCGGCGCCGGTCGCGTACACCGCCGCCGCCTGCGCGGGTGTGATGCCGCCGATCGCGACGACCGGGATGTCGCCGGCGAGCTCGACCGCGGCGCGGAGCGCGGCGAGGCCCTGCACGGGATCCGGGTTCTGCTTCGTGCGGGTCGCGAACACCGGGCCGTAGGCGATGTAATCCGGCCGCACCTCGCGCACCGCCCGGACCTGCGCCGCATCGTGCGTCGACACCCCGATCGCGAGCGCACCGGAGATCCGGCGCGCGGCCTCGATCGGCAGGTCCGTCTGACCGAGGTGCACGCCGTCGGCCCCGGCCGCGAGCGCGATGTCGACGCGATCGTTGACGACGAGCCGCGCACCGACTTCGTCGCACACTCTCCGCGCCATCCGGGCAACGTCGACGATCGTGCGCGCATCGCCCGGCTTGATCCGCACCTGCAACACCCGCGCGCCGCCCGCTCCGACGAGCGTACGCGCCAACGACTCGTCGTCGCGATCGATCACCGCATAGAAGCCGCTCGGCCTGAAGCCTGTCACGTCATCTCATCGCCAGCTCGAGCTGCTCGAGCTCGCGCGCCTTGTCGCGCAGCTGTGCCGCGCGCTCGAACTCGAGGTCGGCCGCGGCCTGGCGCATCTCGCTGCGCAGCTTCTCGATCGCGTCGCGCAGCGTATCGAGGCTGTCGATCTTCGCGAGCTCGATCCCGGCGAGCTGCGGCGCGCCGCGCTGGCCCTTCTTAGGCATCGGCTCGGCCGGCTGGATGTCGAGGATCGTGCGGCTCGCCGAACGCGGCGTGATGCCGTGCTCGGCGTTGAACTTCTGCTGTACCTCGCGCCGCCGCCGGGTCTCGCCGACGGCCTCGCGAATCGAGTCGGTCTCCTTGTCGGCGTACAGGATGACCTTGCCGTGGACGTTGCGCGCGGCGCGCCCGATCGTCTGGATCAGCGATCGCCCGCTGCGCAAGAAGCCCTCTTTGTCGGCGTCGAGGATGCCGACGAGCGACACCTCCGGGATGTCGAGGCCTTCGCGGAGCAGGTTAATGCCGACGAGCACGTCGAACTCGCCGCGGCGCAGGTCGCGGATGATCTGGATGCGCTCGAGCGTGTCGACGTCGCTGTGGAGGTAGCGCACGCGCACGCCGATCTCGCGGTAGTACTCGGTCAAATCCTCGGACATGCGCTTCGTCAGCGTCGTGACGAGCACCTTCTCGTTCTTCGCGGTGCGCTCGCGGATCTCGGCGAGTAGATCGTCGACCTGGTGGGCGACCGGCCGCACCTCGGTCTCGGGATCGAGCAGGCCGGTCGGCCGGATGATCTGCTCGACCACGACGCCCTTGGCCTCGTGGAGCTCCCAGTCGGCGGGCGTGGCCGAGACATACACGGTCTGCTTCGCGCGCTGCCGCCACTCGTCGAAGCGCAGCGGCCGGTTGTCGAGCGCGCTCGGCAGCCGGAAGCCGAACTCGACCAGGGTCTCCTTGCGCGAACGATCGCCGTTGTACATCGCGCCGATCTGCGGAACGGTCTGGTGCGACTCGTCGATCACGAGCAGGTAGTCGTCGCCGAAGTAGTCCATCAGCGTCGGCGGCGGCTGGCCCGGCGCGCGGCCGGTCAGGTGCCGCGAGTAGTTCTCGATGCCCGAGCAGAACCCCATCTGCTCGATCGACTCGAGGTCGTACATCGTGCGCTGCTCGAGGCGCTGGCGCTCGAGGAGCCTGCCTTGATCCGATAGCTCCTGCAGCCGCTGCTTGAGCTCGGCGCGGATCGATTCGATCGCGCGCCGCATCGTGTCTTGCGGCGTCGCGTAGTGCGAGGCCGGGAAGATCACGGTGCGCTCGAGCTTGCGCTTCTGCTTGGCGCGCATCGGATCGATCTCCGAGATGCTCTCGATCTGATCGCCCCACCACTCGATGCGCACCGCGGTCTCGGCTTCGTAGGCGGGGAAGACCTCGACGGTGTCGCCGCGCACGCGGAACGTACCGCGGTGGAAGTCGATGTCGTTGCGCTCGTACTGCAGCTCGACGAGCCGGCGCAGCACGCTGTCGCGATCGACCGCGGTGCCGACGTCGATCTCGCACGTCATCGACTCGTAGGTCTCGCGCTCGCCGATGCCGTAGATGCACGAGACCGACGCGACGATGATGACATCGCGGCGCGACAGCAGCGCGAACGTCGCGGCGTGGCGCATGCGATCGATCTCTTCGTTGACGATCGAGTCCTTCTCGATGAACGTGTCGGTCGTCGGGACGTAGGCCTCGGGCTGGTAGTAGTCGTAGTAGCTGACGAAGTAGTGGACGGCGTTGTCGGGAAACAGCTCCTTGAACTCGCCGTACAGCTGCGCTGCCAGGATCTTGTTGTGCGCGATGATGAGCGTCGGCCGCCCGAGCTCGGCGATCACGTTGGCGACCGTGAACGTCTTGCCGCTGCCGGTGATGCCGAGCAGGACCTGCGCCTCGTCGCCGCGACGCAGTCCCTCGATCAGCTCGCGGATCGCCTTGGGCTGGTCACCCGCCGGCTCGTACGGAGCCTTGAGCTGGAACGGCGAGCTCGAGATCTTCGGCGCCGGCGCAGCCGGTGCGTCCGTCTTCGCCTTCTTGCGATAGCTCGCCACGACGCCAATCTACCCGAGATTCACCAGCGCGGCTCGGTCTGCTTCCAGGCCGGCAACGCGTGCACGCGCTCGAGGTGTGCCCGCAAGCTCGGGTACGCCGCCAGTGACAGCTCGAGCTTGCCCGCGTACATGAACGCGGTCGCGATCGAGAAGTCCGCGAGCGTCAGCGATCTGCCGACCATCCACTCGCGTCCCGCGAGGTGAGCCTCGAGGACCTTCGACAGCGAGCCCAGGTTGCGCTCGTGCTCGGCAACGCGCGCGGGATCCGGGTCGCCGCCGCTCACGATCTTCTTCCACATCTTCTCGTACGCGAGCCCGCCGAGCGCGACCGCGAGGTGCGCGGACTGCCAGAACAGCCAGCGCTGCACGTCGGCTCGAGCGCGAGGCTCGGCCGGGACCAGCGTCTGGCCGGGCACGCGCTCGCACAGGTACTCCGCGATCGCGTTCGACTCCCACAGGATGAAGTCGCCGTCCTCGAGCACGGGGATCTTGCTGTTGGGGTTGAGCGCGGTGATGCGCGCGCGATCCGTCATCAGATCGATGTGGACATGCTCGAGCTCGATCCCGAGGTGCGCGACGACGAGGCTGACGCGCCGCGAGCTCGACGACATGTTGGAGTAGTAGAGCTTCACGGCTTGAAGTCCTTCATGCGGCGCTCGAGCTCCTCGGGCGTCACCTGCTCGACGATGGCGCAGATCGTCCACTTGTTGCCGCCGACGTCCTGCACGGTCGCGCTGCGATAGCCGTAGAACTGATTCTTCGGCTCCATCAGCGACTTCGCACCGGCCGAGATCGCGCGCTGGTAGACGCGGTCGACGGCCTCGCCATTGTCGACGTAATACGACAGGCTCGCCGGCATCGCCGGCATGTGCTCGCCGGCATCGCCGAGCATCACGACCGAGTCACCGATCAAGAGCTCGGCGTGCGCGACCGAGCCGCCCGGGCCGGGATAGCGCTCGATCACCTTGGCGTCGAACGCGCGCTCCAGGAATTCGATCACCTTGCCGGCATGCGGCACCGAGAAGCCGGGCGTCAGGGAGTGATGGCCGTTCGGCCGGGGAAGCTTGCGAGTCATGTCGATGGGCATTGAAAGTCTCCTTGCTGTTCGTCCTGGACTTTGCCGCCTCGAAGTGACAGCCTTTTGTCAGGTTTCGTCGCGATGCGGAAAAAATCGCGGTTGTTCGCGATCGCGGAGGCCCTGCGGGCGCGGCGCACGGGAGTGACCGCGGCCGAGCTGGCGAACCGGTTCGGCGTCACGCTGCGCACGATCTATCGCGACCTCGAGGCCCTGCAAGACGCCGGGATGCCGATCCGGGCCGATCGCGGTCGCGGCGGCGGCTACGCGCTCGACAAGAACTACCAGCTGCCTCCGGTCAACTTCACGGCGCGCGAGGCCGCGCTGCTGGTCGCGCTCGCGCGCATGGCGGTCGAGCAGCGGCTGATGCCGTTCCACGGCGCGATCGCGCGCGCGGCCGACAAGGTGCGCGCCGCGCTATCGACATCGGCGCAGCGCGAGCTGCTCGGGCTGGTCGGCGAGCTGCAAGTCGTCGGCGTGCCGGCGCTGCCCGCGCCGCCCGCCGTGCGCGACGCGATCGAGACCGCGTGGTTCGAGGGCCGATCGCTGCGCATCGTGTACGCGAAGAGCGCGTGGCAGACGAGTCCGCGGCACGTGCGCATCCGCAACCTCGTGTTCGATCGTCAGGTCACGTTGCTCAACTGCGTCGACCTCGAAAACGGGCAGGACCGCCAGTTCCGGCTCGATCGCATCACGCAGGCGCAGGTGCTCGACGGTACATGAGCCGCCAGATCGGCAGCGCGTGCTCCTCGGCGTGCTGCTCGCGCCACGACCGCACACCGTAGGGATTGCCGCCCCGCCAGAACGTCCACTCGCCGGCCGCGTTCGCGAATCGCCCGTCGCGCTCGAGCACGCTCATCGCGTCGAGCGCGATCTCCCACACGTCGGTCTGCACGAACACGTCGGCGCCCGGCTTCGCGACGCGCGCGATCGCGTCGGCGAGCACGCCGTCGAGCATGCGGCGGTTCTGGTGGCGGCGCTTGAACCACGGATCCGGAAAGTTCACGTACACGCGCGCGACGCTCGCCGGCGGGAAGATCTCGGTCAGGTGCAGCTGCGCCTGGCAGAACACCGCGTGCACCGGCAGCGCGTCCTGGCGCGCCTTGCGGTTGACGAACGCGACCAGCTCCTGACGGATCTCGAGGCCGACGTACAGCCGGCCGGGCTCCTGCGCCGCGCGCTCGAACAGGAACTGCGCCTCGGCACAGCCGATCTCGACCTCGATCTCGCGCGCGGGCGTAAGCGGCGGCCGCTCGCCGCGGAACGTCTCGAAGTGCAGCCCGAGCGGGTTGACGTGCTGGCGGATCCTCACGACACGAAGCGCGCGTCTAGCGCCAGGTAGCCGAACTGCCGCACGTTGAGCGGCGACTCGAGCCGCTCGAGCTCCGCGCGAGCGACCCAGCGCCACGACACGAGCTCGTCGTTCGGCGTGATTGCCTCGGTCGCGACCTCGCACACGAACACGAAGTTCATGTGCAGGCCCTTGCTGCCCGCTTCATGCTCCTCGTAGCCGATCAGGCCGCGCGGCACGCCGTCGAGCGCGCCGGCCAGCGGATGAAACACGCCTGCGAGCCCGGTCTCCTCGCGCAGCTCGCGCACCGCGGCCTCGCTCGGGGTCTCGCCGGCTTCGATCTCGCCGCCGATCGGAAGCCACGTGCGCAGCCGGCGGTGCTCGATCACGAGCACGCGATCGCCGCGCCGGGCGTACACCGCGACCGAAAATGCTCGCCTCAATCGCCACCTGCCACGATGAACGACAGCGCGTTCGACGACTGATCGTCGACGTCGATCACGAGGTCTGTCTCGCCGGTCGGCATGTCGGGCACGATGATCTGCCCTCCGGTCTGGTCCCAGCTCATCACCGCGGCCTGGTAGTATGGCGGATTGGTGCCGAGCTCGACCTGCGCGGCCACGGTCGCGCAGTCGCCGCTCGTGCCGCAAAAGCCCGAGCCGGTCAGCTGCACGAGGTCGCCTGGTGCCGCGAGGTCCGGCGCGACCGAATCGAGCCGCGGCCCCGTGCTCGCGCAGCCAGCCGCGACGAGCAGTGCCGCGACCACCTTCACTTCGGAACTTTCTCCCAGTCCGACAAGAACTTCGCGAGACCGAGGTCGGTCAGCGGGTGCTTGCTGAGCTGTAGGAGCACCGAGAACGGACACGTCGCGACGTGCGCGCCCATGCGCGCGGCCTGGTGGACGTGCATCGGGTGACGCACCGATGCGACCAGCACCTCGGTCGCGAAGTCGTAGTTGTCGTAGATCTCGAGGATCTCGCCGATCAGCTGCATGCCGTCGGTCGACACGTCGTCGAGTCGGCCCACGAACGGCGAGATGTACGACGCGCCGGCCTTGGCGGCGAGCAGCGCCTGCGTGGCCGAGAAGCACAGCGTGACGTTGGTGCGAATGCCTTCATCGGCGCACGTGCGCACGGCCTTCAGGCCTTCGGGAATCAGCGGGATCTTGACGACGATGTTGTTGCGCAGCCCCGCCAGCTCGCGGGCCTCGCGCATGATGCCGTCGTACTGCGTGGCGGTCACCTCGGCCGACACCGGGCCCTTCACGATGTCGCAGATCTCGATCAGGACATCGCGGAACTTCCGGCCGGTCTTGGCCACGAGCGACGGATTCGTGGTAACGCCGTCGACCAACCCCATCGCGGCGGCTTCGCGGATCTCTTTGACGTCAGCGGTATCGATGAAGAACTTCATGCAGCTCCTCCGCCGGCACCATACGAGGGCCCCCTGACGGACGCAACCGTGCACGTCGGCACGGTCGATCTGCCGACCCGCGTCGATCGCGAGAAGTATTTCCGCGAGCTGCGTTATCTCGAGCTGTCGGCGCTGTTCGCCGGGCCGCTGAAGCCGTCGGCGCTCGCGAGCTGGGCCGCGGTCGCGCCGGCGGACGCGCTCGGTCTGGTCGCGCCGTTTCCGCTCACACACCGCAGGCCGCCGAAGGGAAACAAGCTGTGGAAGCACGACGCGTCGACCGGCGAGTTTCGCGACAGCACGCTCGCCCGCGAAGCCTTCGCGGCGGTGAACGAGGCCGCGGCCGCGCTCCATGCTCGTTGCATCGTGTTTCGCTCGCCCGAGTCGTTCTCGCCTTCCGCGGCCAACCGCGAGCGGCTCCAGCAGTTCTTCTCCGAGGTCGCTCCGGCCGGCGTGGTCGAGCGCGTGTGGGTGCCCGGCGGGTTGTGGGAGCTGCGCGCCGCCGTGAAGCTCGCGACCGAGCTCGGCGTGACGTGTGCGATCGATCCGCTGTCGCGCGCCCCCGGCGATCCGATCGAGGCGACGTTCGATCTCGAAGCCGCTTCGCTCTACATCCGCGTCGAGCGCGCCGGGGCGCTGGGCCCCGCGCGGCTAGACGACCTCGCGGACGTGATCGAGCACTATGGCGATCGCCGTCTCGCGATCGCATTGGCAACGCCGAACCGCTGGCAAGATGCCCGGGCGCTGCAGAAGCTCTTGAATGACCGCTGACTTAGAAGATGAACGTCGCGGTCGGGATCGGCAGCTCGCCGGCCTTCTTCGGCAGGTCCAGGATGTTGCGCGAGGACCTGCGCTCCACCATCTGGATGATCGGCTGCGATTTCCGGGTCGACGGAACCGCAACGGTCTTCTTGGTACGCGAGCCACTTCCCTTACGCGCCGCAGGCCGCGCAGTCATCACCTTGCTTCGCATTCAAAATCCCCCAGGACGCAGTTCGTTCCAAGACTCTACGAATCCGCGTCTTCACCTGTCAATGTAGGCGATCTCATTCCTTTACTTCCATCGGTGTGTCTCGTATAACTCGCGCCGCTTCCTCTGGAATTCCAGGCTCTTATGGATAACAAAACCGACGTCACGATCTCCGCGTCTCACGAGCCCGCGCTATCCGCGCGTGTCGATCTACTGGCATTCACCGCACTCGGTGACCCGACCAAGGATCCCGTTTTCAAATCGATCGATCACGCGCTCGGCGGAGTCCTCGCGGAGGTCGCGAAGTCGGAGAGCTTCGATGGCAAACCGGGACAGCAGCTGTCGCTCTACACGCACGGCAAGCTGCCCGCAAAGCGGGTGCTGGTCGTGGGCGGCGGTCCGCGAAACGACTTCACGAACGCGCACATCCGGGACGTGACGGCGCAGATCGCGCAGGTCGCGAACAAGGTCGGCGCGGCGAGCGTGTGCTTCGTGTTGCCGTCGCTCGGCGCCGGGCGCGAGGCGTCGCTCGCGCAGATGGCGGTCGAGGGCTTGTTCCTCGGCACGTATCGGTTCGCGCGTTACCTTACCGGAGAGGATGCGAAGAAGCCGACGAGTCTGAAGTCGTTCGGCGTCCTGCTCGATCCGAAAGGCAAGAAGCCGAGCGCGGCGCAAGCACGCGCGTTTCAGGCCGCGGTCCAGCGCGGCACGATCGTCGCGGGCGCGGTCAACCACGCGCGCGATCTGATCAACGAGCCGGCCGCCGCGATGACGCCGACCGCGCTCGCGAGCGACGCGCAGGCGATCGCGAAGAAGCACAAGGGCTCGCTGTCGGTCACCGTCCTCGACGCGAAGAAGTGCGCCGAGCTCGGGATGGGCATGTTCCTCGCCGTCGGACAGGGCTCCGACCAGGAAGCCAAGTTCATCCACATGACCTACAAGCCCGCGAAGAAGGCCAAGAAGAAGCTGTGCTTCATCGGCAAGGGCATCACGTTCGATAGCGGCGGCTATTCGCTGAAGCCGTCGAACGCGATGGAGGACATGAAGATCGACATGTCCGGCGCGGCTGCGGTGATCTCGGCGATGGACGCGATCGCATCGCTGGGCTCGGAGCACGAGATCCACGCCGTCGCCGCGTGCTGCGAGAATCTCGTATCCGGCCACGCTTACAAGCTCGGCGATGTCTTGAAGTCGATGGATGGCACGACCGTCGAGATCAACAACACCGATGCCGAAGGCCGCCTGACCCTCGGCGACGCGATCACGTACGCGCGCACGAAGATCGCCCCGGACGAGATGTTCGACTTCGCGACCTTGACCGGCGCTTGCATGATCGCGCTCGGTCCGTACACCGCGGGCGTGATGTCCGACAACGAAGGCCTCGTGCGCAACTGGTTGACGGTGGCCGATCGCACGGGCGAGGACATGTGGCGCCTGCCGCTGACGTCGCGGCTGCGCGATCAGCTCAAGAGCTCGGTCGCGGACATGCGCAACACCGGCGATCGCTACGGCGGCGCGATCACGGCGGGCTTGTTCTTGAAGACGTTTGCCAAGGACACGCCGTGGGTCCATGTCGATCTGGCGGGTCCGGCTTCGACCTCGGCTTCGCGTCCGAGTCAGCCGAAAGGTGGGACGGGGTTTGCGGTCGCGACGATCGTGGAATATGCCACCCGGAAGTGACCGGGATTCTCTGTTTCTGTAAGAATCTCGCTCATTTGAGCCTGGTTGCGATTTGACACCATGGCATCGTGCTGTTACCCTTTTCGTGGCAGAGGTCCACTTGAAGCAGCAATTCTCCGTCGGGGATAAGGCCGTGTATCCAGTGCATGGGGTGGCAGAGGTGGTGGCGCTCGAGCAGCGCGACATCGGCGGCAACAAGACCCCGGTCTACATCCTCAAGATCATCGACACCGGCCTCAAGATCATGGTGCCCAAGGCCAACGCCGGCTCGGTGGGGCTGCGCGATCTCATCACCTCCAAGCAGGTGAAAGAAGTGTTCTCGATCCTGAAGTCGCGCGACGTCCCGCGCGACACCCAGACCTGGAACCGGCGCTACCGCGAGTACATGGAGAAGATCAAGACGGGCTCGGTGTTCGAGATCGCCGAGGTGCTGCGGGACCTGTGCGTGCTGCGCAAGACCAAGGAGCTCTCGTTCGGCGAGCGCAAGATGCTCGAGACCGCGCGCGGCCTCTTGATCAAAGAGCTCGCGCTCGCGAAGGGCGTCGACGACGGAAAGATCGCGTCGGAGATCGACACCATCTTCGCGCAAGCGGCTGCGTGAAAGCGCGCTGAAGACGCGCGCGCGAGGCGGACAACGAAGCGCCCGCGTCTCTCAGCGTGCTTTCAGTAGCGCAGGAAGGCGCTGCCCCAGGTCAGGCCCGCGCCGAACGCGACGAGGCAGACCAGGTTGCCGGGCTTGATCTTGCCGAGCTCGATCGCCTCGTGCATGCAGATCGGGATCGAGGCGGCCGTCGTGTTGCCGTACTTCTGGATGTTGTTGTGCGTCTTCTCGGCAGGCATGCCGATCATCTGCGCGACCATCTGGTTGATTCGCAGGTTGGCCTGATGAGGGATCATCATGTCGATGTCGGCGATCGACTTGATGCCGTTGGCCATCATGCCCTCCATGATCGCCTGCGGCATGCGCGTCACCGCGTGCTTGAACACGTTCTTGCCCTTCATCACCGCGTAGTGCTTGCGCTCGGCCATCGCCTCCGCGCTGATGCGCGGATGACGTGTGCTGGCCGGATACTCGGTCCACAGGATCTCGGCCTCGCTGCCGTCGGCGTGGATGTGGGTCGATAGCAGCACGTGCGCGTCGTCCGTCGCGCGACCGAGCACGACCGCGCCGGCGCCATCGCCGAACAGCACGGTGACGTCGCGGCCCGCGGTCGAGATGTCGAGCCCGGTCGAGTGCACTTCGGAGCCGATCAGCAGCACGTGCTTGAACTGGCCCGTGCGGATGTAGGCGTCGGCGACCGAGAGCCCGTAGATGAAGCCGGTGCACTGCTGGCGGATGTCGAGGCAGGGGATCGACTTGTCCGAGATCCCGAGCAGGCGCTGCACGAACACGCCGGTGCCGGGGAAGTTGAAGTCCGGCGACAGCGTCGCGTAGATGATGAGATCGAGGTCGGTGGCGGCGAGGCCCGCACGCTGCAGCGCCTCCTTCGCGGCGCGTGCGCCGAGCTCCGCTCCGCCCTCGCCGGGCTCGACCCAGCGCCGCTCCTCGATGCCCGTGCGCTCGACGATCCATTCGTGCGTGGTCTCGAACATCTTCGCGAGGTCGTGGTTGGTCACGACGCGCGACGGCACGGCCATGCCGATTCCCAGGATCCGACTGCGATGGGTCATGCGCGCGGGCGTACCACAGGGATAAAGTGGCCGCATGCATATCTTGCTGGTCCGCCACGGCGAGACGGCGTGGAATCGCGAGGGTCGCTATCAAGGTCGGACCGATACGCCGCTGTCGGAAACAGGCGTGGAACAAGTGTGTGCGCTGCGCGACCGGCTCGCGCAGGTTCCGATCTCGGTCGCGGTGTCATCGCCGCTGTCGCGGGCGCGCACGACCGCGGAAACCGTCGTGG
>DATJXL010000341.1:0-12879 GCA_035500135.1 Kofleriaceae bacterium
GCTCGTGCCCGTCCGGCTTCGGCTGCGTCAGCGACGGTGCGGGCAGCAACAGCGGCGTGTGCTTCCCCGGCGCCGACAACGGCGGCGATTCGAGCACCGGCTGCGACGCGAGCGGCAGCGGGGCACCGACCGGGCCGATCCTGCTCGGCCTCGGCGTCGCGGTGATGGTCGTGAGCCGTCGCCGCCCGAACAAGAAGTGAACGCGAGCACGTGGGCGCGCCGGGTCGTCGAGAGCGACCGGCTCTGCGACAAGCTCGCACCGCCGCCGCAGCCGCTCGGGCTCGATCGATACTCCGCACCGCCTGACGGCGGTGCTGCGCGGTCCGGCAAAGCCGGACCTTGCGGCGACGGCGAGCCGGCCGTGCGTCTCGCCGCGCCGGGGCGGCCGCGCGAGCTCGCGATCGTGCCGGGCAAGCAGGCGCGCGTGCCGCCGATCGCGGGCATGAGCGACCCGGCGCAGCGCGCGCGCATCCTGCACGCGCTCGCGAACCACGAGCTGCAGGCGATCGAGCTGTTCGCGTGGGCGCTGCTCGCGTTTCCCGACGCGCCACGCGCGTTCCGGCGCGGCCTCGCCGCGATCGCCGCCGACGAGCAGCGCCACTTCGCGCTGTACGAGGCCCGGCTCGCCGCGCACGGCACGCGCTTCGGCGACCATCCGGTGACCGGCCACTTCTGGGCGAAGCTCGACCACCTGACCGGGCCTCTGGAGTTCGCGTGCGCGATGGGCCTGACGTTCGAGGCCGCGAACCTCGACTTCGCCGGCGACTACGCGGCGGCCGCGCGTGCGTGCGGCGATGTCGCGACCGCGGCCGCGCTCGACCGCGTGCACGCCGACGAGATCCGCCACGTGCGCTTCGGCTGGCAATGGCTGCGCCGGCTCGCGCCCGAAGCCGACGCGTGGGAGGCGTACACCAGCCACGTGCGGTTCCCGCTCGGCCCGGCCCGCGCGCGCGGCGCTCGCCTCGATCGCGACGCGCGCCGGCGCGCTGGCTTCGACGAGGCATTCATCGCGCGCCTCGCCGCGATCGAGCCCAAACGCCCGAGCGGCGCGCCGCGATGATCATCTTCGCGAACCTCGATCAGGAGGCGCGGTGGAGTGGGCTCGGAGTTCCCGCGCACGTCGCGCGCCGGCTCGCGGAGCTGTCGCCGCTCCTGCGCGCGCTCGCGCCGGCGGGCGAGGACGTCTCGATCGTGACCGAGCGGCCGGCGCGCTGGGACCTCGCGTGGGCCGATCCCGGCGCGAAGGTCGTCAACGATCGCCGGTTCGCGCTCGCGGTCGCGCGCGAGCTCGGCTGCGCGCTGGCCGGCGCACGCGCGATCGACTCGCTCGACGGCGTCGAGTGGCCCGCGCGCTGGGTGTGCAAGGCGGCGTGGAGCGCGGCCGGTCGCGACCGCTTGCTCGGCGCAGGCGCGCCATCGGGTCCGCTGCGCGCGCGGGTCGCGAGCCTCGTCGCGCGCGCCGGCGGCGCCGTGGTCGAGCCGTGGCTCGATCGACTCTCCGCACCGCCTGACGGCGGTGTGGCGCGGCCCGACGAAGCCGGACCTTTCGAGCGCATCACCGACTTCGGCGCGTGCGGCACGGTCGACGCGACCGGCGCGATCATCGCGCACCCTCCGCACGTGCTGGTCGTCAATGCGCGCGGCGGCTTTCGCGGCATCGAGCGCCGCGCGCCCGAGCTCGAGCCGCACGAGCGCGCCGAGCTCGAGCGCGTGTTCGCCGGCGCGGGCGCCGCGCTCGCCCGCGCCGGCTATGCCGGGCCGTTCGGGATCGACGGCTTCGTCTACCGCGACCCGGCCGGCCGGCGCGCGCTCCACGCGATGTGCGAGATCAACGCGCGCTACACGTTCGGCCACGTCGCACACGCGCTCGGCTGCGCGGTGCTCGGCTTCGGCGCGCCGGTTCCGACCGAGGCGCGCGTGCTGGTCGCGCCGGTCACGGCGTGGGCGACGTCGTGATCGACAGCTTCGCGACCGGGCTGACGTGCGGCAGCGCGTCGCCCGGCCGGCGCAACCGCCCGCCCTGGCCGTGCCACTTCGGAAACGGATCCTTCGGATCGATCGCCGCGACCTTGAGCTCGCCGCGCCGCGACAGGAACAGCGCCGGCTCGTAGCCGTCGGGCGCGGGACGGCCGAGCGTCATGCTCATGCCGGTCGGCGACGTCGCGGCGATCGCGGAGCTCGAGCGCGCGGCCTCGGGCACGAGCGTCGCGATCAGCCACACGCGGTGCTCGATATCCTCGAAGTCGGGCTTGGCGGAGTCGAGCGTGGCGGTCGTGATCGGCGGGCGGCCCTGGCCGTTCACGTCGACCGCGATCTGCACGTCGGCCGGCACCTCGATCTTCGGCGGCGGCGGCGACGACTGCCACTGCTTGCCCGAGTCGTCGCCACCCTTCGAGCACGCGGCAACCGCGCACGCGAGCACGAACCAGGCGATGCGGGCCATGCGACAATGATAGCCGATGGACGCCGCGACCGCCGCGTGCCGCGTCGCTGCACGGCGCGGCGATGTCGTCGTCCTGACCGGTGCCGGCGTGTCCGCCGAGAGCGGAATCCCGACGTTTCGCGGCCGCGAAGGCTACTGGACGGTGCGCTCGCGCGAGTATCACCCACAGGAGCTCGCGACCCACCAGGCGTTCACCGCGATGCCGTGGGAGGTGTGGGCCTGGTACCTGTACCGCCGCGGCGTGTGCCGCAGCGCCCAGCCGAATGCCGGCCACGCCGCGCTCGTGCAACTCGAGGCCGCCCTCGCCGCCCGCTTCGCGCTGATCACCCAGAACGTCGACGGCCTGCACCAGCGGGCCGGGAGCCGCCGCGTGTTCGCGATCCACGGCGACATCGACCGCATGCGGTGCGCGGCCGAGTGCGTGCCGCCCGAGACCTGGCCGATCCCGCTCGACACCCCCGCACTGGCGAAGGGCGAGCCGGTGCCGGCCACCGTGCGCGCCCGCCTCGTCTGCCCGCGCTGTGGCGGGCCGGCTCGGCCCCACGTCCTGTGGTTCGACGAGAGCTACGACGAGCCGCGCTACTTCCTCGACACCGCGCGCCGGCTCGCCTCGGGCGCGGCGCTGCTCGTGGTCGCGGGCACGTCGGCCCAGACGAACCTGCCGTGGCAAGTCGTCACGCTCGCCGCGCGCGCCGGCGCGGTCATCGTCGACGTCAACATCGAGGACAATCCGTTCGGCGAGCTGGCGGCGCACGTGATGCGCGCGCCCGCCGCGATCGCGCTCCCCGCGATCGTCGACGCGATCGTGCAAGGATGATCTAGACACCGGCGATCCGATTGGGCAGGGTTTGCGTGGATGTCCTCCGAGCCGAATGGCGATCGCCCGGCGCCGACCAAGGCCGATGGCGTGCCGGAGACCATCATCCCGTCGCCCGGCGGGGAGCAGACCGGCGAGGTCGCGCTGCCGCCCGACCAGGCCGCCGAGGTCATCGAGGACATCAAGGCCGTCGCCGAGAGCCGCGGCGATGACTCGGACATCATCGAGCTGCCCGACGTCCGGCCGAGCGGCGCGATCCCGGTCATCCACGCCGACGAGGCCAGGCGCGAAGACGACGACGTGCTGTCGATCGACGAGCTACGCGACGCGTGGCCGCTGCTCGATCTCGACGAGCGCGGCGACGGCCTGCGCGTGCTGCCGCGCGAAGACGCCGAGGAGTTCTTCATCGCGCTCGGCGCGCTCGATCACGCGCAGCTGCTCGTCCACTTCCGGCCCGGCCAGCGCCGGCAGTGGATGCGCCTGCTCGAGCCCGACGACGTCGCCGACGTGATCCAGGCCGCACCCGAGCACGAGCGCGCGAAGCTGCTCGCGCTGCTCGACGATCCCACGCGCAAGGAAGTCAACGCGCTGCTCGCGTACGCCGAGGACGACGCCGGCGGTCTGATGTCGACGCGCTACGCGCGGCTGCGCCCGAACATGACCGCGGGCGAGGCGATCTCGTACCTGCAGCGCCAGGCGCGCGCGAAGGTCGAGACGATCTACGTCGCGTACGTGCTCGATGCCGAGCAGCACCTGCTCGGCGTCGTGTCGTTCCGCGATCTGTTCGCCGCCGATCCCAAGACGCTGGTCTCCGAGATCATGGAGACCGACATCGTCCGCGTCTCGGACGAGATGGACCAGGAGCAAGTCTCGCGCGTGTTCGCCGAGCACGACCTCAACGTCATTCCCGTCGTCGACCAGGACGGGAAGATGAAGGGCATCGTGACGATCGACGACATCGTCGACGTCGTCCAGGAAGAAGCCACCGAGGACATCCAGAAGTTCGGCGGTCTCGAAGCGTTGGACATGCCGTACCTCGCGTCGTCGCGCCGCGAGATGTTCAAGAAGCGCGCGCGCTGGCTGACGCTCTTGCTCATCGGCGAGATGCTGACCGCGACCGCGCTCGGCTTCTTCCAGAAGGAGCTCGACAAGGCGATCGTGTTGTCGCTGTTCCTGCCGCTCATCATCTCGAGCGGCGGCAACTCGGGCTCGCAGGCGTCGACGCTCGTCATCCGCGCGATGGCGCTCGGCGAGGTGCGCATCGCCGACTGGCTGCGCGTGTTCCGCCGCGAGATCCAGATGGGGATCTTCCTCGGCGCGGTGCTCGGCAGCGTCGCGTCGCTGCGCGTGATCATCTGGGGCGCGGCCGGCGCGTACTCGGGCTCGGCCGGTCAGCACTTCGTGATGGTCGGCATGACCGTCGCGGTCAGCCTCGTCGGCTGCGTGCTGTGGGGCACGCTGATGGGCGCGATGCTGCCGTTCGTGCTCCGCAAGGTCGGCGCCGACCCGGCGAGCGCGTCGGCGCCGCTGGTCGCGACGCTGGTCGACGTCAGCGGCATCATCATCTACTTCACGATCGCGAGCGCGATCCTGACCGGCACCGTGATCCGCAACGCGCCCGACGCCTGCACGGTCGCGACCGGCGACGACATCGCGGCGGTGTTCCACCGGCCGTTCACGAAGGACGAGTCGGAGTCGAGCGACAAGCTGAGCCGCTGCGAGTGGAAGAGCGACGGCACCACCGTGGGCATCCACACCGGCCTCACCGACTCCGACTCGTTCGACGATCTGATCGAGATCCTGCCCGGGACCAAGCAGCCGGTCGAGCACCTCGGCAACAAGGCGGTCTACCAGTCCGAGGCGGGCGTGCTGTTCGTGCTCGCCGGCGACACGCGCGTGATCATCAGCTACGCGGGCGCGAAGCGGCCGACGCTCGAGACCGACGAGAAAACGCTGATGGCGAAGATCCTGTCGAAGTTGTAGCCTGCGGGCCGATGTTCCCCACGCGCGTCTACCACTACCGCGATCCGGCGGCGGTGATCCTCGGGCTCAGGGAGCTGCGCAAGCAAGGGCTCACGCCGCGCGGCCTGCTGTTCGTCGCGCTCGATCCGCGCGGCGAGACCTACCTCGCGGTGCCCGAGGATCTCGACGCGGTCGCGCAGATCCGCGTCGGCGACAAGCTGTCGCTCGTGCCGCCGTGGGAGGGCCGCTACTTTCATTTCGACGCCGTGCATCGCCTGCCCGGCGACAGCGTGCTGTGGAACGGCGATCGCCGGCTCGGCGACACCGGCAGCGCGCCCGAGGTCGCGTGCGCGATCAGCGAGTGGTGCAAGGGCAGCTCGGCGAAGAACGTGTTCCTCGGCTGCGCGCCGCACGTACCGGGCTCGTGGTGGACGGTCGATCACAAGTCGCCGGTGATCGATCTGCACGCGCTCGGCTTGCTCGACTGCGTCGTGACCACGACCGGCGTGCTCGCGCGCAAGATCGACAGCCCGAACCTGTACCACCTCGAGTTCGCGGCGCTGCGCGAGCACGGCGCGCCGACCGCGGGCTGGACCGAGGTGTTCGAGTCCGGCCTCGGCAACGTGCTGCTCGTCGAGCGCCGCGTGCTGGGATACCGGCTCGCGCTGACGTGCGAGCGCGGCATCGTCGAGGTCGACGTCTCGCACCTGCCCGATCTCGTGATCGAGACCGTGCGCGTGCCGATGCGCAGTGGCTTCGGCGTGGTCGGCCGCATCGACGGCGGCGCGTTCGCGGTCACCGCCGGCACGATCGAGCCGTGGGGTCTCACGAACATGTCGCCCGCGATGCTCGTCGGCTCGCCGACCGAGTCGCTGCTCGATCTGCCGAAGACGCTGCGCGCGCAGCCGCTCGAGTAGGGAGAATCACTACCGCCAAGGCGCCTGAAGACGCCGAGGCGCCTGCAGATCTGGGTCGGGCCCGATCCTGTTCTTCTGGCGCCTCTTCTCCATGGGCGCCTTGGCGGTGATCACAGCCGCAGCTGGACGAAGCCGCGCACGGTGAGCAGATCGGTGTAGCCGCTGCCGTTGCTCGGCGCGATCTGGCCGGCGAGATCGACGGTGACGCCGATGTCGAGCGGGCCGGCGGTCAGGATCGCGTCCGCGCCGAGCGGCACGTAGTACGCGCTGCCTTCCGCGCGAAAGCCGCTGCGCGCGGCGATCGCGACGTGCGGATCGAGCTGGAACAGGAGGCCGCCCGGGATGTGCACGTCGGTGACCGAGCTCGACGCGTCCGTGCGCACGAACAGGATGTCGTCCTCGGCACCCCACGCGTATGGCCGGCCGCTCACGAACGCGACCTTGTCGGTCAGCTTGAGCTTGACCGGCAGCCCGACGCCGAACGCGGCGTAGAGGTCGCCGTTGTCGACGCGCTGGGCGCCGAGATCGACGCGCAGCGCGGCGAACTCGAGCAGCTGGTACTGACCGGTCGCGAGCCCGCGCCCGAACTGCGTCGACGGCGACACCGCGACGTCGACGATGGCGCCGACCTGCAGGTCATGCGCGACGCCGTAGTCGAGCCCGAGCTCGAGCGCCTCGGCGTTCGTCGACGCCGGAAAGTCGCGCGCGAGCTCGGCCGCGCCGAAAAGCTGGGGCGTCGACGGGTCGAGCGTCAGCGGCCGGTTGATGAACGCGGTCGGATAGCCGTCGGCCGACGCGGAGGCGGCGAACAACACACAGGCGAGCACGGCGGCGGTCCGGACGCGTTGGGCCATGACTCATCTAAGTTCGAACGGGCCCGAACGGTCAAGTTCTCGCGCGACGCGTCGCTTACGGCGCGCCGTTCATGCCGGCCATGTACAGCAGGCCGAACGCGAGCGCGAGCACGCCGGTGAGCGGCCACATGCCGATCGCGATCCCGACCACGTCGCGCAGCTGCGAGTTGAGTGCGCTCGGCTCGCGCCTCGTGCGCGGCGCCGGAGGAGGCGCGAACTGCTGCCCGCCCTTGCGGACGACGCGGGCCTGCGGGATCGAGTCGAAGGTCAGCATGGCCATCTCTCAATAATGTGGTGCATGGATCGGACGCGCGGTAGGTCGAAGTTGTTCACCCAAACTGGTCGACACGTAGGTTGCCGTCGCGGTTGCGATCTGGGTCACGTGGGTCGGTGTAGGTTCGGCAAACATGTCGCGCTCGCTCGCCGATCTCGCCTCGCCGTTTCGCACGTCGTACCTGGATTACGCGCAGCTGGTCGCGCAGTTGCGGGCATGGGCCGACGCGTATCCGCAGCTCGTGCGGCTGACCTCGATCGCCCGCACGCCGGAGGGCCGCGACGTGTGGCTGCTCGCGATCGGGCCCGATCCGGATCGCGTGCGGCCCGCGGTGTGGGTCGACGGCAACGTCCACGCCGCCGAGCTCGCGGGTGGAAGCTGCGCGCTCGCGATCGCCGAGGACGCGCTGCGCATCCACCTCGAGCCCGACTCGCTCGAGCTGCCGCCGGCGATGCTCGCGCGGCTGCGCGACGTGCTGTTCTACGTCGTGCCGCGGATCTCGCCCGACGGCGCCGAGTGCGTGCTGAAGACCGGCCGCTCGGTGCGCTCGGTCCCGCGCGACGAGCGCACGGCGCGCGGCACGCCGCGCTGGATCCCGGGTGACGTCGACGGCGACGGGCTCGCGCTCGCGATGCGCGTCCAGGATCCCGGCGGCGAGCTCGTCGAGGCGCCCGAGATGCCCGGCCTGCTCGTCGAGCGCACGCTCGAGGACGAAGGCCCGTTCTACAAGGTCTATCCCGAGGGCGTGATCGAGCACTTCGACGGCCGGCGCGTGCCGTCGCCGTTCTTCCTCGGCGACAACCCGATCGATCTCAACCGCAACTTCCCGTGGTCGTGGGCGCCCGGCCACGAGCAGATCGGCGCCGGCCCGTTCGCGACCAGCGAGCCGGAGGCGCGCGGCATCGCCGAGTTCGCGACCGCGCATCCCGAGATCTTCGCGTGGACGAACTTCCACACGTTCGGCGGCGTCCTGATCCGCCCGCCCGGCGAGACGCCGGATTCCAAGATGGATCAGGAAGACCTCGCCATCTTCCGCCAGGTCGAGGCGTGGATGACCGAGCACGCGGGTTATCCGACGGTCTCCGGCTACGACGAGTTCCTGTACGAGCCCGACAAGCCGCTGCGCGGCGACCTCAGCGAGTACGCGTACCAGCAGCGCGGCGCGATCGCGTACGCGATCGAGCTGTGGGATCTGTTCGCGCGGCTCGGCATGACGCGCCCGCCGAAGTTCGTGCAGTACTACGAGCGCGTCACGCGTCACGATCTCGTCAAGCTCGCGTGGTGGGATCGCGACGAGAACGACGGCCGCATCTTCCCGAAGTGGCGGCCGTTCGTGCACCCACAGCTCGGGCCCGTCGAGATCGGCGGCATCGATCCGCGCTTCGGCATGTGGAACCCGCCGCCCCACGAGCTGCCGAGGGTGTGCGCGAACCAGGCCGCGGTGCTGCTGCGGGTCGCGGCGATGGCGCCGCGCGTGCGGATCGGCCGCGTCGATCGCAAGGCGCTGGAGGGCGGCACGATGCGCGTCGACGTCCGCGTCGAGAACGCCGGCTACCTCGCGACCTACGGCGTGCCGAGCGCGAAGAAGCTCGACTTCAACGAGCCGCTCTACGCGACGTGCACGGCGCGCGGCTGCCAGCTCGTCGATCCGGGAGCCGCGCACCAGACGCTCGGCCACCTCGACGGCTGGGGCCACGGCCTGCACACCGGCGCCAACCTGCCGTCGTACCCGGGCACGCGCGGCACGACGAACGCGGCGTGGGCGAGCTACCTCGTCCGCGGCTCGGGAGTCCTCGAGGTGCGCGTCGGCGCGGCGCGCGTCGGCTTCATCACCGCGCGCGTCGAGGTATAAGCCGGGCGTGGCGCGTTACGCGATCGGCGACATCCAGGGCTGCAAGGCGAGCCTCGAGCGCCTGCTCGCGCTGATCGGGTTCTCGCCCGGCCGCGACGAGCTGTGGCTGGTCGGCGATCTCGTCAACCGCGGGCCGCGCTCGCTCGACGTGTTGCGCTGGGCGCGCGACCTCGGCGATTCGGTCACGACCGTGCTCGGCAACCACGACCTGCACCTGCTCGCGCGCGTAGCCGGCGCCGCGAAGGAGAAAGCGCGCGACACGCTCGACGACGTGCTGCGCGCGCCGGATCGCGACGGGTTGATCGACTGGCTGCGCGCGCGCCCGCTGCTCGTGCACGACGACCGGTTCGCGCTCGTCCACGCCGGCTTGCACCCGCGATGGACCGTCGCCGAGGCTCGCGCGCTCGCCGCCGAGTGCGAGGCGCAGCTGCGCGGCCCGACGTGGCGCGCGTTCCTCGCGCAGACGCGCGGACGCGGTGCACCTCCACCGTGGCACGCGCGGCTCGGCGGCGGCGATCGCTGGCGCGCGATCCTCGCCTACCTCGTCACCGCGCGCACGCTCGAGCCCGACGGCCGAGTCGAGCCTGACTACAACGGCCCGCCCGCCGGCGCGCCCGCCGGTTGCGTGCCGTGGTTCAAGCTCGCAAACCCGGCGTGGGCGACGCACACCGTCGTGTTCGGGCACTGGGCCGCGCTCGGCCTCGATCTCGGCGCGCACCACGTCGCGCTCGACACCGGATGCGTGTGGGGACGTCAGCTCACCGCGATCCGCCTCGACGATCGCACGGTGTTCCAGGCCAGGGCCGTCGAAGCTGCGGTCGACGTTACTGATTGACCTTGACCGTGCTGCCGCACACCGTGCCGGTGGCGGAGAACGTGGGATGCGCGCCGGCGGCGAGCTTGATCGTGACGTCGATGTTGCAGGTGTCGCCGCTCGCGGTGAACGCGCCGCTGTACGCGATCGCGCCGGCGGTCAGCGTCCCGGCCTGAAACGAGAGCGTGCCGGTCGTCGTGAGATACGGCGCGCCGTTGACGACGAGGCCGGTGCCGAGCGCGCAATCGGCGAACGTCGTCATCAGGTCGAGCGAGTACGAACCGGTCGCGCCGGCGTCGAGATCGCCGCTGAGATCGCCGGCCACGGCCACCGAGCCGCCGTTCGCGCACGGCAGGGTCTGGTCCGCCGAGATCATCGCCTGCGGATACTCGTTCGTGCCGAGCGACGTCTGGACCGAGCTGTTCACCGCGGCCGAGGCCGAGGTCAGCTGCGCGACGACGGCGCTCGAATCGTCCCTGCCCATCGAGCTGCCGGCGCCACACGCGGCGCACCACACGAGCCCGAGACGGATGGCTGACGTCACGATGAAAATTGTACCGCGAAAATCCCGCACGATGCCAGCCGCCCCTACGGCTTGGGCTTGGGCTTGTCGAGGGGAACGACGCGATCGGTCGAGAACTCGACGTCGACGGACTCCCGCTTCTTGCGCGTCTGCGGAATCGTCGGGCCGGCGCTGAGATCGGCCGCCGGCGTGAAGCCGGAGACATCGACCGTGGGGTCGGGATCGTGCTTGCCGCGCGCTTCGCGCACCGCTTCGCCGAGCGCGGTCATCGGGTCGATCCCGACGGCTTGCTTCAGCACCTGGGTCAGCGCCGCGGCAAACTCGTTCGCCGTGGCGTAGCGGTTCGCCGGGTCGGCGGCGAGCGCGACGTCGAGCACGGCGGCGAGCGCCGCCGGCACGTCGGGCCGGCGCTCGCGGATCGGCGGCACCTTGCACGCGCGGATCTTCTTGAAGATCTCGACATCGTTCTTGCCGTCGAACAGCCGCTCCCCGGTCAAGGTCTCCCACAGGATGTTGCCGACGCCGAACAGGTCCGACTGCGGCGAGTTCGGCTTGCCGAACGTGACCTCGGGCGCGAGGTACATCAGCTTGCCCTTCACCGTGCCCGGCGCGGTCAGGCTCGCGATGCGGTCGCGCGCCTTCGCGAGCCCGAAGTCGGACAGCTTGACCACGCCGCTCGTCCCGAGCAGCACGTTGTGCGGCGACACGTCGCGGTGGATCACCGGCGACGGCGAGCCGTCGTGCGCGCGCCGATCGTGCGCGGCGCCGAGCCCGCGCAGCGTGCCGATCGCGACCTGGCAGGCGAGCGGCCACAGCACCTGCTTGCCTTCGTCGCGATGGATGCGGATGAAGTGACCGAGGTCGATGCCCTCGACCCACTCCATGACGAGGTAGTACGAGCCGTCCTGGCTGATGAAGTCGTGGACCTGGACGATGTTGGGGTGCTGGAGCTCGCTGCCGACGCGCGCCTCCTCGATGAACATGTCGATGTAGTTCTTGAGCGCGCGGTACTCGGGTTTGATGTGCTTGATGGCGACCGTGCGTGCAAACCCGGCCGCCCCGCGCTGGGTCGCCTTGTAGACCGTGGCCATCCCGCCCTCGCCCGCGACCGCACCGAGCTCGTACTTGCCGTCGATCAGCTGGCTAGGTTCCACCGGCCGAGTATCGCGCGGGTCGCGCGCGGCTACAATGCGACCGGATGGAGGGAACCATCACGACCGCAACGGAGGCGTTGCGCGACGAGGAGGTGCACCGCACGCGCGTGTTCATCCGCCTCGGCTGGCTCGCCAGCGTGATGGGGCTGTCGGCAGCGCCCTTCCTGCACGGGAACCGCGGGGTCCAGCTGTGGTTCGTGATCGCGCTCGCGGTCGGGATCGTCGTCAGCTTCTACTATCATCAGAGGTTCCGCGACCCGGCGCAGTACGGGCCGCGGGCGCTGCTCGTGCTCGGCGTGATGTGCGCGATCAACACGCACGTCGCGATCCTGTACTTCGGCGCGCTGACCGCGACGCCGGTGTTCATCGTCATCGGGATGTACTTCGTCGGGCGCAGCGAGCTGTCGGCGCGGCGCGCGATCTACGTCACGTCGGCCGCGTGTCACGCGGCGATCTCGGTCGCGCTCGTCGCCGGTGTGCGCGATCCCGGCGTGTACGCGACCTCGCGCGAGCTCGGCGCGGCCGCGTACGTGCTCGGCGCGCTGTACGTGCAGGGCGCGTACTGGGTCGCGTATTACACCGGCATGCGCCAGCGCGAGGTCTCGCTCGCGGCGATCGAGCACCTGCAGCGCCAGACCCGGATCGCGTCGCAGCGCGCGGCCGTGCTCGACGAGCTGCGTGCCGATCTCTCGCGCGCCCAGCGCGGCGGCGTGGGTTTCTACACCGACCGCGAGCTCGGCGGCTTCCGGCTCGGCGCGCTGCTCGGGCGCGGCTCGTACGGCGAGATCTACGAGGCCGTCACGCGCGCGAGCGGCGAGACGGTCGCGATCAAGGTGCTGCACCGCGAGCAATGTGTGGATCCGACCCAGGTCGCGCGGTTCCTGCGCGAGGCGCGGCTGACCACGGCGGCCGGGTCGTCGCACGTCGTGCGCGTGATCGCGGCGAGCGAGCCCGGCGAGCCGGTGCCGTACATCGCGATGGAGCGGCTGCGCGGCGCGACACTCGCCGAGCTGCTCGCGAAGAAGGGCCAGCTCACGCGCGCGGAGCTGGTCGCGCTCGTCACGCAGGTCGGCCACGGCCTCGACGCCGTGCACGCGCAGTCGATCGTGCACCGCGATCTGAAGCCGCAGAACCTCTTCCTCGATGGCCTGACGTGGAAGATCGTCGACTTCGGCATCGCGCGGCTGGCGGATGCCGACAGCACGCTGACGCGCGGCGCGGTGATCGGCACGCCGCACTTCATGGCGCCCGAGCAGGCGCAGGGCAAGA
>DATJXL010000342.1:0-7699 GCA_035500135.1 Kofleriaceae bacterium
TTTTCGACGATGACCGTCGAGCTCCACGGCGACCAGATCATGTCGCTCGGCGGCGATGCCGACTTCCACGGTCAGGCCACGGTCGAGTTCGTCGCGACCAGCGATGGCGACACCTACAAGAGCAACGCGCAGACGGTCGACCTGTCGTTCCGCACGAAGCTGACACCGTCGGCGACCGGCGTCGCGACCGGCGTGATCTTCGTCGACGATCAGATCGAGGTCGACGGCGTCGACTTCTTGCTCGGCGGCGACGAAGGCACGACGTACGCGCGCGTCGCTGGCTGCTTCCAGCCCGATGCCGGCGGCGACTGCACGCCGGTCGCGACGATGGACGTCGCGATGGTGCCGATGCAGCCGATGTCGCGCACGCAGGCGCAGTTCCCGTTCCTGCCCGACATCGCCGGCATCGAGTCGGGCACGTTCACCGGCACGGTGATGATCGTGAACAAGCAGACGAACATGGCCGAGGTCGACGCCGGCGCGATCGACGTCGGCTACACGCTCGTCACGTCGCAGATCTTCTCGATCGATCCGCCGGCCGCGAGCCTGGGCCAGTACGTCAACGTGCACGGCGGCGGCTTCATCGGCGGCGAGCAAGGCGCGCTGACGCAGATCGAGCTCGCGGGCACGTTCACGAAGACCGGCGCGCAGGCGGTCCCGGTCGACATGACGCTGATCCCGCAGTTCGTGCAGGGCCGGCTCGTGCAGTACGTGATCAACACCGACGACGCGCTCGGCCAGGCGCTCGATCTGCGCAAGGACACCGGCTCGTTCACCGGCACGATCACGCCGATCGTGTCGTGGGGCAGCGACACCGTGCGCGGCGTCGCGGTCTCCGCCTCGTTCCAGCTCGCGCCGATCAAGCAGGTCGTGTACCTCGAGTACGAGCCCGCTTACGTCGAGGAGCTGCGCGACTTCGGGCTGCGCGCGGTCGACGCGCAGATCCGCGCACGCATCCTGACCGCGTGCCAGGACACGTACAAGGGCGTCAACGTCGAGTTCCGCAGCGATCCGCCGACCGACTTCGCGCTGTTCTCGACCGTCGACGTCACCGGCGTCGATCCGAACAACATGGGCCTGTTCGGCTACGACAACACGCCCGGCAAGGACACCGGGAACATGCGGCTCTACGACGAGCTCGGCGGCGTCAACACGGTGACGCAGCAGGACGGCTTCCCCGGGTTCGGCGGCATCTTCGTGCGCTCGTTCATGCAGTTCTCCGAGCACCCGGGCTCGTTCGGGACGAGCGAGGCCGCGGATCCCGCGTTCGACAAGATCTTCGATCCGTTCCGGCCCGATCAAGGCGGCGACCCGATCCACGCCGAGGATCTCGCCGGCAAGACGATCGCGACGCTCGGCGACGGCAGCACGTGCCCGGGCACCGACCGCCCGTCGCAGATCGCGTGCGCGGCGTTCGTGCTCGGCAGCATGCTCGGCGACACGATCGCGCACGAGCTCGGCCACTCGCTCGGTCTCGCGAACCCGTACGGCGACGGCTTTCACGATCCCGGCGACCAGCCGAACCGGCTGATGGACGCCGGCGGCGACCGCCCGTTCCTCGAGCGCGCGCAGCTGCAGGGCCAGGGCCCCGGCGTGTTCTGCGACGACGAGTACACGTACCTGCGCCAGATCCTGCCGTCGACCGACGCGCCGAACGCGATCCAGCGGCCGAGCTGCCAGTAACTACGGCGCCGCGGCGATGCCGTCGGGCGTCATCGTGTAGCCGAGCGCGCGCAGGCTGGCGGCGAGCGCGGCCACGTGTGCGGGATCGAGCGCGACGATCAGGCGATCGCGCGAGGTGCCACCTTTGAACCCGAACAGGTCGACCGCGATGCCGCGCGCGCGCGCGTCGCGCAGCGCGGCGGCCGCCTTCGCCGCATCGCGCGTGTTCCAGAATACCGAGACCTCGCCGAGCTGATCGAGCGCGGTGAGGGGCTCGAGCCACTGACCCGGCAGCGCGTCGGGCTTGTCGGTCGCACCGACGACGACGGTCGTGCCGTGCGCGTCGTCGACGAGGATCCACCGGTGCGTGCGGCGCGCGTAGCCGAACGCGCCGGCCGCGACGCCGCCGCGTGCGCGAGCCGCGTCGAGATCGAACGCCGGGTGCGCGATCGCGAACGTCGCGTGGCTTCGCGCGGTCGCCGCGACGGCGTCGATCGCGGTCGCGGGCGCGTACAGCACGTAGCCGGCGCTCGGCTCGACCGGCTGGCACGGCACGAACGTGCCCGCGGGCGGCTCGCCCGCCGGCGCGCACCAGCGAACGCGGTCGACCGCGATGTAGCGCAGCGCGACGTCGAGCTTGCCGCCGTGCTGGTACATCGCGGTCAGCGGCGCGGTCAGCACGACCGACTGGCCGGCCGCGATCGCCGTGACCGAGAGCAAGCGCTCGGTCGCTTCGCGCGCGGCCGGCGTCGGCGGCGCCTGCCGCTGCTGCGGCGGGCCTTGCACGAGCAGCTCCCAGCCGCCGCTCGCGGTGCGGCGGGCTGCCACCTCGGACGCCCAGCTCGACTGGATCGAGCAACCGCGCACGTTGCCCTTGCACTCGCCTTCGTGACCCCACGCCGCCACCGTGCCCGCATCCGATGTCAGCTCGACCGCGAGCACGGCGATCGGCTGCGTGCCGCCGTTGTGGATCGTGATCTTCACGTCGGCGGTGTCCCACGCGGCGAGCTCGTGCGGCGCGTCGATCGCGACGTCGACGGGCGCGGCCGCGGCGCCGTGCGCGGCCGCGGCGAGCACGGTGAGTGGGACTACCAGCAGTCGCACGAAATCAGATGGTAGACTGACGCGGAAGGTGGCCGACGACAAGAAGACGCAGCTCGGGACGACGCCGGGTCGCACCGTGCGTCCGACCGGCAGTCCGCCGCTGGCAAGCCCCGGCTCTGCCGGGGCGCGCAGCGACGCGGAGCGTCGCGGAGAATCGATCGGCCAGGCCGCGGGCACGCCGGTTCCGGCGAGCGCGAGCGCGACGACGTTGCCGAAGACGTCGTACCTGCCCGAGAAGCCGGATCCGCTGCTCGGCACGACGGTCGCGGGTCGCTACCTCGTGCAGCGCAAGCTCGGCGAAGGCGGCATGGGCTCGGTCTACCTCGCGACCCACACGATCCTCGAGAAGCAGGTCGCGCTGAAGGTGTTGCACGGCGAGTTCGCGCGCAAGCCGGAGCTCGTCGAGCGGTTCATGCAGGAGGCCAAGGCGGCGTCGCGCATCCGCCACGAGAACGTGATCGACATCAGCGATTTCGGCTCGACGCCGGAGGGCCTGGTGTTCTTCGCGATGGAGCTCTTGCAGGGTCACGAGCTGCACACCGAGATCGCGCGCGCGCGCCTCGCCGGCGAGCTGTTGCCGTGGTCGCGCTCGAAGAAGATCTTCCTGCAGATCTGCGCCGCGCTCGCCGCCGCGCACGGCAAGGGCATCGTCCACCGCGATCTCAAGCCCGAGAACGTGTACCTCGTCGACTTCCTCGGTGATCCGGACTTCGTGAAGCTGCTCGACTTCGGGATCGCGAAGGTCACGGACGTCAGCCAGGACGAGGGCGGCCGCAAGCTGACGAAGACCGGCATGCTGTTCGGCACGCCCGAGTACATGTCGCCCGAGCAGGCGCGCGGCGAGGTCGTCGACGCGCGCGTCGACGTCTACGCGATGGGGTGCATCCTGTTCCAGCTCGTCACCGGGCGCGTGCCGTTCGAGGCCGACAACTTCATGGGCGTGCTCTCGCAGCACCTGACCGAGGCGCCGCCGGTGATCGCGCCCGAGGTGTTCGATCGGATCGGCGCGCCGCGCGCGCTCATGGAAGTGATCGATCACGCGCTCGTCAAGAATCGCGACCAGCGCTTCCAGACGATCGACGAGCTCGCCGGCGCGATCCGCGACGTGTGCGGCGATCCGGCTCCGGCCGATCGCAGCCAGCCGATGCGCGCGGCGAGCGTGCCGGCACCGGCGACGACCACGCGCGCGCGCACCCCGACCGACGCGGTGACGGGCCGCGCGCCGACCGCCGATTCGGGCCCGGTCAGCGCGGCGGCATCGAACGTCGCGATGCGCTCGCGCACCGAGTGGAAGGGCAAGCTGCAGGTGCCGGAGGTCGCGGTCGACGCGCCGCCGGCGCGGAAGGCGTCGA
Source organism: Kofleriaceae bacterium (assembly GCA_035500135.1). Taxonomy (GTDB): domain Bacteria; phylum Myxococcota_A; class Polyangia; order Haliangiales; family Haliangiaceae; genus JABFXX01. Next base: position 4,119 of record DATJXL010000342.1, read on the forward strand.
AGGCCCCGCTCGCGGTCGGCGCGGCGGTCGTGGTCGTCGTCGGTGGGGCGATCGCCGCATACCTCGCGACGCGGTCGAGCGGCGGCGAGACCGTGGTGGCGCAGCAGCAGTCGCCGCCGGCGCAGCCGACGCCGCAGCCGACGCCGCAGCCGCAGCCGCAGCCGCCGCAGCAGCCGACGCTGCAGCCGACGCCGACGCCGCAGCCGACGACGCCGCCGGTCGCGAAGCTCCCCGAGCACGTGAAGGTGTCGCTGAACTCACTGCCGAGCGGCGCGACCGTGGTCGACGTGGCGACCGGCAAGACGATCGGCAAGACGCCGATGCAGTACGAGCTCGACGGCTCGACATCGGCGCACCAGCTGTCGTTTCATCTCCACGGCTACGTCGACATCAAGGAAGCGGTGACGCCGGATCACGAGCCGATCGTGGTCACGGCGAAGCTCGTCGTCGCGACCGCCGCGGCGCATCCGCCCGAGACCGGCAGCGCGACGGCGCCGCCGACGACCCGCGCGGTCGCTCATCCCGACACCGGCAGCGCCGCCGGCAGCGCGACCGTGCCGCCGCCGGAGCCGCCGAAACCACCCGAGCCGCCCAAACCGCCGAAGCCGTGCGCACCCGACCCCAACGATCCGAACGCATGCCTGAAGGATTTCGGCAGCGGATCGTAGGGCCGGTGCGCGGCGCGCGCGCGCTCGTCGGCACGTACCACGCGCGCGACGGGCGCGTCGCGGCGATCGAGCTCGCGTACGACGTGTTCGGCGCGCGCGGCCGGCCGCTCGTGCTCGTGATGGGAATCGGCGCGCAGCGCATCTTCTGGGACGTCGCGTTCTGCGAGCAGCTCGTCGCCGCCGGATTCCAGGTCGTGCGCTTCGATCATCGCGACACCGGAGAGTCGACGCGCCTCGACGCCGCGGTGCCGTCGCCTGGCGGCGTGCTGGCGCGGCGGCTGCTCGGCGGGCGCGTGCCCGCGCCGTACACGCTCTCCGACATGGCGAGCGACGTGGTCGGGCTCGCCGACGCGCTCGGCTGGAGCCGCGTGCACGTGGTCGGTGCGTCGCTCGGAGGCATGGTCGGCCAGCACCTCGCGATCGAGCATCCCGATCGCATCCACAGCCTGACCGCGATCATGACGACGCCGGGCGCACGCCGGTTCCTGCCCAAGCCGTTCGCGTTGCGCGCGCTGTTCACGCCGCCGCCGAACGACGCGCGCGCGGCCGGCGAGCACGCCGCGAATCTGTTCGCGACGATCGGCAGCACGGCGTGGCACGTCGATCGCGAGCGCCTCAGCGAGCTCGGCAGCGAGGCCTTCACGCGCGGCATGAACCCGAAGGGCTTCCTGCGCCAGTTCGCCGCGGTCGGCGCCTCCGGCGATCGCGCGCGCCGCCTGCGCGGCGTGCGGGTCCCGACGCTCGTCGTGCACGGCAGCCGCGATCCGATGTTCCCGCTCGCGGCCGGCCGCGCGCTCGCTCGCCTCGTGCCGGGTTCGACCTGGCTGCCGATCACCGGCATGGGCCACGACCTACCGTCGCCAGTGTGGCCGACGCTGGTCGCCGCGATCGCTCGCCACGCGGAGCGCGCGGAGACGCGCGGCGAGCCGCGTGCCACCGATCAGTGACACGGGGGACGCATGGTACGGTGTGAGCGCGCGCGGATGACGTAATCGGTAGCCGTCGGAGTCTTAAAAATTCCGGCCCGAAAGGGCGTGCGGGTTCGAGTCCCGCTCCGCGCACGATCTAAGCTGCGGTTACCTCTGCGTGTTGGTGCTGGGCGGTCGCCGGTTTTGCCACCGTTTTGCCACGCGCACCCAGCATCGCGACGATCCGCCGGTATGGATCGGGCTCGCGCGCACCCGCGACCCGCACCGCCTTCGGCAGCTCGCGGTGATGCGCCTCGGCGACGTGCACGTACAGCATCGTCTCGTCGATCCGCTTGTGGCCCAGCCACGTCTGCAGCCGCCAGGGATTCACGCCGAACAGCGCGGCGTGCGTCCCGAACGAGTGACGGAGCGTGTGCCAGTAACGGATCAGCAAGCGTGCACGCCGGCAGATGCGCTCGATCGCGCAATTGGCCTGGCTGTCGGTCTTCGCGGTCCCGTCGAGGTCGCGAACGACGAGCCCTTCGCGGATCACGGACATCCGCTTGAGCGCGTCGAACAGCGTCGCCGTCATAGGAATGGTGCGACGGGTACGGCCCTTCGGCGTCCCCGTCTCGCCGCGGCGCGTTTGCTGGTTGACCGTGATCGTGTGCGCGATCATGTCGACGTCTTCGCGCCAGCGCAGCGCCTTGATCTCGCCGACGCGAAGCCCGGCCTCTCCGGCCAGACACACGGCAGTATTCCAATCGTCGCCTTCGAGCTTCGCCGCGGCCAGGAGACGAGCGTACTGCTCGAAGTCCCACGCGACGATCTCGGGCCGCTCCGCAGCGCGTGGTTACATCCGCGGATGCCGACCGCCGCCGAGGTTCTCGAACGCGTGTTCACGACGCCGAACCCGACGACGGGATCGCAGCCACCGCCGCAGATCGCGTGGGTGGTGTTCACGCACGGAACCGCGTTCTTCACCGCGCCGAACGAAGCGTTGCCGGCGACCTCGTCGCTCGCCGATCTCGCCGCGGCCGCGAAGGCCGCGCTGGTCGAGCTCGGCCCCGTGCATGCAGGGACGTCGTCGGCCGACTTCAGCCCGACGCGGCTCGCCGGCTGGTATCCCGACGAGCCGGTGTGGTTCGTCGGCTTCGATCATCCGGCCATCGCGACCGTGGTCGTGATGGACACCAGCGACCTGGTCGCCGGGATGGCGGCGCGGAGCGCGCGCGACCGCGATCACGCCGAGCAGACGATCGTTTGCGTGCGCGGCTTCGACGGTCGCGCGCAACCGGAGTGATCGCGTGGTGTCCAGCCGCCATGGCCGATGACTGGGATCCGCTCGGTCGCCGGGACCGGCTGCGTCGCCTCGCGCTCGCGACGGTGGCCGCGATCGCCGCCGGCGTGATCGCGTGGCACGTGCTGGAGAGCGACCCCGTCCAGCGCTGGATCTGGAGCCACGCTCGCTGGGGCCGGCTCGAAGCGCGCCTCGATCTCGCCGGCGCCGCCTCGGTGCCGCTCGCGTTCGCCGTCACCTGGTTCGTGCTGGCGCGCCGGAGCGCACGGCGCTGGCGATCGACGCTGTTACCCGAGGCTCGCGCCCGCGGAACATCGCGTGCATCGCCGGCGTTGTAGCTGCATGACTCGGCTTTCGATCGCGATCGTCGTCGCTGCTTGCGCGGCACCGGCTTCCACGGTGATCGCGAACCCCAAGCCGCCCTCGCCGCCGCCGGCCGGCTTCGAGTGGATCGATCGTCAGGGCGACCTCGCGCTGGCGAGGAGCACCGGCGACGACGAACGGCCGACCTGCGAGGATCGGATCGTGCGCCGCATCGCGCGCCGGCTCGCGACCGAGGCCGGCGGCGACGACGAGGTGCGCGAAGCCCCCGACGTGCTCGCGCGGGTGCAGGCCGAGGCGGCGGCGACGTGGCGATCGCCTACGGACGGTCGCGCGACCGTGCGCGGCGCGGAGCGGCTGCATGCGTGGCACGAGGGTTTCTCG
>DATJXL010000343.1:0-2269 GCA_035500135.1 Kofleriaceae bacterium
TTCCAGCGCCAGGACGTGTTGACCGGGCTGGCGAACCTCGGGATCCGGATCGTCCGGACGCGCATGATCGCGGCGGGAACCTCGATCGTCGGCGACTTCTATGCCGGCGCGACGATCTTCGACAGCGAGCGCTCGTCGATCGCGTTCGAGCCCCCGCCCGCGGACGTGTTCGCACACGATAGCCTGGCGGTGCGCGGCGAGATCCACACGGCGCTCGCCGTGCACCTGCCGACCCACTTTTTCGTGGCCTCGCTGGTGTGAGGCCATGACGATCACCGTGCTGTCGATCAATGGATGGTGCCGAAACGGCAGCACGATCATTGGCAATCTTCTCAACGAGGTCGAAGGCTGGTTCCACGTCGGAGAGCTGCACTTCTTGTGGAAGAACGCCTATGGCCACGGCTCCAACACGAAGTGCGGGTGCGGCCTCGATCTCGTGCGCTGCCCGATCTGGTCGCGCGTCCTCGCAGCGGAGCTGCCCGCAGGAGTCACGCCCGAGGCGCACGCGCTGGAGGTGCGGCGGCGACAGCAGACGAGCCTGCGGACGCGCCACACCTGGTACGTGTTGCACGGCGGCGCGAGCTCGACCGCGCGCCGGGAGCACGCCGCGACGCTCGCGCGCGTCTACCGCGAGATCGCGGCGGCCACCGGCTGCACGGTGATCGTCGACACCAACAAGCTCCCCGGCGAGGCCGCGCTGCTGTCTCACGTGGAGGGCGTCGAGCCGCGCTACGTCCACCTCGTCCGTGATCCTCGCGCCGTCGCCCACTCGTGGATGAAGCCGAAGGACTACGCGCACGCGATGTCGGCCACGCGCAGCACGGCGTACTGGGTCGGTTTCAACATCGCGTCGCAGGCGCTCGTCCGGACCCACCCGGAACGCTCGATGTTCCTGCGCTACGAGGACTTCATCGCCGAGCCCCGACCCACGCTCGATCGATTGATCGAGCTGTCCGGCGGCGATCCCGCGAGCAATCCGCTGCGAGGCCGAACCGCGACCCTGCGCGGCAACCACACGGTCACCGGCAACCCCGACCGATTCCGCAACGGGCCCACCGCGATTCGCAACGACGATGGCTCGTGGCGAGCGGCTCTGCCGTTGCCCGCGAAGGTCGCGACCGTCGCGCTCGCGTGGCCGCTCATGCGGCGCTACGGCTATTCGCTTGAACCCGACAGGAGCACCCGTGGATCTCGGACTGACCGGTAGAGCGGCACTGATCGCCGGCGGATCGAGCGGCCTGGGTCTCGCAATCGCGCGCGAGCTCGCACGCGAGGGCGCCGACGTCTTGATCGGCGCGCGCGATCCGGATCGGCTCGCATCGGCCGAGCACGCGCTGCGCGACATCGCGCGCGGCAAGGTCCACGCGTCGCCGGTCGATCTGCGGGACGATCGCAGCGTCCGACGGTGGGTCGATGGCGCGATCGCGACCATGGGGCAGATCGACATCGTGGTTACCAACAGCGGCGGGCCGCCGATCGGACTGCCGACCGACTTCGACCTCGACGGGTACCGCAGCGCCGCCGACGCCGTGCTGTATCCGGCGATCGGCCTGGCGCTCGCCGCGCTGCCCCACCTCCGCGCGCGCGGCTGGGGACGCTTGCTGTTCATCGCGTCGGAGACCGTCGTACGCCCGGTTGCCGACCTGACGCTCTCCGGTGTCGCGCGAACCGGGATCCTGCGGTTCGCCCAGGGGCTCGTGACCGAGCTCGGCGCGTCGGGGATCACCGTCAACGTGCTGGCGCCGGCCTACATTCACACCCGCCCGGTCGATCGCGCCGCGGCCGATCTCGCGGCGCAACACGGGACAGATCTCGAGACGGAGATTCGCGCGCTGGCCGGTCACATCCCGCTCCGTCGAGTCGGCACGCCCGAAGAGTTCGGTGCCGTCGCCGCGTTTCTCGCGAGCGAGCGCGCCAGCTTCGTTACCGGAACCGTGCAGCTCGTCGACGGCGGCGCGTGTGCAGCCGGGACGCTACCGAACCATCTGTGCTTCACGAACCGAAACGCGTTCGTATGACCGACAGGGATCAGCCATGACCAGCGCATTCACCGAGCGAGACGTCGAGGAGTTCTTTGACACCAGCACGCAGAACTACCTGAGCTTCTGGGACAGCGAGGGCGTGCTCCACACCGGCTACTTCGCCGACGGCAACCTCGAGGACTACAAGGCTGCCGCGGAGCACACGTCGCAGCTGCTCGCCGACGAAGCCGGTCTCGACGCCGCGTCGCGCGTCCTCGACGTCGGCTGTGGCTGCGGCAACTTCGTGT
>DATJXL010000344.1:0-14405 GCA_035500135.1 Kofleriaceae bacterium
ATGACCACCGCCCAACCATGACATGAGCGCGTCGCGGCTGAAACGGATCTGCTTGCCGAGTCGTCGATGTGGGATCTCATTTCTGCCGACGAGCTCGTAGATCGTGTTGCGTCCGACGCGCAGCATGCGCGCGGTCTCCTCTACGTCGAGCACTTGCTCGTCGTTCGCCGGGCAGACGGGTAGAGTCACGAGCTCGCGCTCGTTCGCGACTGCAAGGGACGTCACGGCGTCACACGAGCAGGAACAGCGCGAGGATTGCGACGGGGGCAAGCCACGGCGACTTGCGCGTGGCGACGCCGACGGCGCGGACGACGTTGCGAACGGTGCTGGTGATGCTGGAAACGATGGACTCGAACATGGGCGGACTCCTACGGAACGATGGCGGCGGCGGCGATGTGGGCGGCGATGACTTACGGGTGCTGCTGCATGCGTCCTCCAATAGATATGAGCGGGCTGGAGCCGTTTTTTAACGGCGTGATCAGATCTCGGTTGGCGATTTCCGCGAAAGCGCAGACGCGGCGACGACATCGTGCTGATGTTTCTCGGCGTCGCGCGCGATAGCTCGCACGCGGCGAAAATTCTCGGCACGCACATTGCGGCGAATGGCTGGACCGCATGTGGGTCGCGGATTCGCCCGAAATATGCCCTCCGATTCGGTGTCGGATTCGGTCCTCGATTCGCCCTCGACCGGAAGTCTGTCGAAGCTGGGCCGGACCCGATCCTCGTCGAGAACGGACGTGTACACGATGCCGTGGGCAATGCCCGCACGACCCTCGATCATTTGCCCTCGGCTCGTACTCATGGACTCGTGCATGGAACCTCCAACCACTTACTTGGAAGAAACGGGTCGCAAGTCGCACGTGCCAACGGCTGGCGTGCTGCTTCTTGCCGATCTCGATCACGGGGCCCTTTCCCCTCCTACCTCTTACTGCCGACCATCCGACCGCTCGGACCGTCTGGCACGATCTTCTCTGCCAGAAACTCATGCAGTCGAAGCGGTCGCTGGTGCTCGGATCGAGACCTCCTGATCCTATATGCGGATCAGCAGGGATCGTTTTGCTACATGGCACGAAGATAGACGGCACGGTCTTCGCGTCGAGCACGCGTGCGCACCCAGGTCTCGCGAAGAACCCGCGTAAGATTGCGACCGCTCGTTCGAGCGCGCGCGTCTCGACGAACTACGCGGCCGCTCGATCACGCCTGCGTGATCGCACGCGAAAAACGCGGGACAAGAAATCGCGCCTATGCCCCGAAACATGCCCACGGAGATGCCCATGTCTTTGGTGCGGGACTTCTCGCGGGATTTCTTTTTCACCGTCGGAGACGGAGCGCGCGGCGTGCGAGATATGGTCGTTTGATCGATTCGATCTTTCTTTCTTCGGCTGGGTTGTCGTCGCATGAGATGATGGTGTTGATGCGGCAATGGCGTGCCATCTTGGCTGGTCTCGTGATCAGCCCATTCTTGGCGGCCTGTCCACCGCCCAAACCGGCTTGTGATGAATTGTGTCAGCGGCAGCAGTCAACGCAGGCCGAGATCGAGCAGTTAGAAGCGGAGCACCAAGAGCGGCGTCGCGAGCTCGATGAACAGACCGAACAAGCGCGTCTCGAATACGAGCGCCAGAAGTTGCGGCTTGCCGAGGCGCAGCGCGAACGCGAACAGACCGAGGCGGCGGCTCTCGCACACGTCAACGAGGCTCGCGCGAAGATAGGCTTGCCACCAATCTCTCACTGGTCCAACGATCAAGGCGGGCTCGAACCAGATGGCGCGCTGCTGATCTTCGGTGGGCGCGACCACAAGACCTTTCTGGGCTGCCTATGCGACGAGATCGAGCCGGACTCTGTCGCGAACTCGACTGGCCAGTTCGGACCGAACGGCGTGGGGCTCGAATCGATCTGGAGCAAGTACGGCGACTATGGTTCGAGCTACAGCGACTACTCGGCATGCAACCAATTTGCGAATCACCCACCTGTGGTGGTCTCTAAGGACGGTCGCTTCTACGGCTACCTCACGATCAACCGGTACAAAGACAAGGCCATCACGGTGGAGGCGGTGCTCGATTGGCTCGAGAAGAAGGTCTGCAACCCGTAGCGCGCCTATTGCGAGGCCGATTGCGTATTGGTGTGCTTCGCGACGATGCGATCGTACGTGCCGAGAAGATCGTAGCCGAAGCGCTTGTCGAAGATGCCGAGTGTCTCGCGCAACTGCGATTCATCGCAGCGCTCCCACTCTAGGAGGTGGTGCGGAAGGTTGTGCACCGCATTCATGAGCATTGCGAGCTGCTCGCAGTCAGCCGCGTCGAGTCCCGCGGGCTGACCTTTCCAGCCGAGCATGCGCGCAGCGATCGTTGCCGTGTAGAGGACCTCCAAACAGGCCGCGACCTGTGGACTTGGTGCGAGGCTCATGTCGGTTGAGCATGCCAGAGCCGCCGTGGATCGCGATCTGCGGGGTAGCCTTTGCGAATGGGTGACGACCCGCTCGATACGTTCGTCGCGCAAGCTCGCGCGTACTCTGAGTTCGTGCAACGCGCCTCGGCGCTGCTGCTACCCGAGCGATTGACTTCAGCGCGATTGCGCCTGCTCGAGCTCTACAAGGCGGCCTTATCGCTGCCCGCGTCGCCAGAGCCGGGGACCACCGAGGCAGGTCCAAGTCCTGAGGCACCGGACAACTGGCGCGGTTTCGACGAAAATGATTGCTACTGGGAGGTCTTCGATCCGTACGAGGAGGATGCACCGGTCGCGGGATCACTTTCCGATGATCTTCTTGATGTGTATCGCGACATCCAACGCGGACTCGCGCTATGGGACGCCTCGCATCATCGGGAGGCGTTATGGGAATGGAGATTCCATTTCGATGTGCACTGGGGCGACCACGCAGTTGATGCTTTGCGCGCGCTCCATCGCGCGTGCAAGGAGCGCGGATAGCCGATGTCCCAACGACTTCCCATTTTCACCTACCACCCAGATCCGATCGGAACGGGTAGCGTCGTCGAATCGGAGCAGGTCTGCGAGTGTTGTGGCAGCGCGCGCGGCTACAAGTACAACGGTAGCCCGCACTGCGATGCCGAGGTCGAAATCATCTGCCCGTGGTGCATTGCAGATGGATCCGCACACGAGAAGTTCGGCGCAGAGTTCACCGATCGACAAGGAATCGGCGACCACGGACGCTGGGGGCAGGTCTCCGATGCCATCTCTGACGTGGTGGCGCATCGAACGCCAGGCTTCAGCGGCTGGCAACAGGAACGTTGGTGGGTCTGCTGCGCGGATGCCGCGGCATTCGTCGGAGCTGCTGGCAAAGAAGAGCTGGTCAAGCTTGGTGACGACGCAGTCGAGTCAATACGCTCCGAGTCAGGTTTCGATGCTGACGAGTGGCGTGTGTACTTCGAGGCGCTCGACAAGGACCATGGGCCCACCGCGTACATGTTTCGTTGTCATCATTGCGGCAAGCTTGGCGGTTACAGCGACTGCCACTAGCCAAGGCGCGCATTGGTCACGGATTCAGCACGGGTCCAAGCTGCATCTTCAGTTGCTGCTCGAGCTTCCGTGCCTCCGCGGCACTCGCGGTCGTCACGTAGCGGAACGAGCACCGCGTCTGCAGGTACTTCCGAACAGCGGCCTTCGCGTCGCGCGGATGCGTGATGCGATCGCTCGATTCAAACTGGACCCGCGCAAGGAACAGGTACTGAGCAAACATGTTGACGATCTGACCTGACGCGTGGTCTTTGAGACGACTCCGAAGGCTTCCCTTACCATCGCGTCCGGCCATTCCGACGTAGATCACTTCTTCAAGGTCGTAGATGACGTAGACGCCTGGTTCGTCTGGCACCTGGGGCCAGTCAGCTTCAGCGAAGCGCATGCGAACCGTGGACTCCATTCGGCGACATGATCGCACGACCAGCTCGGCGTCCGTTCGAATCTGCGCGACCGCAGCGCTTGGCATCGCCACACGAGCACGGCTGTGTGTGCACAATCGGCGAGTCTGATGCGTGCACTTTCGAAAACCACGGTCGCAATCATCGCCGAGCTACATCGCGTTGCTGGCGAGCGTTCGTGGTTTCGCGCCGGCCGAGATCAGACGGCCACGGAAATCGCGGCGCTGCTTCAACAGATCGCGGAAGCCCGGGAGCCCCTAGCAATTCCGCGCGTCATCGCAATGACACTCGATGCGCGTCGCGAGATCGCGGAGGTGACGGGGGAGACGATCAGAAGCCTTCGCCAACTCGTCGCTACGCAGGATCTGGCTTTTTTCGACCGTGCCTTCCGCGAGCTGTCACCCTGGATGCGGCCAGAGACGGCGCGATGGACGCAGATGGGAGTCTCAGATCTTAAAACGGTCGCGTCGTTACGGACAGCGCCCACGCTTCTCCAGCTCGCGATGTGTCATCCAAGCGGATACGTACGCGAAGAAGCGATCCGGCGCTCGGCAACAGCCGCCGATGGTTCCGAGATCGGCTTCCTGCTGCTGCGAACAAACGATTGGGTAACGCAGGTTCGAGATCTCGCGCATTCGGCGCTTCGTGTGCGGCTCACGATCGAACACCTTCCCGATCTGCTAGCTGCCTTGCCGATCCTCGACGCGATGCCGCGCTGGAGCCGAGGAGGTGCGTCCGCGATCTCCGAGCAAATCGAGGCTCTGCTTCGCGACCCAAAAGCGCACGGCGCTCTGATTGCTGCACTTGAGTCGCTCGATCGCTTCGTGCGCCGCGGAGCGTATCGGCGCTTGTTCGAACACGGGAGGCTCCTGCTCGACTCGTCCGCGAACGACGGACCGTATCGAAGCGCTGCCGGCGCGCCCAAAGCGGAGATCGTCGCGGCGGCGCTGGGAGACCGCGATGCAGCGGTTCGGTCTTGGGCCGGCCGTTGGCTGCTCTCGGGCGGCGAAGACGCGTTCCTATCGTTCTCGGACAAGCTGCTGCGTAGCCGGCTCGGCAGCATTCGTTTTGGCGCAGCACAGCGCCTTCGTGCGAGTGGTCGCCCACTTCCGTGGGCCGATCTCCTCTCCGATTCCCATGCCGGTGTTCGAGCGCTCGCTCAAGCCGCAGCGCTCGACGCGGGCACAAGTCCCGATGAAGAATATCGCGTGCGGCTGAAGCGCACGTCCGGTGCTCGATTGGGTTTCGCTCTCGTTGGACTGAGCGAGACCGGCGGACCGAGTGATGCCGAAGCCATTCGCACGTTCCTACGAAATGAATTGCCTGTCGTTCGGCGGAGCGCGCTTCTGGCTCTCGATCGATTCAAGGTCGACGATATCGTTCCACTCGCATTGAATGCGTTGTTCGACGACAGCCCCACCGTCACGAAAGCGGCACGAGAACTCCTGCTTGCACGTACTTCATCGCTGAAAGCGCAAGAGGTTTGGCTCGCGTTCACGAAGACGACGAGCGTCGCTGGTAAGAAGGCTGCGGTCGCAGTTCTCGCAAGTCTCGGCTTCTGGGAAAGCGTTTCGCACCTGATTCGAGCAACTCGCGACGACGCGGCGAAGCAAGTAGCCGCGCGCTACGTCGAACGTTGGCTCCTGCGCCAGAATCGAGTCTTCGTTGCACCGTCATCAGCGATCGCTGCGGAGATCCGGAGCGCTATGCGCGAGGACGGTGTGGCCGACGGGATACGCCGCGAGGTGTCTGCTGTTTTGGATGCTCGCCTTAAGGACGTCGGCCCGCGATAGGCGCGGCTGAGACGATCCTAGATCCCGATGTGATCGAGTAGCGATCCCGGAACATCGGCTGTTTCGCCGTCACTGAACGCGACGTGGAACAGCTTGGTACCAACAGGGACACGTTCGACGAGCGCGTCCTCACCTGCTTCGACCGTGCGTACTCTACGTACAGAGGCTAACGAACCAGGTCGTGCGGCTTGATGCGCCTCCGAGCGAACTCGTACCGTGTCGCCCTTCACGGGTTCATCTCGAGCTCGTTGCGCCTCACGATGTTTCGCAAGAAGCGCCCGAGCCTCGTCCGCGAGACGCCGCTCCTCATCGGGAACGCCATTACCGAAGGCGTCGCCTGCTAGCAGCTCTCGATACCCGAGCGACTCGCGCAGCGAAAGGTAACGAACCACTTCGCCCAGCGCGTCGGCGTGCCGCCCCAAGTTGTGGATCGCGTGAAACAACCCAAGGGATGCAAGCTCAAGCCTCGGTGCGATCCGCACGGCCTCGCGGAAGTGGCGTTCCGAATCGACCGGCCGTTTCTGCAACTTCCGAATGCGACCAATCTGCATGTGCGAGTGAGCGGATAAGCGGCCGCCCTCAGGACCCAGTTGCTGAACAAGTTGCTCCAGCAGCTCGACCGCCTCGTCAAACCGCCTGCCATCGCGTAGCTCCATCGCTCGATCGAACATCGGTGACAGGAGACGTTCTTTCTCGGTCATCGCCATTGTCGAGTTGGCTCCGGTTCAACAAGCCGGAACATGGTCGCGATCGTTCTCGCCCCCGTCGGAGAACCGAACCGATTCAATCGACCAACCCTGCTGCTCACGAGCATGATCATACCGACAACGCGGCAACCCGGCGTCTTTTGCTTCAGCGCACCGACGACGTTCGTTTCGTCGCGGTGCGATGTGATCGTCTACAATCGTGGCGTGCTCTCGCGCCGCCGATTCATGTTTCTGGTTGGCGGCGCGGCAACCGGGCTGTGGCTCGTGTCGACCGGACTCGTTCGACTCGAACGCACGTTCGTGCTCTCTGTTGCCGGTTCATGCTCCTTCTGCGGCAAGGACCGCGCGCAGACGCACGCACTCGTTGGTACCGCCGGAAACGCGACGAGAATCTGCGACGAGTGCGTTGGCCTGTGCTGCGACATTCTTCACGAGGAAGGAATCGGGGCTCCTCGCGATCCTCTGCGCTACACCGCGAACGCAGAAGACGAACGCTTCCAGCAACGCATCGACGACATCGTGCAGCGTCTCAAGGAGGCGCATCAAGCAGCGAACCGAGAGGCGCTCCTCGGTGATCTCCGTCGTTCGTTTGATCCGCAAGGAGCATCCAAGCTCACTGACTTCAGCTGCTCCTTCTGCGGCCTGGAGCGCAGAGAGGTCAACAAACTGATCTCGGGGCCTCGCGTGTTCATTTGCGATGGTTGTGTTGGCGATGCCGTCGCTGTCGTGTCGCACGTGCTCCAGACCGGATAGCTCGCGTACGCGGCCCGACGAGGCTCCGGGACGTCTAGAAACGCTCGGCGGCCGTTGCGCTCAAGCGAAACGCAACCTCGCGATAGAAGTTCGGGTCGTCGTCTTGCTCCGACAGCAGCTCCCCAGTTCGCTTCACACTCTCGTCCCATGCCGCCTTGTACTCCGCGTCGCTGAGGGGCTTCGGAAGCGCCGAATCAAGGAAGTCAACGATGCCCTTCTTCGGCCGCCTGCGGTGTGGATTCGCGCGACCCCCAGGCCATGTCGCGATGCAGACGTACGGCGCTCGACGCGTCGCGGGCATGGTTACGAACGGGCCAAATCCCATCGGCAGGGACACGAACTCGCTACTCGTTTTCCATTCCAACCCGACGAGCAGGTCATCGGTCGTCAATCCGGCGACGGTCACGCGTCGCAGAGCCCAACGACTCCCCGCCGCCAGAAGCTTGAGCTGCTCGATCAGCTGCTCTTCTGTCCGGATCGAGGGGAACACCGCGACGCCAGGGATCTCTTGGCTCGATGCAGTCTCGAAGATCTCGTCGATCTGTTCAGGAGAAGCACTCGTGCCGACGTCGCTCAGGAGAATGTGACTGCTGTTGGCGAACGACTGCGCGAATCCGCATCCCGTGAATCCGCTGGCCAGCCATCTACCAACCTGCCGGACGCACGCAGCGTCAGTCGGCGCTGCCGAGCGGCGCTTGCGGGATCCAGAGGCTGAAGAGCCGGCGCCCTTCTTTGTCGACGACAATGCAACCACCGTCCTTCTTCGCGGCCGTGGCCACTCGCGACCGATTCGCGCGCAGTTGGTCCAGCGTGAATTGCCGCGCTTCCTGCTTCGTACCGCGCCGGTCCGACATGATCGCTACATTCTACCCCTGGGCCTGACAACGGGACCACTCGGCGTCGTTCGTCCAAGGAAAACGATCCCTTGGCGACGAGACCGTTCAGACGTAGATGTTGAGAGCCATGGGCGCCTACGTCATCGGCGTAGTACGCAGCGCGAGAAGTCTCGATACGCTGAATCTCGAGACGCGCGAACCGGCAGATCGCGCGTCGCCATGGAGGGTCGATCACGTATGCGAGTTGCGGCCGCTCGCGGCTAACTCGCGCGCTGAGCTCTGGACCGCTTGGCGCGCACTGGAGTCAGTGACCACCTGGGACGAGACGACGCTCGAACATGTCCTGACCGTCCTTCGCGCGACGGTGCCATGCGCCGACACTCCGGAAAACCTTCCGGCGCTCGGCCCCGAAGTGCACGCCGCGCCTGAGCCGCGCGCGACCGCGGCGCATCCGAGAGCGTTTCGCGGCACGAAGCACCGTCCACCGCGACCCGAGCAGCCAGACGCGGTCGACGTTCGGCCGTATCTGCTCACACGCAGACATATCGATCAGATCCTGGAGCTTCTCGGGCAACCACGCGGCACGGATCCTTACGTCGCGTGGAATCACCGCGTCGATGCAACCGCGAACTTCGATCCGATGTTCGTGATGCATCTGCTTCCGCTCTTCAAAGAGTGCGCGTGGAGCGACATCGGCGCCTTCGCATCGCTCGCGCGTTCGCTCCATCTCCATCGTCATCCCGAGCTTCGCAGCGCTCTCACGAGCGTCTTCCTGGCCGCGAACGATCCAGCGCGTGCACTCGGATGGTGGAACCACGTTCTCGCGCATGATCCCGAACAAAGGCTCGAGGCCGCCAAGCTCGTCGCCACCACCGGCGCGGCGAAGCTTCCGCCAGTCGAGCCGAGCGTCGGTGCACTACTCCTAAGCCTCCCACTGGTCCAGCAGTGGTCGTTCTACCGTGGCCTGGTCGGTGGCGCTTCACCGACGTACTTGGAATCGGGTCTGCAGCTCGGAGCGCTGTCTCGCACCAAGATCGACGAGCCACCGCCGGGTCGTGTCGACGTGGCCGCGCTCATCGAAACGACGATCGAACGTCTCGACAAGGCGATGGAGGAGGACAGCGGCGCCGAATTCTGGCGCCCCCATCTCTGGAGACTCTGCGGCTATCAGCCCGAACTGATCGCCTTACTCTCGTCGCAGATATTCACGTCGCTGCAACCGGAGGCTGCTTTCTGGGTGATCCGGATCGCAAGCACTCCGAGGTGGTCACCAGAGACAGCCGAGAAAGAGTGGAAGGCCCTCGCGCCGACAATCCCGCTGCTGGCGGAATTCGCCGCGCGTCTTTCGCCGGAGTATCAACGCAAGTTCGTCGAAGACATGGGCGACGTGTACCTGTGGGCGGTCTCAAACGACCACAGCGTGACCGATGCGCTCGCGAAGTGCGTCGACCTCTGTTTCCGCGTGGCGAAGGCGCCGTTCGGAACCAAAGCGGTTCTCGGCGAGCTGCTTCCGTGCCTCGCGCTTGTCTACGAAGATGGCGCGCAGTCTTGGAACGACCGCAAGGCGGTCCGCGACGCACCCGATTCGAGCTGGCTTGCTCTCGAGGACGCGTGCAAGCGTTACAATCAGGTCCGGCTACTCGGACGCGGCCTCAACCGCTTCGGACAGTTCGCTGCGAAGTTGATGGTCTCGTCGTTCGCCACGAGCCCCGGACCGCTATTGGAAACGGCGGACCTCCTCGCTTCGATTTCATTCGAGTCGGGCGAGTCGGTGCTCAAGGAGTACGGGCGATCGCCACTTGCAGATCCCGGCCTTGCAGACGCTCCGATCGACCGGCTTTGCGAACTGATCGCGCCGATCGCTCAATCGGGAGGGCCCAACCCAGTGCGTCGCGCACTGCGGCTTCACATGTCTGGCGAAGAGAAACTGAGTGACGCGCAAGTCAGCGGACACCAAGAACGCATCGTTGCTGACCTCGACATCATCCGTCTCGCCGCCATTCGACAGGCAATCGAGCGGATTCTCGCCGCCCGCGTCGGTCTGCAGAAGATCGAAACGCCCACGGTTCGTCACGCGGCTGCAATGCTCAACAACGTCGACGTACATCGTCGGCAGCTTCGGCGAATGCTGACCGCGACGTTGGCCGGAGATTCGGAGTGGAAGCTTCGGCATCCGCGAACCAACGAATGGTTCACGCGGCATCCGAAGCTCGATCGCAAACTTTGGATCGCGGGGATCGAGACGTGCGGACAGATCGAAGGCATCGGTGAGATACGAATCGCCATCGAGTCGGATCCTCTCGAAGCGCTCAAGCTCGGGACCTATGTTGGAAGCTGCCTCGGACGCGGCGGCAACCTCGAATACTCGGCCGCTGCAGTCGTGCTCGACGCGAACAAGCAGGTCGTCTATGCGCGCGACAAACGAGGCTCGGTCGTCGGGCGGCAGTTGCTCGCGATCTCGGAGGCGGACGAGCTCGTGTGCTTTGGTGTCTACGGGGCCGCGAAGATCGATGCGTTAGAACCGCTGTTCCGCGAGTACGACCGAGCCTTCGCCTCGACGCTGGGATTGCCGTTGTTCGGCAGCTCCACGTCGTCCAAGGAGTACGAGATCGCAACCATCCTGTCGCGCGAGTGGTGGGATGACACCGCGTGGACCGAGAACCTTCAGTGAGCCTCATTCGAATCGCGTCCGCCGGTTACTGCCGAAGGATCGGCTCCTCGAAACTCGCTAGGTCGCGTGTCTCGAGATCGGTAAGAAAGTCCTGAACGCTTGCAAGGCTTGCCTCGCCAGGAACGTTCACCGCGATGAAACGGCGACTGGAGAACAATTCCGTCGAGCAACCACGAGCCTTCAACTCCGTTCGGAACTGCTCGACCATGGGTTGTAGACAATGACGCGAATCAGCGAATTGGCCGAGCGGGTGATCACGTTCTCGAAGACAAGACCTGCTTCCGTTCGGCTCGCCATCACGATATCGCCGAGCGTCGCTTGTTTGGCGAAGAACGGGATGTTGTCGGTCACGTACGTCCCGGTCGCTTCCGCATCGGAAGCCCACACGGTTTCGCTCCCGAACCCCGGATAGCCGTCTTCGTCCTGCTCGAGATAGAAGATGATCTTGTGCTTCGACATTCCGTGCTGTGCAGCCCGCAAACGCGTTCCCAGGCCATCTCGCGTTCGAGCGATCGTGCGGCCGAGATGTCGTAGATGCAACAGCTGACTCATGCGCTGGGGACGAGGGTATGATCGCCCGCGGTGCCGGCTCTCACGTACCCAAACGATGCAGACGGCGACGCACTCCGGCGCGTCGCAGAGCACGGCTCGGACATGTCACGGCCGATGCTGGTCGATTTCATGGTTGCCGCGGACAGCGAAACTGCTGCGACGTCGATCGCCCAAGCCGCCGGCTCGCTGGGGTATGCGACCGAAGTCGAGCACCATGAGGCTGACGACGCCTCCGATCCGGACAGGTGGACCGTGTACTGCTCGAGAACGATGCTGCTCGACCATGGCTCCGTGCTCGCTGCGCAGGCGGAGCTCGACAAGGTTAGCGCACCGTTCGGCGGTTACAGTGACGGTTGGGGAACGCTCGGCAACGCAGAATGAAAGCGCTGGAAATCGATCTCTCCCGCGTCACGACCGCCCGCGATATCCACGTCGCGTTCTCCACCGCGCTGCAGTTCCCTGATTGGTACGGCCATAACTGGGACGCGTTCTGGGACCTCGTGTCGTCGGACAGTCCGCTGCCGGCGAAACTCACGATTCGCGGTCTGGACCACGTCGAGCGCGTTCTACCTGACGAGGCGACGAAGATGCTGCGTTGCTTCGCGGACTACAACAGCGAGTCTGGCCGCGGCTGCGCCGTTAGCGTGACGGACGATTACTCGGCACCGCTGTTCTTCTTGCAGTACGAGGCGAGGCCGACCGCTAGGCTCGATGGCCAAGACCTCGGCGGTGCGTTCGTGAATTGCTGGATCAAGGCGAAGTCTGCTCGTGACGCGAACGAGATCGCAATCGCGCTGATCGGTGAAGATGGTTGGAGCGTGATCAGTCACGAGGAGGTGGGGCCGACGAGTCTCGCGACGGCCTCCGAGAACGATGCTCCCTTCGTCGCACAAGCCTGTGTCGACGGCGCAGTGTTCGACTATCACACGTGGCCCGTCGACGAGGACGATGAGGACAACGACGCGATGTGACGAGTGTTAGGCGCTTCGCGTTCAGAGGAGCGTAGGTTGGGTTAGTTGAGGCTACGGCTTCTTGATCCAGCCACGCTTCTCCATGAACACCTTCACGTCCGGGTAGAGGTCATCCAGGTCGGGCTTCGGCGCTCGTCCGGTGCGACGCTCGGATGTCGCGAAGTTCGTCTGTTCGGCGCGGTCCATCGCGTCGAGAAAATCGCGCTCGCCCACGCGGTGTGACTTGCGCACGAGGACGGCACCATCGCGCGTCGCGCGTTCGACCAGACGTTTCTTCGGATCCGTGATGTCGAACGTGTAGCTCGCGCTGAACCGCGAGCCAGTCCACCCCTCAGTCAGGGTCCCAACCCAGTGGATCTCGGTGAACAGTGTCAACCGATAGTTCAGCTTGCGCTCACTGGTCCATACGTCGATCCCGTGGAGCCACACCGCCTTGACGCGCGGCAAGCCAGAGCCTGTAGTCTCCGAGTCGGGAGCAGCGTGGAAGTCCATATCGTTCCCGAGGTCGTAGCGCGCGAATCGGCGGGCGCGCGCCAGCTCGGCAGATCGGGCAGCCTCGTGATCGTGGTGCGCGAGCAGCTCGATCGCGATCTTCATCATCACTCTCTTGGAAATGCGGTCACCCCATTTGAGGTGGCCGTCCACCCGCTCCATCTCGGCCGAGACCGGCGGGACATCCGGCTCCGCCCCGAGCTTGTAACGTCCGTCGAGCATGGCCTCCGGCGGGAGGTGCAAGTCGTGGAGGTGATCACCGATCGTTGCGATCTGGTCCGCGCGACGCGACGGTAGCGGCTGCACGAGCCCGCCGTCACGGCGCCGCTTCGCCTTCTCGTCCATGCGCGCCCCTTCGACGTGCCACATCGAGGCCTGATGCTCGACCTCTGTCTTGATGTTCTTGCGGTCGCCTCGACGCGCACCGCGAAACGCCCCCATCGCCTCAAGGCGACGGCAGACCTGGCCCTCGATGTTAGAGAAGGAGTTGTTGCAATCCTCGGATCCATCGGCGCCGTCACACACTGTGTCGATGGAATCGAGTCGACCGCCGAGTCCGTTGGGGAATACGTGAGCCGGTCGCGTTGGCACTTTGAGGGGGTGCCCGCAATAGATGCATTTACGCTCCGAGGCGCTGGCCATGTGGTGAGCGCAGCATGGCAGTCTGACGCTACGACCTGGACCGCAGCCGCCGCGGTCGACGGGGATCTGCAGGTCACCGTTCTTCCTCCACCAACGCTAAGATTCGTGGACGGGTATATTCATCGCCACCGGGTTTGCCGGGCTGGACCCACTCGCCCCCATCGAACGCAAGGTACACATCCCACGCGTAGTCCGGCGTGCTGTTACCGCATTCTTGCGTCATGAGCGCAAAGATTTCATTGATCGCGACGTCTCCATCGGTCCACGAAAGGTCACCCGCCAAGTAGCGTTCTGCGACTCGTCGAGCATACGCGTCACAGAATGCCCGCACCGCATGTGGCGGCGAGTCGTCCAGTCCGACATCTGAACGCGTAAGCACCTTGGGGAATCGTGCAATCGCGAGAGCGATCTTTTCATCCATAGCCGAGGTCCGACGACAATACGCCGCTCGTCACCATGACGATCTACAGCGGGTTGTCGAGGCCGATCTCGACATGGGCGGACGCAATAACGATCGATTACGCGTAACTTCGACCGCTAGTCGCAAAGCACAGCGGCGGGTAGACACGTACCCGGGCTGCCATCCCGGTCACGTTCGCGATAGCGTGAGAGCCATGCGTTCGTTGGGTGGTTCGACAACACCGCCCCAGTACGCGGAGCGTAACGAATGACCGAAACGTCATCGACGCCGGACGTCAGTGAGCGCGGTGGGCCGGCAGCAATCCGCGGGTATCGCCTACAAGTGCTCTATGCACTTGACCGTCTGCTTAGCGGCAGCGTTCGCGTTCGCCTCGAAGGGCTCGAAGACGTCGACCTTCTCGACACGAACGATCTTCCCGTGGAGGTCATGCAGGTCAAGGCCCACGCTGCTCCCCTCGCGATGTCGATGCTGCGGTCGGAGAGCGGTGAGACCAGCTTCTGGGAACGTCTACGCGATCTGGCGGTCGGGCAACCCGCAATACGCGGCGCCGTCGTGTCATTTGGCGACGTAGGGCCCGAATTGAAAGGCGCGCTGCAGCACGACAAGAAACACCGCGACAGCGTCAGTCGCAAGCTCCGGGAAGACTATGACGTGGCCGAACCGGACGAGCTTCTTGCACGCGTTGTACTGCGCGAAGA
>DATJXL010000345.1:0-2188 GCA_035500135.1 Kofleriaceae bacterium
AGCGCGGTCTCGGCGAGGTCGCTGCCGGCGAGCGAGCGATACCGGCCGAGCCGCGCGCGCTCGACGAGCTCGCCCGCTGCGCCGACGAACGGATCCCACACGCGGTCGCCGTCACGCGCGCCGGCCACGAACGCGAGCGCCGCCGCGACGCTCGGCTGCGACGCCGCGGGCACGTCGGCGACGCGCCACGCGAACCGCGGATCGTCGGCGCGCCGGGGTACGAGCTCGAGCGCGCCGTCGCCGACGAGCACGTCCCACGTCGTCTGCGCCGGATCGTTGACCAGCTCGGGCGCGGCGAGCGCGACGTCGCGCGCCGCGCGCCACACGACCGCGCGGCGGTGACCGCTCGCGAAGCCGAGCCGCCAGCGGATCGGGCCGCGCGTCCACGCCGCGAGCAGCGCGCGCACCGCCGGCTCGGTGAGCGCGCGCGCGATCGACTCCGCGTCTTCGCCCGCCACCGGCACGCGCACGCCCGCGCTCGCCCACAGCCGCGATGCGAACAGCGCCGACCACGGCGCGGCGAGCTCGACGTCGGCGGCCGCCTCGCCGCGCGCGACCGGCGCGAACCCGCGCGCGGCGAGCTCCTCGCACAGCAGCGGGCCGAGCCCGGGCTTGACGTGCAGGCGGACGGTCACCGGCGCGGGCGGGGCGACGTCGGTCGCGACGCGCGAGTCCTCGCCGCGCAGCTCGCCGCGCTCGGCCATCAGCAGCGCGCGGTCGCGGCGGCGCGCGAGCTCGCGATCGCCGCCCGGATCGAGCGCGCGCAGCCGCGCGAGCGCCGCGTCGCCGCCGACCTTGCCGAGCGCCTCGGCGAGCGCGCGCCGCTCGGCGAGATCGTCTGCCGCGTGCGCGAGCAGCGCCGCGCGCGCGGCATCGCCGCCGGCCGAGCTCGATGTCCCGAGCGTGCTCGCGCCGATCTTGCCGAGCGCGAGCACCGCGGCGCGCCGCACGCGCGTGCTCGCATCGCCGAGCGCCGCGATCGCATCGCTGCAGCCCACCTCGCCGAGCCGGCCGAGCGCGCCGACCAGTCGCGCGCGGGCGGCTTCGTCGGCGCCGATCATCCGCGCCGCGATCGCGGCGCGCGCCGCGTCGCCGAGCTTCGCCAGCACGCCGGCCGCGCGCTCGTCGCCGGTCGCGACCAGCTCGGCGAGCGCCGGCGCGTCGCGCACGCTCGGCGTGAAGCTCGGCTTGGCGAGCTCGCGGGCGAGGTCGAAGTCCGGCGGGCGCGCCACGGCGGCGCACCCTAGCACACGCGATCGGAGCTACTCCCAGTTGTCGTCGATCGAGCGGATCAGCTCCCAGCCCTCGTCGTGCGACGGCAGCGGCGTGCCGAGCCGGCGGGTTTGCAGCTCGCCGATCCGCGCTTGTGCCGGCACCAAGCTCGCGACGGATGGAGCGGTGCTGCCGCGCGCGAGCCGTCGCCGCGGCTCGGGGAAGATGACGTTCGGGATCCCGTCGGCCTGGCTGATCGCGCGCAGCATTCGCGTGGCTACCGGTCGCTCCGGTGCTTTCGCGACGAGCCACGCAAATGCGATCACCACCACCAACACGAGGGCGGTCCCCATGCCGGCCAACGCTGCAACACGTGTTCCACGAAACCACACGGGCGCACGCGGGTTACGCGGGCTCGATAGGGGGCTGCCAGCGACATTGCCGCTCGCTGCCCCCAATCCGGGTGCTCACCGCCGGTTCTTCTTGCGCGCGGCCTTCTCGGCTTTTCGCTTGTCTCGCGCCTTCTGCTTGTCGTTGCTGCGCTGCTGGCCGACGAGGCTCTTCGTACCGGGCGGCGTGTAACCCTTCGGCAGGCCGGGCACGTTGCCCGTCGGCACGCCCGGCATCGCGGGCATGTTGGGCATCCCGGCGCCACCACCGAGCAACCCGCCGCCACCGCCGTCGGCGCCCATCAGCGCGTTGAGATCCATGTTCTTCAGGCGCTTCATCTGCTGGAACTGCTTGAAGCCGGGCAGCTTGCCCATGAGCCCGGTCGACGCGCCGAGCTGCACCATCATCTGCCGCATCTGCGCGAACTTCTGCAGCAGCTCCTTCACCTCGGTCTCGCCGCGACCCGAGCCGCGCGCGATGCGCTTCACGCGCCCGGGATGAAAATCGGCCCGCCGCCGCTTCGCCTTCGCGCCCGCGGTCGTCGCGAACTCTTCCCAGCTCGTCGCGACGAACACCTGCGGGTTCG
>DATJXL010000346.1:0-17319 GCA_035500135.1 Kofleriaceae bacterium
ATGACCACCGCCCAACCATGACATGAGCGCGTCGCGGCTGAAACGGATCTGCTTGCCGAGTCGTCGATGTGGGATCTCATTTCTGCCGACGAGCTCGTAGATCGTGTTGCGTCCGACGCGCAGCATGCGCGCGGTCTCCTCGACGTCGAGCACATGCTCGTCGTTCGCGGGGCAGACGGGTAACGTCACGAGCTCGCGCTCGTTCGCGACTGCAACGGACGTCACGGCGTCACACGAGCAGGAACAGCGCGAGGATCGCGATGGGGGCAAGCCACGGCGACTTGCGCGTAGCGGTGCCGACGGCGCGGACGACGTTGCGAACGGTGTTGGTGATCTTGGAAACGATGGACTCGAACATGGGCGGACTCCTACGGGGCGATGGCGGCGGGCGATGTGGGCGGCGATGACTTACGAGTGCTGCTGCATGGGACCTCCAATAGATATGGGCGGGCTGGAGCCGTTTTTTAACGGCGTGATCAGATCTCGGTTCGGTGATTTCTGCAAAAGCGCAGACGCGGCGACGACATCGGGCTGCTGTTTCTCGGCGTCGTGCGCGATAGCTCGCACGCGACAAAAATTCTCGGCACGCGCGTTGCGCCGAATGGCTGGACCGCATGTGGGTCGCGGATTCGCCCGAAATACGCCCTCCGATTCGGTCCCGGATTCGGTCCTCGATTCGCTCTCGACCGGAAGCCTGTCGAAGGCTCCCCGGGCCCGATTCTCGTCGAGAACGGACGCGAACCTGATGCCGTGGGCAATGCCCGCGCGACACTCGATCATTTGCCCTTCGTTCGTGTTCATGGACGCGTGCATGGAACCTCCAACCACTTACTTGGAAGAAACGGGTCGCAAGTCGCACGTGCCAACGGCTGGCGTGCTATTTCTTGCCGATCCCGATCGCGGGGCTCTTTCCCCTCCTACCTGTTACTGCCGACCATTCGACGGCTCGGACCGTCTGGCACGATCTTCTCTGCCAGACAGCTCATGCAGGCGAAGCGGTCGCTAGCGTGCTCGATCGAGACCTCCTGATCCTATATGCGGATCAGCAGGGATCGTTTTGCTACATGGCACGAAGATAGACGGCACGGACTTCGCGTCGTGTACGCGTGCGCAACCGGCTCTCGCGAACACGCCGCGCAAGATTGCGATCGCTCGATCGATCACGCGTGTGCGGAGCAACTACGCGACCGCTCGATCACCCTCGCGTGATCGCACGCGAAGATCGCACGACAAGAAATCGCGCACATGCCCCGAAACATGCCCACAGAGATGCCCATGTCTTTGGTGCGGGACTTCTTCCCGGATTTCTTTCTCACCGTCGGAGACGGAGCGCGCAGCGTGCGAGATATGGTCGTTTGATCGATTCGATCTTTCTTTCTCCAGACCGCTGAAATGATCAGGACATCGGTAACGCCGGTGCGAGATGGCGCGGCGGCTGCGGCCTCCGCGCCGTACGATTCCTCGGCACCCATCTAGGCGAGATCGAGACGTAGCTTGCCGTGTGGCGTGTCGCGTCGACGCGATCAGATCCCGGGATCGTCTCGCCAGGCCGGTTTCGATCGCTGGTATCGGATCGGGTTCGATCCGGAGCTACTGATCTATATGACTAGGCCCCTCGACAAGGCGAAGGAGCACGCGCAGGCGAGCCTCGTGCTCTCTGAGCTGAAGCTTGGTGAGATTCGCGATCATCGTGAGAGCCCCGACTTCGGCATCGCGCTTCCTGATGGTCGTACGGCTGGGCTTGAGGTCGTTCGCGCAATCGACAAGGGCATCGCTGCAGGCAATGGAGCGATTGAGAAGATCAACAAGCGCGTTCAGGCCGGACTGGTAGCAGCGGGCGTGAACGCCTCGGTCGTTGTGAGTATTACCGATGGCGCTGCGGCTGTGCTTGCAACGAAGGTCATGAAGCCGCAGCTAGCCGCCGAGATCGACGCGCTAATTCGTCTAGCGAAAGAGGCACTCGGCGTAGCGCCGTCGCCTAACAGCCGTATCGAGCGCCGCCGTGCGGCTCGCGGGCTCCCGGCACCCAACTCGCCGTGGCGGCGCTACGAGCGTTTCTCGCCCGACCTCATGCTCGATGACACCGTGTGCTGGCGCGACCCTCGGCGCGCCGATGGTTCGTATGATCTCGATGGCCGCGGAATCGAATTTGCCACCGCGGTCATGGTTCGGCCCGACGATGCGCCGAACGTCGGGCGTAGTGGCAGTAGCTGGGGCCAGCCGCCGAGCATCATCCAGGAGGCGATTGACGCCAAGGCGTCGCTGCTGCCCAAGTACAAGAAGGCAGGCTACGACGAGCAGTGGCTCCTCGTGATCGGCAGTGACGATACTGGTGGCACTCTCGACATCACCGACGCCGAGGGCGAGTTCGTGAGCCCGTTCGATCGGACTTTCTTCCTCGAATCGTTCGCGAAGGAGTGCATTGAGCTGCGGACGCGCACACCCGACGAGCCGGCGAAGTAACCCACGCAATCGGCGAGCGCCCTGGCTCAAGTCTTCGTGCTTGACGGCCGGCTCCTCCAATACGGCCGCCACGCGCCGAGTCGGTTGTGGAAGCTAATGCACAACGATCTTCGCTGTGCGAGCTGCGCCACCGCGCTCGAGGCCGAGCGTAATGACCGATCCGGATCCGTGATTGGAAAGCAGAGTGCTCGCGCCGTCCGGCAGCATGCCCTGAAGCGATTGGCCATCGACGGCTACCAAGTGGTCGCCGGGCGCAATTCCCGCCGAGGCAGCAGGACCAGTGGGATCCACAGTGTTGACCGTAAGCGGAAGGTTCAGCGGCAGGAGATTGAAGCCGACGTTGCCGGGCGAGGCCCCGAACGCAGCGCGCACGGTGACAAGGTCAACATGCGGGACCGAGCCAAGAGGAACGTCGACATCGGTGCCGGCCGCGCTCAGCGGCCCACCGGTCGGATTGAAGCAGAACACCCGCACACGGCCCGTCGACGTCGCGAGCGAAAAGTGACCTGCTGCGTCGGTGAACGCTTGCCGGCTCTCGTCGGGCGGCGATGGCCCCATCTGGCCGCCCATCGACAGGTTGCCATCACAGCGCATGCCTGCGATCGGCGTCTTCGTGCCGAACTCGGTGACCACCCCGTCGACGCGGCCGTTGCCGCGGCTCGTGAGTGTGACCTGCGCCGTCTCGCCGGAGCGCACGTCCACCGCAACGCCGTCGGTCTCGAGCCCGGCCTTCGCTTCGACCGTGTACTTCCCAGGCGGCAGGCCGACCTGCGAGAACGTGTTGCCATCGACGACTGCGTTGCCGCCCATGTGGAGATCAGAGGTCAGCGTGTTGGTCTCGACGGTCGGCGTTGTCGAGAATCCGACGAGCGTCCCAGCGATCGCACCGGGTCGCGCGAGTGTGATCGTGACCGGGTCGTTCGCCGTCGCAATCCCGAGCACCTCGGTCTCGCTACCGTCCGCAGCGTGCGCATGGAGGTTGTAGATGCCGCGGGCAAGATGGCCGATCTCGAACTTCCCGTTCGCATCGGTCATCACCGACGCCAGGTCCATCGTCACAGCGTAGCCATGACCGATCGCCTCGACGTGCACGTCCGGCACCGCGGCGCCGGTGTCGTCAACGACCGTGCCGCGGATCGAGAGCTGTTCGTTCTTGATCGCGAGCCGCACACCGGTCACGGCACCGTCTTTCGGCACGGTGATCGTCGCGAGCTTGTCGCCCTCTGCCGGCGCGAGCTCCTGCCCTGCGCTCGGGGTGGGCGCCACCTTTGGCGAGTACTCGCCGCCTGCGAGCATTGAACAATCGAAGTCGCCGCTGTCGTCGGTCATGGCCTCGCAGTGATCGGTTCCGTCTGCGAGGTCCATTCGCACGTACACGCCGGCAACTGTCTTTCCGCCCGCATCAACGACGGTGCCCAGGACCTCACCGGCAAGGTCGAGCTCGATGTCCTCGGTACGATCCTCACCAGCGGCGAGATGCACCGGCCTCGGCGTGGCGAACGCTTTGCTCTGGACACTCAACGCGACGACGTTAGCGTCGCCGGCGGGCAGTCCTTCGAGCACGAACGTGCCGTCGGCGTCGGACTTCACGATCATCGCAGGGGGCGCTTGCGGCACGAACTGCACTTCCGCGCCCGAGACGGGCTTGCCTTTGCGAAGCACGTGGCCGCGCAGCGTCGCGAGCTTGCTCACGTCGAGCACGACACCGTCGATCTGTGCGCGTTTGATGTCGAGCGTCTTCGGCGTGCTCACCGCGAAAGGCGCTGCTGAGAACGCGATCGTGCCGAACGGCACACCGTCGAGCGTGAAGGTGCCGTCGGCTTGCGACGCCGCCGACGGACCGCGCGGCTGCGGCCCCGGGCCGGGGCGGGCTGCGACGACTTGCGCGCCAGCGACTGGCGCGCCATTCATGACAACACGGCCGATGACTCGCGCGAGTGGCACGAGGACGATTCGGAGCTCCTTCGACGTAGTCGTCGCACGCGCGATTGCGAGGAGTGGCACCGACGAACCGACAGAGCGTGCGGTTGCCGATAGCTGGAACTTGCCGGGCGCCAGACCGGAGATGCGGAAGTGGCCGTCGGCGTCCGACTCGGACCAATTGCTCGCGACGTGGTGCGGACCCTCGATGGCGTCGGGTTCGGCCAGCACGCGCGCACCGGCGACCGGGCGGTCATCGGCAGTCACGACGCGGCCCACGAGCACCGCCTCGGGAACCATCACGAAGTCCTGGCGCAACGCGCTGGCAAGAATCACGCGCTGCGTAGTGGTGCCGTAACCATCCGCCTCGACGCGAACGATCGCTTGCGGTGTGTCGAAGTTGCCCTCACGAGGCGAGAGGCAGAGAGAGTACTGGCCGGTGGCATCGGAATCGGCGCCAGCGAGGCCATCGATCGAGAGATGAGCCTTCGAGATGCCGCCGCCGGAGGCGTCTGAGACCGTACCGTGCATACGCCAGCGACAGGGACCCAGTACTACGACCAGTTGATCCGCCTTCGCGCGCGGATCGGCGTTCGCGACTGCGAAGGTCGCCGGCGAATGCGCCTCGGCCTGTGCGGACACTGTGAATCGTGCCGCAGGTTGCGGACCGAAGTCGAAGGCGCCGTCGGGCGTGGAGGTCAACTCGGCGAGCGGTTCCACGAGGTCGCTAGTAACTTGCAGCCCGAGCCGCACGGTCGCACCGGCGACGGGCGCACCGTCAGAGAGGACGTGGCCGGCGATCCGGCGCGTGGGGGCATCGGCCTGAGTCGCCCAGTCGGGGACACGGCCCAGCGCATGGCGATCGCCGACTGGACGCAGCAGCAACTGCGCCGCCGTGGCGGGAACCGCAGGCCGTTCGCCACTGCCGCGGAGCTTCCACACTACCGCGCCGATAACCACGAGCACGAGCACGACAGCGATCACGATGATCTTCTTCACGACGAGTGCTCCTAGCAAGATGGATGGTGGCGCTGCGGGCTGGTCGGCCCTGGCGAGTGGCGCGAGCGCGGCGAGCCAACCGCGGCGAGGTTGATCGGTGCGAGCTTGCAGATGCGCTCGCAGCTGATCGAGTGCAGTCTTGAGCCGGCGACGAACGGTGCCGTCTGGAATTCCGAGCCGACGCGCGATCTCTGCGCTGGCCAAGCCTTCGAAGAAATGAAGCAGCACGGTCGATCGATACGGCTCCTCCAGTGCGAGCACCTCTCCCGCGACCACGCGCTGCAGCTCGACGCGCTCGACCAGCTCGGCAGGCGTCGCAACCGAGTGGTCCGCCGCTTGCGCATATGCAGCCTCGCGCTCGCCGCTGCGCGCCTCGCCTCGCCGGCGCGTACGCGCGAGATTACGGACGACGCGTGCCAACCAGGGCCGGAGCGGGCGATCCTCGTCGGGCCGCTGCGACGACGCAACTAGCCACGTCTCCTGCGCGACATCATCAGCCGCCGCGTCGTCGTGCAGTAGTGCGCGAGCGAGCCGGCGCACCCAGCCCATCTCGAGCATCAGCTGCTCACTCGTTGGCTCCATCCACATGTCAACTGCCGCCGGCGCGCAGATCGTTCGCGGAAATCCGCGCGACGGCGACTATCGCAACATGAACCGCATGTGAGTCAAAAGACTCCACGCGCAACGGCGAGATCGAGTGTGCCGTCGGCGTCCCAGTCCCCCGCGACGACAGACAGCGGCACCTTCATGGTGCAATTCGCGATGGTGCCATTCGCGAGAGAAGCGTCGCGCGAGACTTGAGCGGACTGCAGCGTTCCATCCGAGTTTCCCAAGAGTACGACTACTCCAGCCTCGTCATTCGGCGCGACCACATCGAGCACGCCGTCGTCGTTCACGTCCACGAACTCGAGTGCCGAGTTGTCCAGCTCCTGGTCCGTCATGTACCGCGCCTGCGTCGGGAACGTCCCGTCCCCTGAGCCTTGGAGAACGCCGACGGTTCCACCCTCTTTGTAGACGATAGCGGCCGGCGTGCCGAGGCGGAAGTCGCCGACAACCGCTGCGAACGCACCGTCGTCCTTCCCCACGCTCGCTCCGGCCTGGAACGTCCCGTCTCCGTTTCCGAGCTGAACAAAGGCAGGACTGGCGGCAGCAGACGCGCCGAAGAGTCCCCCGAGAACCAGGTCGGGCTTCCCGTCACCGTTGAGATCGGCGATCGCGAGCGACACGACGAGCGGGCTCTCCTCCATCATGCTGGATGACTGGAAGGTCCCATCTCCCTGACCGAGAAATAGAACGGCTGGCAGCCCAAGGCCCGTAAACGCGATGTCAGGCTTGCCATCGAGATTCAAGTCACCGACGACCGCGGACATAGAATCGCCGTTCGCACCTCGTTCGTTTCCGGAATCGATCGGGGCAGCGAAGGTACCGTCGCCTAGGCCATGGAAGAAGCTGACGACGTTTGTCGCGTCCACGATCACGAGATCGCTTCGCCCGTCGCCATCGAAGTCACCGGCAACGACAACCCAACCGCCGCTCTCGTGGGTATAGACGTTCTTAGTCGTGAACGTTCCATCGCCGTTCCCGAGCAGCACCCTCAGGTAGCAGCAAGACGAGTCGTAGCCGGTGATAGCCAGGTCAAGGCGGCCATCTCCGTTGAAGTCGGCCACGGCAAGCGACGTGCTGTCGCCAGATCCCGTGCCGTAGCTGATGCGAGGGGAGAACGTTCCGTCACCGTTCCCCGTGAGGATGCTCAGCTCGACGCTGGGCTCGGTGTCGCCGCAGGCCGCCACCGTCAACACTGCCGTGACGAAACCGATCGCCGCGGCGTTCAACAACAACCGACCCCTCACAGGTCGAGCGTATCAGGAGCAGACTGTACCGCGCGCACCGGATGAGAATTGCCGATTACTACCGGCGTCAGCGTCGGTGCTTCGGCACGTGAGATTCGCGTGAAGCGGCGCCGTGGAAGTCTTCTGTTTGCAAGGTGACTCGTGCACGCGTGGGACGTGAGGGAGACGCGGTAACGTTGTCCATGGCGACGACGAGCGACGCGATCTTGTCTGCGTATGAGCGGATCTGGAAGCGGGCGCTGGCCACCGACGTCACCGTCTATTACCGCGATTGTGTGAGCGAGCAGAACGGCTGGTTCCATCCCGGCGAGGACGAGCTCGGAGGATGCGACCCAAAGCTGCAGATCAATCGGCCGCGTTTGCCTTGAGCGACCAACGCTACGACAACCGCGATCACCTTAGAAGAATAACCAGCGGCGTCGCTCGCAGCTGGGGCGCCAACTACCCAGGGACTGGTTGGTTGACGCTCGCGATTCGACCAAACGACAGGCTACCGTCGGGTGAGAGACACCCCCGTGTACGAAGACGACTACAAAACCTGCCGCGCCACGCACGCGACGCTCCGCATTTTCGGCGTGGCCTCCGAAGAAGTGACCCGTGTCTTGGGCTTGTCACCGACCGAGAGCATGCACCCCGGCGATCTCCATCACGGCGCGCCAGCTCGCCACCATGTCTGGCTCCTACACTCGAAGCTGGTCATCGATTCGAGGGATGTTCGTCGCCACCTCGACTGGATCCTCGACCAACTCGTCGCTCGACGTCAGGCGCTCCGCGAGCTCGTCGGCCGAGGAGCTAGAGTCGACATCTTCTGTTACTGGATGTCCGCCAGTGGCCATGGCGGCCCTACGATTTCTCCGACACAGGCAGCGAAGCTGGCCGAACTTGGAATCGACCTGGGGTTCGATGTGTACTTCGTCGGCGAGAAGACCTAATCGGCGAGTCCTGTGCGTGCACTTTCGAAAACGACGGTCACAATCATCGCTGAGCTAATCGCGTTGCCGGCGAGCGTTCGTGGTTTCGCGCCGGCCGAGAACAAACCGCCACGGAATCGCGGCGCTGCTTCAACGGGTCGACGAGCGTGCGCGAGATCGAGAACTGCCCGCAGATTGCAGCGCGCGTGGCGCGACCGCCCGCGGCGCCGGCGCGAGTCAGCCGCTGTTCGCGATCACGGATCCGAACGGCGTGTGGACGATCGAAACAGTTCCGCCCGGCGAGTATGTCGCGAGCGCGGCGGCGAATGGGTTCGTCCGAATACCGTGAACCTCGCCGTGGCGGCGGACGAACGTCGCGCTGGCATCGATTTCGCGCTCGAGCCCGGCGGCATGCCTATGCGCGGCAAGGTGACCGAGCACGGCGGCAGTCCGATCGCCGGTGCACGCCTCGTGGCGGAAGTACCTGCGACCGAGCTGCCTACATCGCGCTGACGGACGCGGACGGCAACTACGATCTATCGCTAGCCGACGGCACCTACTGGCTCGGGCGTGCACCACGACGACTACACGCCGTCGCATCACTCGATTGAGATCCTCGGCAAGCCGGCAAGCGCCGACTTCAAGCTCGTGCCCGGCTGGCCGCACCCGGCGCGATCGGCAGAGGTCAGACGGGGGCGCTCACGCTCGCGCGTGGGACGACCGTGAGCGTGACCGCTGCGAAGTGGTAGAGGACCGCGTTGCCCTTGTGGACCTCGGACTCCGCGCAGCTCGAATTTCGCTCGGAGGATCACCGATGCGTCCTCGAGTGGTCCGTCGCTCTGTGCGAATCCAACCTGTTAGCTGAATTCTAAGATCCTGATCTTGCTAAGCCATTCGATCGGCTTCACATTATACTTCACATGGTGATCAAGGATCCGTTCACCGACCCTTCGCCAGCCGAGGTGCCGCTCGCAAACGCACCTCTGGTCCGGGTGATCGCTCAGCTTCGTTTTCCGCTGGTCGCATCGATCGAACAGCGCGATTTTGTCGCGCCGTTCCAGGAAGCGATCCGCGCGACGTACCCAATCCTCCGGCAAGAGCAGACGCAGCAACTGCTGTTCGGCGCGAACATTGCGGCTCCCGTGCGTTCCGCTAACACGGCCTGGCGATTCAACAGCGAGGATGGTCACTGGCGTGTGTCACTGACGTCGGATTTCCTTGCGCTCGAGACGACCAAGTACACCAGTCGCAACGACTTCCTGAAACGGCTCGAAATGGTCGTCGCTGCGCTCGCGCAACAAATCGATCCGAAGTTGATCGATCGGCTCGGCGTCAGATACGTCGACCGAATTTCCGGTGACGCCCTTGCCGAGATCGGCAAGCTCGTTCGTCCCGAAGTTCGCGGCCTCAGCGGTACGCTCGCGGCTAGCTCGGTGTCCCATTCGATCACCGAAACGATCTTCGCGAAGGAAGACGTGCAAGTGCTCGTGCGGTGGGGGCAGCTTCCGCCAAATGTAACCGTGGACCCTGCTGCAATCGAACCGTTCGAAGCACCGAGCTGGATCCTCGATCTCGACATGTTCAGCTCGAAGCCGAGGTCGTTCTCGACAGACGCCGTCATCGCGGATACGCGACGGTATATGGAGAGGCTCTACACGTTCTTTCGCTGGGCCGTGACGGACGATTTTCTTCGTCACTACGGGGGCAGATAGCTCATGGCAAGCACACTGCCTCTCGCGACCTCGGCTGGCTACTTCACGCCAGAGCAGACCTACGTGATCGTTGGCCAGATACTGGCTGGTACAGGGACCTCTACGATCGAAGCTTTCAAGACACTCGCTCCTCCTCAAACGACTTCAGGGCCAAAAGCTGCCGAGACGCCATCTGAAGCGGGAGCATTGTCGGAACTCCGTCGCCTGAGTGGCCTGAGCTGGGAACAGCTTGCACGGCTCGTCGGTGTGAGCCGCCGGACGCTTCACTTTTGGGCGAGCGGCAAGGCGATGGCACGATCGAATGAGGAGCATCTGCAGCGGGTGCTCGCGGTGGTGCGCTCGCTAGATCGGGGATCGACGGTGGCGAACCGCGCGGTCCTCCTCGAATCCCTCGAAGATCGAATGAACGCCGTCGATCTTCTGGCAGCGCGCGACTATGAGCGCGCTGCTTCTGTGACTTCGCGTCTCTCCGCGATGGCGAGAGCGTCGAAGGGACCGAGTACGCCCGAGACTCTCGTCGGTGCGCTGCAGGATCGTATTCATCGGGAAGAGGGCCCAAGTCGACCTGCTCGGAGTGCGAGGAGCGATCGCCGGAAGTGACGATGACTGACGCCGAGGTCGACCACGCGCTCGCGGAATGGAGGCAAGGGGACTGCACTCTGGGAGAACACTGGTTCGTTCAGAGAACGATCGCAGATGGCGCTGGTATCGACCTTCGCGAGACGCCGGTGCCGGGCTTCGTGGTGCTGACGCAGACATGTGACGTTATCCGTGCCTCGAAGGATCGGCCCGAGCTCGAAGTGAGTCCGCTGGTAAAGGTGTCTGCCGAGCATCTGCACGAAATCAAGAAGGGGTATCGGCCTCGGTACGCCTACGTGCCAGCGGTGGCGCCGAGCGAGTTGGTCGCAGATCTAGATCGTGTGATGACCATCGACAAACATGTAGTGGCGCATTGGCCGAGGACGCACAGTCATTCCAGCGATACGGAAGCACGCGCCTTCGCGTCAGCGATCGGTCGCAAGCGCACGAGGTTCGCATTCCCGGACGACTTCATTGAGCACGCACGCAAGCTGCAAGCGCGTATCACCGACAAGCACGGTCGAGAATCAGAGGAAGGTCGCGCGTTAAGGATGCTCCGCGAAATCCGCGTGCTCGCGACACCTTCATGGGCTGACGACGCTGTCTCGCTGATGTACTGGTTCATTCGCAACGAACAGGACGACAAGTTCGAAGGAAGCGATTGGTCGTCGCTGCTCGCGAAGTGGCTCGCGCTCGTTCCAGCTTCCGGCCGCTACACCTTGATCGAGGGGCAAGTGACGTCGCTGTCGCGGCTCACGGCGGATGAGTACGTCCACAGCGATCCGCTCGACCTCGACCACCTGTCTGGTCCCGCGTGAACATCACCGCCTCGTGGACGAAGACCGTAACACCTCGCGCTGGCACGTCGTGACGGCAGCACGGGCGGTGTAGTAGGCGCCGCGCTACAGCGTGGCCGAGGTTGCAAACTGATCTGGCATCAACGGCTCGCCGCGATCGGCAGCGACGATCGCCGCGTGGAGGTAGGCGGCGGGATCGAGGTCGTGGAGCTTTGCAGTCTCGACGAGCGTGTACAGCGTGGCAGCGACCTCGGTGCCGCGGCGCGACTTCGAGCCGAAGTGGTTGCGGCGGCCGACGACGGGACCACGAATGCCGCGCTCGGTGGCGTTGTTGTCGAGGGGAATCCGCGCATCGTCGACGAAACGGATCAGCTTGGGCCAGTTGCCGAGCGTGTACGCTGCCGCCTTGCCGATCGACAACGACGTGAGCGTCACCATCGAGGACAGCCATGCCTTGAGCTCGTCGAGGACGCGCATGGACTCGGCTCGGCGAAGCTCCGCGAGGCGCGTGAGGTCGCCCTCCGACTTTCGATCGATCTCGTAGAGCGCGCCGATCCACGCGAGTGCCTTCTCGGCCTCGGGGTGATCCGGCATCGCTTCTTCGAATCGGCGATAGACGTGCGCCCAGCAATTCGCGAGCACGATGCCGGGACCAGCGCGAGCGCCCGCTTCGTGCGTGCCGAGGTCGTCGCACACGATCGTGCCGTGATAGTCGCCGACCAGATCGGTGAACGTCGCGGCGCTCTTGTCGTCGCGGATTCGGTGCACGACGACACCCGGCGCGGTGAGACACCACATCTGCCACTTCTTCGCGCCGCTTCCGTCGAGCCTGGGCCAACCGGTTTGATCGAGGCCGATCACCGGCTGCGCGAGCACGCGATCCAATAGCGCCTCGTCGATCCGCTGCAGTCGGTGCGCGAGGGCGTTAGCGAGATCCCACAACGTCTGCGACGTGATCACGAGCCCGTGGCGCTC
This sequence comes from Kofleriaceae bacterium, assembly GCA_035500135.1. Taxonomy (GTDB): domain Bacteria; phylum Myxococcota_A; class Polyangia; order Haliangiales; family Haliangiaceae; genus JABFXX01. Next base: position 12,207 of record DATJXL010000346.1, read on the forward strand.
CATGATGCGCGCCTGCCACTCGAGCGGGATGTGATCGAGGTACTTGTCGAGCACGACCTGTAAGCGCTGCGTTGACCCCGTTCTTGCACGCCGCACGTGATCGCCGAGAATCGCGCGCCGATGTCGGACGCGCGATCGTTCTGGAAGAAGCACGTGGTCGGCTGGCGCGCGAGCGGCGAGACAGCCAAGCGGTACAGCGCGCGACACGGGCTGTCGGCGAATTCGCTGGGTTGGTGGTCGTCGCGGCTCAAGCGTGACGGCGAGCTCGCCGAGGCCGCGATGCAGTGGGCGAAGGTGGAGGTAACAGCGGCGACCGCGCTCCGTCCGATCGTGATCCGAGTCGGCGATGTGCGAAGCGCCGTCGAGCGTGGGTTCGACGTCGAGACGCTGACGGCGATCTTCGCGGTGCTCGACCGGCGGTCGGCGTGATCCCACACGGCGTCGAGGTGTTCGTGGGCCTCGATCCGATCGACTTGCGCTGGGGATTCGATCGGTTGTGCGGAGTCGTGCTGGAGAAGCTGGGCCGAAACGCGCGATCGAGTGCGCTGTTCGTGTTCTACGGCCGGCGAAAAACGGCGGTGAAGATCCTGTTTTTCGACGGGTCGGGGCTGTGCGTGCTGTACAAGCGTCTCGATTGCGTGGCTCCAACAACCAACCTCGTGTCGCAGTCCGGCATCGGGCCGCGGAGTAGACCGCATCAGCGAGTCAGGACGTGGCAGCGCGAGGTGTTACGGAAGACCGATGTGGTCGCGACGTTACGCGAGGCACGATCGCTCGTACTTCGTAGCCGCGTCGACCGCGTTCGCACTGCAGTTGCCACCGCCACGCCGACATTGAATGCTGGATTGCGAGTAGGCGGCGGTCACTCAAACGGGCGTTGCCGGCAGTTGACCCTTTGTAGAGAGCCAGTTGCACCCGGCGGCGTATAACCGGGCTCGCGGAAGGGTGGAGCAAAGACATCCACGGGCGGTGGTTTGACGGTTGGTGGTAGCTCCCCTGAAATATCGCGTACGCAACGGAATCCCGCTCCTGCCCCCACGTAATATCCCATGTCCTCGCTTCCGTGCGAGTCCCCCGTAAGACTTGGATTGGATCCAGCGCCCTTGGTTACATGGATAGGCTTGTGATCAAGAGGACCCTTGGGACGTTCTGGCTCTGACGTGTGAGGATTGACCACTGAAGAGCCGTAGGCCTGGTCGTTCCATTTGAATCGAACCGAAGACCAATCCAGGTTAATGACAATGTGGTCGCCGGCTCGTTCTAGAGACAATCTACATTCAGTAAGATCATGATCCGCTGCGTTTCGTCCACTGTCCCAGTCAGTCACCCATTCAGGGGCATTGTCCAACATGTCCTGAGCGCCGTAAAAGCTGCTTCCGCTCGGAAGTTTACCAACGGGACGGATCCCTGCGCCTGGTTCACCACGCAGTGCAATTCCGGGGAGGCCGCCAACGTTCAGATCGGCGCTAGGACAGTTCGCGTCACGCCCGAAGTAGTCGGTGCGTTGGCAGTCTGGTGCAGTGTCTCCCCACGGGAAAATTCGATCATCCGTGCCGCGCGCAGCCTTTTCCCATTCCATCGCACTTGGCAGTCGTTTCCCACGCCACGCACAGTATTGTGCGGCGCCTTCATAGCTGACTGCGACTGGGACGTTGGGTTCGAACGCTAGAGGCGCGTAGCTACGTCCTTCACTGTCGCGACGCAACAGACTCGGATCGTACTCTCGGACCGAATTTACATTCACCCACGAGCCAGAAATGGCTTTACAGTTGCCAGCGCTAACGCAATTAGCATAGTCACTCTGGGTCACCTCCATGCGGTCGATCGAAAAGGCTGATAACCAGACACGACGGGGGGGCTCATCTTCGATGCAGTCGCTCAGCGCATAGAATGCAGCGTCGATCACCCCATCCGGAGCCCGTGTAGGTTCTGGCGTGTTCAGAGTGATTGCCCTGGAGCACCCGCTTGAAAACCAGCCAGCCGGGACACTTACCATATCGTCGGTAACGGAAAGTACTGGAATGCTTGGATCCGCTGTTCTCGAGTCTCGTTCCTTCCCTTTTGAACTGCATGCGAAGGCGAGAATCGAACCGGCTAACGCGTACGCCCTAGATGCGACTGCTCGTGTCATCAGACTGGACCTCCACCTGCAACGGTGAGGCTAGGATCCTTTCGACCAACGCGGTCGCGTACGCGATTTCGTCGGGCTCGTTCTCGGTGCGATTGAGGCGTCCATGCACGCGAACACGCCCCGCTTCGTCGCGTGTGATGATCGTCGGGTCGGCATCGTTTTGGCCAATCACAATGCGTATTGGCATCGTAGCTAGTTGGCTTAGAGGGACCGGCCGTTCACCGGGGGCCGATTTTCCGAAACGATCAGCAACCGACTGACCGACGCCGAACAGCTTCGCGGCCATGACCTTTTCGTCAACGCCGAGATAGATGTCGAGCACCCCGTCTTTCGGTTTGGTCCCAAGACCGTGAGTCTCGCGGAGTGCTTCTGTACGGGTTGCGACCTTTTTCTCATCGCCGAGTTGCGCTGACTCGACCGTCTCGGAGCCAAGACCAGCACGTGCGACGAACGCCGTCCATTCCGCCGCGGTATTGCTGGCTTGTCGCTGCTCGGCACTATGTCCAGCGGCTTTGAACGCGGTGGACAGCCTCTTAAGGATCTCGATCGCCCGTTCTGGATTTGTCCGCAAGAGTGGACGCAAGCGCTGCGCTTGCTTCGCAATAACCTTCTGGTTCTCGATCGCCTGCTGATCGAGGATTGCTTGTTGCTCGCCGAAGAAATCGATCTGATGGTTGGTCGAGTGCCCGAATCCCTCGCTATCCGGCTTCGATTCACCCTTTTCGCCCTGTTCGCCGCCTTCGCTCTTGCCGGTCGCCTCGATCGCTTCCTTACCTGCTTCCTCTAAGCCTGCCTTCAAGGTTTCTTTCGCGAATCCTTCGAGCTCGCCTATATGCTCGACGACCTCCCCGGCGAGACCGGCAGTCGTACTGTTGAGCGCAATCTTCAGCAATGTCCACCACACGGAGCGCTCAGCTCGTGGGACGGGCTTCTTGTACGCTGCCACTTCTCGCTCGACCAGACTCACGCCGCGTTTCTGCGCCGTAGCTAGAGCCGCGGCATCGTTACCGGCGAGTTCCGCTGCGCTGAATGAGGCACCGTCGAAAGCCGGATTGTAGACGGGCGGCCTCTTTGCATCCTGTGCAGCGAGCTTGTCCTCCTTCGCTTCCTCCTTCGCGACATCTTTCGCATGCTCGGCTTCCTCTGCCTTCTCTTCGTTCGTAACTTCGTGGCTCGGTGCCTGTGTTAGCTCGCGAGCGCGACCGTGCAGCGCTACGTTGTGGCTTTCAACAGCGCCATCGAGCGTCCACTGGACAGAGATCGTCAGTGTTCCATCTTGAACACCGGTACGGGACGGGCGGAACAAAACCTGCGGAGAGTTCTTGTCGAGGTTCTCCCAGTCCGATGCCCCCATCGCGCTCGATGAAGGAAGCGTCAGCGACGCGCCATTTGCGAGTGAGAATGCTTCTCCCGCGACGGAGAAGTACGCGATAGCAGGTGTGTCGCGCAGATTCAACGGAGCTCGGATCTGTTGCGTCGTGCTGCTGCCGACAACTGGCTCTCCGAAATCGCGTTTGCTCTCGATGGGGGTGAGTGGTGCCTGCGGTTTCGTTTTCGAGTCAGGACTCTTTGGACCTACCCCCATCGCCCCGCTTGGAATTGGGTCTGCTCTGTGACGTGGGTCGTTGCCGTACGCTATGTCGCCAGGGCTAGGTCCGCTATCGTGGAAGCCCCCTCCTACCGGTGGGAGGGGACCGGTACCTACGAACCGGGTCGAGTCGGGCTGGTGCTCCGCATGCAGGTTCGGTGTCTCGCTCTGCCCAGCAGATCTCGGCGTTCGAGCAACGTCGTAGTCGCCATCAGGCATTGCGTGCTCCCCTCCCCAGACTCGGCCAATGGTACAGCGAAGGTTTCAGGAACGCACGAGGTTCGTCATGCGAGCTTGCGCATGCCGAGTGCGTGTAGAGAAGGTAACTCGCAAAGCGGTCCACCGTTGGAAGCGATAATCGCTCGCAGTGAGCCCGGCGTGGCCGCTTTTCGCTCGGGCTCGACTTGCGTGGGCAAGCGGAGCGTTGACTCGTAGGACTCGTCGGGCGCTTGACGTCGAAGCTCATCGGGCTACCGCTCATCTCAGACCGGATATCGGCCGCTAACGATCGAAGTTGTGGCCGCTAGGTTGGCGAACGAGCGCGCATTACACCCTGGGTAACGCTGAACCCAGACACTGTCAGGCGCCTTTGCGGGCACCCACGCGACGAACCTTACGCGCCGGAATTTTCCGCGGAGAGCGCGGTTCAAGGATCATCGTCATCTCGGGTGCCACCGCGGTGAGTAGCTCACGGAACTTTCCGAGTGTGGGCTCGCGCGCGCCCTGTTCGTAACTCGCGTAAGCATTGCGGCTCGCCGAGCGCAGGGACTTCGCGACGTCTGCGAGCGAGAGGCGATGGCGCGCACGCTGATACTTCAACACGGCTGCCGCGAGCCAGGCCGGCTCAGAAGGTTCCAGCAGCACGGAGAATGAGTTGCGGCCCCGTTTCTCGAACTCGCTCACGTTCACCTCGAACCGCGGTTTGGCAACGCGAAGCTCGACCACCTCGGCGAGATTATTCATCGCCTCGGCTCGCGACCTGCCCTGCGTGAAGCCACCTACGACCTCGCACTCCGCGACCCACCAGCCCCCCCGCTTTTCGATGTGACCGATGAGCACGTCTACTCCCTGACCGAGCATGAGACCATGCACGCCGACTGTACAACAATAGTTGGACATAACAAGAGCCGCCGCGTCAACGGGAGATTTTTCGTCATGCGGCAGCCACGGTGTAGCGTCGAGACCGGAACCAAGGGATAGGACTGCGATCGGAGCAGCCGGCTTGATCGTTCTCGCTCGCACGGGACCAAATCCTGCTGCCAAGAATGGATGTAGTGGCTGGCGTTCTCGCGCGCGCCGAGAAAGCGGCTGACTCCCTCGGTCACGAGGTCACGGACTACCGTGCCTCAACACGTAACGCGCTCGAGGCGCAAGACAGTGAGGAGGACAGCCGT
>DATJXL010000347.1:0-152164 GCA_035500135.1 Kofleriaceae bacterium
AGCGTTCGCGCTTCGGCGAGCGTCGGCGCGCCGTCGCCGAGCTTCGCGTCGGCCTCTGCCCGCAGCTTCGCGGCGAGCCTCGGATGCTCGCCGAGCACGACGAGCAGCCACGCGAGCGCGGCGGTGAGCGCGCCATGCGCCGCGAAGTAGAAGTGCAAGAGCTCGATCTCGAGCTCGCGCGCTTCGAGCTGCTCGCCGTTCGGCCCGCGCGCCTGCTTCAGCACGCCGAGCGCGCTGCCCGCGCCGTCCTTGGTCGCGACCGCTTCCTTGATGTACACGCGCAGCCGATCGCGCGCCTTGAGCGCCTTGCCGTATGCCGTGAACGGCAGGTTGATCGGCGGCGCGAACGAGCCGCGGTTCATGATCGTGAAGTCGCGCGAGCCCGCCTCGTTGCTCGTCTTCGGATCGCCGGCCGCGAACAGGAGATCCGCGATGTCGAAGCCGAGCTGCGGCAGGTCGGCGTTGAGCGCGCGCTCGCTGCCGTCGGCCCACCGCGTCGTGAACCGCTCGATCACGGTGAAGATGCCGGGCAGGTAGGTCGCGAGCGCATCGTCGGAGAACGCGGCGAGCAACAGGCGCTTGCGCGTCTTGTGGCGCGTGCCGTCGAGGAACGGCACCGCATCGGGATGCAGGATCTCCTGGAGAAACTTCGGCGACCCGGCCTCGCGCGTGAAGTTGTCGGGATCGAGGAAGAACGCGAACGCCTCGGGGCCGGCGAAGAACACGACGGTGTCGCCGAGGATGCGGGTCTTCCACACGTGGCCGTGGCGCTTCGTGCGCGAGAGCGTGAACGTGAACGGATCCTTCAGGAACGCGAGCGCTTCGCCGAAGAACGGCAGTCCGAGCGATCCGGGAGGCACGGTAGCCATGTCGGCTCATGCTACTCGAATTTGAAGCGCGCGAGCCCGATGCCGGCGAACAGCGCCGAGAATCCGAGCAGCGCGCCGAGCTCGGGCAGGACGTCGCCGAGCGTGGTGCCCGCGCGCACGAGCACCGCGTAGTAGGCATCGAGCGCCCACGACTGCGGCACGATCTTGCCGAGGTGCTGCATGACCGGCGGCATGAGCAGGCGCGGAAACATGCACCCGCCGAGCAGGCTCATCACGAGCACGAACACCGGCACGATGCTGCCGATCTGCCGCTCGGTCCAGCCGAGCGCGGCGACGAGCAGGCCGAGCGAGCACGCGCACAGCACGACCGCCGCCGACACCACGACGAGCGCGAGCGGGCTGCCCGCGACGCGCATGCCGAACACGGTGACGCCGATCGTGAAGATGATCGCCAGCTGCGCGCAGCCGATCAGGTAGTACGGGATCAACTTGCCGACGAGCGCCTTCCAGCGCGGCACCGGCGCCGCGAGCAGCCGGCGCCACGTGCCGGTCGTGCGCTCGCTCGCGAACGAGATCGCGACCGTCATCGCGAGGAAGAACGCGAACAGGACGGCGTTCGCGGGCACCGTGACCTGAAAGCCCGAGATGTCGTCGAGCACCTTCGCGATGCCCGGGGGCGACACCGCGACGACCGGCGGCGGCCCGGGCGGCAGCGGCGGCGCGAGCGCGCGCATCACGACACCGGTGAGCGCGCCCTGCACCGGGCCGGTGACCTGGACCGGCGCGCCCAGATCGATCGACAGCTCGACCGGCGCCGGCGCGTCGGGGACGATCAGGCCGGCGATCGCGTCGTTGTTCGCGACGGCGGCGCGCACGGCGTCGGCGGAGGCGCGCCGATCGGGCACGAACCCCGGCGTCGCGGCGAGCACGCGCGCGATCGCCTCGCCGCGCGCGTCGCCATCGCGGTACGCGACCGGAATCTGCCGCGGCTCGCCGCGATCCGGCCCGAAGTGAAACATCGAGCCGAACACGACGATGAACGCGAGCGGCAGCACGAACAGCATCAGCAGGCGGCCGCGGTCGCGCACGAGGAGCCATACGTCCTTGACGATCGTCGCGCCGATCACGGCTCGTCTCGCAGGGCGCGTCCGGTGAGCGCGAGAAACGCGGTCTCGAGGCTCGCGCGCCGCGACTCGATGCGCGCGATCGTCGCGCCGGTCGCTTCGATCGCGGCGAGCACCGGCGCGAGCGCGCCGCGCGGCACCACGCGCAGCACCTCGCCGTGGCGCGTGACCTCGCCGTGAGCTTCGGCCGCGCGCGCCGCGGCGTCGACGTCGCCGGTGACCTCGAGCTCGACGCCGCGTTCCGCGTGCTGTGCGACGAGCTCCGCAACCGTGCCGGCCGCGCGGATCTCGCCGCCGTCCATGATCGCGACGCGCGTCGCGAGGGCCTCGACCTCCTCGAGGTAATGGCTCGTGTAGATCACGGTCATGCCGTCGCCGTGGAGCGCGCGCACGGTCTCGAAGATGTGGTTGCGGCTCTGCGGGTCGACGCCGACGGTCGGCTCGTCGAGTACGAGCAGCTCCGGTTCGTGCAGCAGGCCGGCCGCGATGTTGAGCCGGCGCTTCATGCCGCCCGAGTACGTGCGCACGACATCGCCCGCGCGATCGGCGAGCCCGACGACGCGGAGCGCCCACTCGATCCGCGCGCGCAGCGGCAGCCCGCGCAGCCCGTAGAGCGCGCCGAAGTAGCGCAGGTTCTGGTTCGCCGACAGCTCGTCGAACAGCGCGAGCTCCTGCGGCACGAGCCCGAGCTTGCGCCGCGCCTCGCGCGTCGCTTCGCCGGCGATGCGCACGCTGCCGCGCGTCGGCGTCACCACGCCGCACGCCATCGAGATCGTCGTCGTCTTGCCGGCGCCGTTCGGACCGAGCAGGCCGAGGATCTCGCCGCGCGCGACCTCGAGATCGAGCGCGCGCACCGCGGTACGCGTGCCGTAGTCCTTGCCGAGCCCGCGCAGCTCGAGCACCGGCGCGGCCGCGGTCATGGCTGGAGCACGATCTTGCCGAACGCCTCGCGCGCCTCGAGCATGCGGTGCGCGTCGGCCGCGCGGGCGAGCGGCAGCACCGCATGCACGACCGGCGACAGCCTCCCGGCCGCGACGTGGTCGAGCACGGCCAGCAAGTCGGCCTTGCTCCCCATCGTCGAGCCGAGCACCTCGACCTGGCGAAAGAAGATGTGGCGCAGATCGATCGCGGGCGAGAACCCGGACGTCGCGCCGCACGTCACGACCCGGCCGCCGGCGCGCACCGCGCGGATCGACTTCGCGAACACGTCGCCACCGACGTGCTCGATCACGACATCGACGCCGCGCTTGTCGGTCAGGTCCTTGCACTCGGCGACGAAGTCCTGCGTCGTGTAGTCGATCGCGACATCGGCGCCGAGCGCGCGTGCCCGCTCGAGCTTCGCCGGCGTGCTCGCGGTCGCGATCACGCGCGCGCCGTGGAGCTTCGCGATCTGGATCGCCGCGACGCCGATGCCCGAGCCCGCGCCCTGCACGAGCACGACCTCGCCGGGCTGCACGCGCGCCTTGTGGACGACCATCTGCCACGCGGTCAGGAACGTGAGGATCGACGCGGCCGCGTCCGCGAACGCGAGCCGCTCGGGATACGGCGCGAGGTTCACCTGCGGCACGACGACGTACTCGCCGTAGCCGCCCTGCGCGTTCTCGCCGAGGATCTTGTACGAGCGGCACAGGTTGTCGTGGCCGCCGAGGCACGCCGCGCAGCGCCCGCACGACAGGCCGGGCTGCACGACGACCTTCGCGCCGGGCTCGGCGACCGCGCCGGCGCCGACCTCGTCGATCTCGCCGACGATGTCCGAGCCGAGCCGATGCGGATACCCGAGCTTGAACGCGGGGCCGCCGCGCCGCACCCAGATGTCGAGGTGATTGAGCGCGACCGCGCGCACGCGCACGCGCACCTCGCCCGGCCCCGGCTCGGGCACCGCGATCTCCTCCGCGCGCAGCACCTCGGGCCCGCCGTGCTCCCGGATCACGATCGCGTTCATCGTCGCCATGGCGCGAGCGTAATGTATGTTCGCGGCGTGCGCGTCGTCCCCGTTCCGTGTCTCAAAGATAATTTCGCGTACCTCGTGATCGATGACGCGGGGAGTGGCCGCGCCGCGGTCGTCGATCCCGGCGAGGCGCCGCCGATCGAGGCCGCGCTCGCGCGCGAACGCGTCGCGCTCGCGGCGATCTGGCTGACGCATCACCATCACGATCACGTCGGCGGCGTCGACGCGCTCGCCGACGCGCACGGCGATCTCGAGATCGTCGCGCACGTCCACGATCGCGGCCGCGCGCCGCGCGTCACGCGGTTCGTCGACGATGGCGACGAGGTCGCGCTCGGCGGCGTGCGCGCGCAGATCATCCACAACCCCGGCCACACGCTCGGCGCGATCAGCTACTACGTGCGCGACACGGCGGTCTTCACCGGCGACACGCTGTTCGGCGCCGGCTGCGGGCGCCTGTTCGAGGGCACGGCCGAGATGATGTACGCGTCGCTGTCGCGGCTCGCCGCGCTGCCGCCGGCGACGCGCGTGTACTTCGGCCACGAGTACACCGCGGCGAACTTGAAGTTCGCCGCGGCGGCCGAGCCGGCGAACGCCGCGGTCGCCGCGCGCGCCGCGGCGATTCCGACGCCGTCGACGCCGTCGACGATCGCCGACGAGCTCGCGACCAATCCGTTCGTGCGCGCGAAGGATGCCGCCGAATTCGCCGAGCGCCGCACGCGCAAGGACAGCTTTCGCTAGCCCGGCCGCGACCTCACGCGCGCGGCAGGCGGAGCGCGAAGCGCGAGCCGCCGCCGGGCCGCGGGCGATATGTGAGGTCGCCGCCCATCGCGCGCGCGAGCGAGCGCGACAGCGCGAGGCCGAGGCCGAGCCCGGCCGGTCCATCCTTCGAATGCACGCGCGAGAACGGCTGGAACAACGCCCGCGGATCGGCGACGCCGGGGCCGCGATCCTCGACGACGACCTCGACCGCGTCGCCGAGCTCGGACGCCGCCAGCCGGATCGCGCGATCGCTCGCGACCCGCGCGTACTTCTCGGCGTTGTCGAGCAGGTTCGCGACGATGCGCGCGACCGCGTCGCGATCGAACCGCGCGCGCAGCGCGGCGTCGACGTCGAGCTCGAGCGACGCGCCGGTGCGCTCGAGCGTGGGTTGCGCGCGCTCCGCGAGCTCGCGCAGCGCGGTGCCGAGCTCGCCCAGCTCGGCGCCCACGATCAGGTTGCCGCGCTCGAGCTGCGAGAAGCCCAGCACGTTCGACACGACGCGTCCGAGCCGCGCCGCCTCTTCGCTCGTGCGCCGCGCGTAGTCGCGCAGCTTGCCCGGATCGCCGAGGCCGTCGGCGAGCATGTCGCCGTACAGCTGCAGCCCGGCGAGCGGCGTGCGCAGCTCGTGCGCGGCGGCCGCGGCGAACTGGCTGCGCTCGCGCGCGAGCTGCTCGGCGCGCGCGACCAGCCACACGACGCCGGTCGCGGCGAGGACCGCGACGAGCGCGATCGCGACGAACTTGATCGCGAAGTCTCGAGCGATCGCGTGCGCGTCGCTCGCCGCGCGCGCGAGCGCGTGAGGATTCGGCTCGACCGACACCTGCCAGCCTGCCGGCAGCTCGTTGCCGGCGGCCGGCGCGCCCGGGCCGATCCGCGCGACCATGTCGCCGGCCTGCGCCGCGAGCCAGCTCGTCACGGTCGCGCGATCGATCACGAAGCCCTGCACGAGCGGCCCCGCCGGCGTCGCGACGCGGCGGACCGCGACGAGCGCCGGGCCGCCGCCGAACGCGTGGGTCCGCCACGCGAACGCGGACACGACGATCGCGACCGGCGAGTCGACGCCGATCGGCGCGCGCTGGCGATACACCGCGTTCGCGCTCGCGTTCTGCGCGTACGTGTTCGGATCGACCTCGAGCACGCGTCCCGGCCCACCCGGCGCGGCGGTGCGCGCGAGCGTCACCGCGAGCTCGCGCGTCACCGCGTCGCGAAACGCGCGGTCGGCCGCGGCGTGCTGCGTGTCGGACAGCTCGGGCACGTCGTCGTTGATCGTCGGCGTGGTGACGTGGCCGGCGCCGTCGATCTGGAAGTATCCGGCGACGAGCGGGTCCTGCGGGCCGCCCGCGAGCGGCGACGGCGCGACGTTGCCGCCGATCGACGCGTGCGGATCGTGCACGAGGTTCTGGTAGTGAAAGTACGGGCGCTCGCTCTCGCGCGCGACGAGGCGCTCGAGCTGGTCGCGCAGATCGCGGGCGAGCTCGGCCGCGCGCTGGCCGGCGGCGGCCGCCGGCGCGGTCTCGATCTCGTGCTGCGCTGCACGCACGTCGCGCCAGCCGGCGAGCCCGAACGCGACGAGCAAGGCCGCGACCAGCGCGGCGAGCACCGCCGCCGCGATCAGCGCGCGACGCGCCACGCGTACCCCGCGCCTTTCACCGACACGATCACGTTCGGGCGCGCCGGATCGGCCTCGACCTTCTTGCGCAGGACCGCGATCGCCATGTCGACCGCGCGCGTCTGCAGGTCGCCGCGCTGGCCGAACACCTGCTCGAGCAGCTCCGCGCGCGTCACCACGCGATCGCGGTGGCGATACAGCCAGCGCACGATGCCGACCTCGCGCGGCGTGAGCGACACCTCGGCGCTGCCGCGCACGACGATCATGCGCGCCAGATCGATCACCACGTCGTCGACGCGCAGCTCGTCGAGCGCATCGGGCGCCGGCGCGCGCCGGCCGAGCGCGCGCACGCGGGCGAGCAGCTCGCGCGCGGAGAACGGCTTGGTGACGTAATCGTCGGCGCCCTCGACGAGGCCCCGCACCTTGTCGTCCTCGGAGCCGCGCGCGGTCAGCATCAGGATCGGCAACCCGGGCCGCGCCGCCCGCAGCCGCCGGCACACGTCCATGCCGTCGAGCCGCGGCAGCATCAGGTCGAGCACGACGAGCTCGAACGGATCTCGAAGGCCCACCACGACCGCGGCCGCGCCGTCGCCGACCGCCGTCACCGCATGACCATCGCCGGTCAGAAGATCGACGATCCCTTCGCGCAGGCTCGCTTCATCTTCGACCACGAGGACACGCAACCGAGGCGTAGCGATCGAGCGAGTGCGAAGCATGAGCAACCTTGGGCCGAGGGAATGCCGCGGCAGCGGCCACGCACCGCTCATCGTAGCAAGCACGGCGCCGCGCGGTGTAAGGGGCGTGTAAGCGTGCGATATACTCGCTCGGTGCAACGAGTCCTCGCGCTGGCGGTCGTCTTGGCGCCGTCGCTTGCCGCCGCCGATCCGACGCCGCCCGAGCCGCCGGTCGAGCTCGGTGGCTTTCTCGGCCCGCGCTTCTTCAGCTCGATCTCGGCGCTCGGCTACATCGACGACGCGCCGTATCACCCGATGCTCGACAACACGGTCGAGCTCGGCGGGCGCGTGTCGCGCCAGTTCATCTTCCCGTGGCTGTATCCCGAGCTCGAGCTCGCGATCGCGCCGACGCAGACCAACGCGATCGGCGGCGCGTCGGCCGCGACCGTGCTCTGGCTCGAGCCCCGTGCACAGATCCGGTTCGAGCTGATCCCGAACGGCCGGATTCACCCGTTCGTGCTCGTCGGCGGTGGCGCGCCGCTCGCGCTGTCGTCGGCGCGCAAGACGTTCGACTCGGGGGTCAGCGGCGACGGTTACGTCGGCGGCGGCTTCCGGTTCGACACCGGCAAGGGCTTCGCGATGCGCCTCGACGCGCGGCTCGCGTTCGTGCCCGGTGTGCAGGCGTCGACCGGCGACAACAAGCTCGGCTACGAGGGCGACATCAACCTCGGGTTCGAGCTGCCGATCGGCGGGCCGCCCGGGCCGGCCGCGAAGCACGTCGAGGTCGCCGCCAGCCCGACCGCCGACCGCGACGGCGACGGCATTCCCGACGCGCTCGACAAGTGCCCCGACCGTCCCGAGGACAAGGACGGCTTCGAGGACCAGGACGGCTGCCCCGACATCGACGACGATCACGACGGCGTGCTCGACATCGCCGACAAGTGCCCGAAGGAGCCCGAGACCTACAACGGCTTCGAGGACGAAGACGGCTGCCCCGACACCGTGCCGGCCGACGTCGCCGCGCTCAAGGGCACGATCGAGGGCTTGCTCTACGCCGAAGGTGAGACCGCGGTGCGCGACTCGGCGCTGCCGACGATCAAGAAGATCGCGAAGGTGATGGCCGACCATCCGGGGATCCGGATCGTGGTGGTCGGCCACACCGACAAGGAAGAAGCGAAGGCGTTCGCGACGCCGCCGGCCGACGGCCAGCCCGCTCCCGATCTGGCGACGCTCTCGACCGAGCTCGCGCACGCGCGCGCCGAGGCGGTGCGCCAGGCGCTGGTCGCGGCCGGCGTGAAGCAGGAGCGCGTGATCGTCGAGGGCGTCGGCGCGGAAGAGCCGGTCGCCGACGACGCGACCGCGAGGGGCCGGCTCGCGAACCGGCGCGTCGAGCTCAAGCTGTACGTCGCGCACCAGTAAGCTGCCGTGATATGAGGATCGAGCGCCAGCCACTCGGCTGGCGCTGTCATTTTCGGGATCGCTTCGGCTCTCGAAAGGAGCGCGACATGGACGAGATCTACTTCGAGCACGCCGGCGCGCGGCTGTATGCCACCGCGCGCGGCGCGGGTGGTGCCGCGAGCGATGCGATCATCGTCTTGCACGGCGGCCTGGCCACGAACGAAGCGTGCTGGCGGTTCGCGGCGCCGCTCGCGGCGCGGTCGCGCGTCGTCGCGCCGGACCTGCGCGCGAGCGGCCGCTCGCACTGGAGCGGCGAGTTGAGCTGGGATCTCCTCGCCGACGACATCGCCGCGCTCGCGCGCCATCTCGGCATCACGCGCGCGACGATCGGTGGCGTGTCGTTCGGCGCCGGCTGTGCAGTGCGCGTCGCGCTGCGCCATCCCGCGCTGGCCGCGCGGCTCGTCGTGCTGCATCCCGCGTACGACGGCGTCGCGCTCGCTCCCGCGCAGCGCGCGGCGATGAACGCGATGCGCGCCGCCGGGGAGCGCGCGCTCGTCGATGGCATCGCGGCGCTGTTCCCGCTGCTCGAGACGCTACCGGCACCGGTTCGCGAGCGCGCTCGCGCGCTCGTGGCGACCTACGATCCTGCGAGCGTCGCCGCGCTCACGCGGTTCATGGCGTCGGGCGTGCAGCCCTTCGCGCAGCCCGAGCTCGCCGCGATCGCGGTGCCGGTGACGGTCGTGCCCGGCGCCGATCCGCAGCATCCGGCCGAGGTCGCCGCGATCTACGCGCGCTACATCGCGCGCTGCACGGTCGTCGCGACCGACGACTTCGCGGCGGCGATCGCCGGGTGATCAGCTCTCGACCAGCGCGCCGTCGCGCCACGCGAGCTCGCGGCCGGCGTCGGCGCAGCCGCCGATGATGGCGAGGTGATGGGTGCCGTGTGGCGCGCGGACGATTCGCCACCTCGAATGACAACCGGCCTGACCGGGCGCGGAGCGCGCGAGCTCGATGCTGCCTCGTTCGTACAACACGAGCGGATCGCTCGCCGCGTGCACGTAGAGCTGCTCGTCGCGGTAGCGCTCGTGGCCCTCGTGCGCGACCGTCGCGATCAGCTCGTCGCGGCCGTCGCCGTCGAGGTCCGCGATGTCGACGTGCAACAGCGACGCGCCGGGCGTGCCCGGCGTGTACCCGCAACAGCTCCACGCGACGCGTCCGCGGGCGCCGAGCGCGACCTCGAGACCATGCCGCGTCGAGACCTCGATCAACCAGCGCGCGCCGTCGGCCGTGCGCACGAGACGGCACGATGCGCCGGCCACGTCTTCGCCGGGAAATGCGGTGCTCGCGAGCTCGCGCAGAGCCTTCCCCGCCGGACATGGCGCCGCATGCACGCTCGACGCGAGCAGGACCGACGCGACCGCGATCACGCGCATGATCGGCACGAACGCGCGGGCGGCGGCGTGTATTGCTACTTCTTGCGCCCGAACAGCCCGCGCTTCTCGGGCTTGACGTGCTCGTCGCCGAGCTCGGTCGCGAGCTCGCGGAGCAGCTCTTCCTGGCGCGCGCTCAGCTTCCTCGGGATCTCGACGCGGAACTGCACGACGTGATCGCCGCGTCCGCTCTCGCCGACGCGCGGCACGCCCTGGCCGCGGCGCACGATCACGTCGCCGGGCTGCGTGCCGGGCTTGATGTCGATCGTCGCCGAGCCCTGGCACTTGTCGTCGAGCGTGTAGACCTCGACCTCGCCGCCGAGCGCCGCCTTGACGAAGCTCACCGGCACCTCGGTCAGGATGTCGTCGCCTTCGCGGCGAAAGCGCTCGTCGCCTTGCACGTGCAGCACGACGTACAGGTGGCCGGTCGCGCCGCCGGGCCCGGCTTCGCCCTTGCCGGCGAGCCGCAGCGTCTGGCCGTCGTCGACGCCGGCCGGCACCGTGACCGTCATCGTCGACGTCTCCGGCTTGACGCCGCGCCCGCGGCAGTCCTCGCACGGATCCTTCACGATCTTGCCCGCGCCGCGGCATTGCGGACACGTGGTCTGCACCATGAAGAAGCCCTGCGCGTGCACGACCTGGCCTTTGCCGCCGCACGCGCGGCACGCCTCGGGCTTGCTGCCGGCCGCCGCGCCCGAGCCATGACACGTGCCACACGCGACATCGCGCGTGACCTTCACGTCCTTCGTGCAGCCCCACACCGCTTCCGGAAACGCGAGCTCGAGATCGACGCGCAGGTCGGCGCCGCGCGCTTGCCGGCGCCCGCTCGCTCGCCCGCCGAAGAAATCGCCGAACAGATCGCCGAACGCGGAGAAGATGTCCTCGACGTTCGAG
Source organism: Kofleriaceae bacterium (assembly GCA_035500135.1). GTDB lineage: Bacteria > Myxococcota_A > Polyangia > Haliangiales > Haliangiaceae > JABFXX01. Next base: position 10,667 of record DATJXL010000347.1, read on the forward strand.
AAGCCGGGCCCGCCCGGGCCACCGCCGCCGCCGCGGCGCAGGCCGTCGAAGCCGAAGCGGTCGTACATCGTGCGCTGTTCGTCGTCGGACAGGACCTGGTACGCGTTCGCCGCTTCCTTGAACTTGTCCTCGGCGGTCTTGTCGCCGGGGCACTTGTCGGGATGGTATTGCTGCGCGAGTCGGCGATAGGCCTTCTTCAAGTCGGCCTGGCTCGCGCCCCGCTCCACTCCGAGCACTTCGTACAAATCACGCATGAACGAGGAGAATCAAGGCTTTGGGTAAGACGGGGCAGCGCATCTGTCAAGCCTCCGATCTCGCAGGTGGCGCGCCCGACGAGCCCGACGCGCTCCGCCGGGCCGAGCGCCTGCTCGATGCCGCCGCGCAAACCGGCCTGGATCTCGGCGACTTGGACGCGACCGCGGTCCGCGTCGCGACGCTCGCGTGCCAGCGCGCGCCGTACCTCGCCACTCTGCTAGCTCGCGATCCGGCCCGCTGGCTCCGGGTCGCGCGCGATCCTTATCTCGCGCGCGAAAAGCCCCGGGACGTGCTCGTGGCCGACCTCGCCCGCCACCTGGCGGCGGCACCGCTCCACGCCGCGCTGCGCCGGGCGCGCGGCGACGAGCTGGTCCGGCTCGGCGTGCGCGAGCTCGGGGTCGGCCAGGAGGCCGGGCACTCTGGATTCCGGACCGAGGTCGGCCGCGAGCTGGCCCGCCTCGCCGACGTGTCGTTCGACGCCGCGATCGCCGCGTGCGACGCCGAGCTGCGCGCGCGCTACGGCCCGCCGCGCTACATCGACGACGACGGCGTCGAGCGCGACGCGACGCTCGCCGTGATCGGCATGGGCAAGCTCGGTGGCGACGAGCTCAACTTCGCGAGCGACGTCGACGTCATCTACGTGTACTCGTCGGATCGCGGCGCCGCCGGCGAGCTGTCGCTGCACGAGTACTTCGCGAAGCTGTGCACGCAGGTCACCGGCGCGCTGTCGAAGGTCACCGAGGACGATCTCGTATTTCGCGTCGACCTGCGGCTGCGACCCGAAGGCGAGAAAGGCGCGATCACGAGCTCGCTCGACTCCCTCGAGCGTTACTACGAGACGTTCGGACGGCCGTGGGAGCGGCAGGCGTGGCTCAAGGCGCGGCCGTGCGCGGGCGATCGCGCGCTCGGCGACGCGGTCGTGAAGCTGCTCGCGCCGTTCGTCTATCCGCGCCACACGTCGCCGACCGCGATCGACGAGGTTCGCGGGCTCAACCGCCGGATCAAGCGCGAGCTCGTGCGCGGCCACGACGGCTTCGACGTCAAGAACGGCGAAGGCGGCATCCGCGAGATCGAGTTCTTCGTGCAGGCGCTGCAGCTGCTGCACGCCGGCAAGCGGCCCGGCCTGCGCGTGCGCGGCACGCTCGCCGCGCTCGACGCGCTCCTGTTCACCGGGCTCGTGACCGACGACGAGCACCTCGCGCTGTGGCGCGCGTATCGCTGGCTGCGCCACGTCGAGCACGTGCTGCAGCTCGAAGGCGGGCTGCAGACCCAGACCATCCCGCACGAGCATGACGTGCTGGCGCGCCGGCTCGGCTACGCCGATGCGGCCGCGTTCGACGCCGACCTCGCGCGCCACACGCGCGAGGTCACGCGCCTGTTCGCGACGCTGGGCGGCGGCGACGCGCACGAGCACACCGCGGTCGTCGAAATACTATGTCGCGAGCTGCCCGAGGCCGAAGAAGCCGCCGCGCTCGAGCGGCTCGGGTTCTCCGACGTCACCGCGGCGCGCGCCGAGCTCGCACGTGCGCGCCGCCGGCCGGGCTCGCCGCTCGCGCCCGACGCGATCGATCGCGCCGCGCGCGTCGGCTCGCTCCTGCTGCGCGAGATCGCGATGTCGGCCGATCCCGATCAGGCGCTGCGCTTCCTCGGCGACTTGCTCGCGCGCCGCGGCGAGGCGTGGTCGATCTGGCGGCTGCTCGACGAGCAGCCGGCGATCGCGCGGCTCCTGGGATCGTTGCTCGGCGCCAGCGCCTACCTCGCGCGCACGCTGGTCGAGACACCCGAGTTGATCGATCTGCTGGTCGAGCTCGGCCAGACCACGCCGACCCGCACGATCGCGCAGATCTCGGCCGATCTCGCGACCCGGCTCGCCACGGTCGATCGCGACGATCCGGAGGCACCGTGGAGCGCGATCGCCGAGATCAAGGCCGGGCACGTGCTGCGCGTCGGCCTCGCCGACTTCGCGGGCGCGCTCGATCCACTCGCGGTGTGCACCGAGCTGACCGCGATCGCCGAGGCCTGCCTCGCGGCCGCGCTCGGAGTGCTCACGCCGGGATCGAGCAAGCTCGCGGTGCTCGCGCTCGGCAAGCTCGGCGGCCGGGAGCTCGGCTACGCGGCGGATCTCGACGTCGTGTTTGTCTATGAAGGTAACGACGACGATCTCGTGCGGTTCTCGCGCCTCGCCCAGCGCCTGCTCGGCGCGCTCCGCCAGCGCACGCCGCGCGGCCGGCTGTACGAGCTCGACACCCGGCTGCGTCCGAGCGGCTCGCAGGGCCTGCTCGTGTCGTCGCTCGCGAGCTGGCGCCGATATCACGCCGAGTCCGCGCAGCTGTGGGAGCACCAGGCGCTGACGAAGCTGCGCGCGGTGGCCGGCGACGCCGCGCTCGGCGCCGAGGTCGAGCGGCTCGCCGCCGAGACGATCTACGCCGCTCCGCACGATCCGCACGCGGTCGCGGCCGCGATCCGCGCGATGCGAGATCGCATCGAGCACGAGCTGGGCGCGCCGCGCGATCTGAAGACCGGCGCGGGAGGCGTGATCGACGTCGAGTTCGCCGCGCAGTACCTCCAGCTCGTGCACGGTCACGCGCACGCGAGCCTGCGCACGACCAGCACGACCGGCGCGCTCCACGCCGCCGCCGCGGCCGGGATCGCTCCGATCGAGCTCGTGCGGTTGCTCGATCAGGGCTATCGCTTCTTGCGCGGGATCGAGCATCGGCTGCGCGTCGTGCACGATCAGCCGATCCATCGCCTGCCCGAGACCAAGGCCGAGCTCGACAAGCTCGCGCGCCGCAGCGGCGGCTTCGCGGATGGCGCCGCGCTGCTCGCGCACGTCGAGCGCTGGCAGCGCGAGATCCGCTCCGCATACCTCGCGCTGCTCGGTGCATAAACCATTTCGCAGCCGCACCGCGTCAGGCTGTGTCGTTCATACGATGACGGACTGCGGCTTGTGATCGTCGTCGGGCATTGGTACGAAGCGGACATGGGCATCAAGAAGGTCGACACGATCTGGGTCGACGGTTCGCTCGTCCCGTGGGACGCGGCGACCGAGCACGTGCTCGCGCACACGATGCATTACGGCGTCGGCGCGTTCGAAGGCATCCGTGCCTACCAGCGCTCGGACGGCCGCACGCACGTGTTCCGCCTGCGCGAGCACGTCGAGCGCCTGCTCGACTCGTGCGCGATCTGCACGATGGAATGCCCGTACACGCGCGAGCAGCTGATCCAGGCCTGCGTCGACGTCGTGCGCTCGAACAAGATGCCGAGCTGCTACGTCCGGCCGCTGGTCTATCTCGGCTACGGCGCGCTCGGCCTCGGCTCGCTCGAGCCGCCGGTGCGCACGATGGTCGCCTGCTACGAGTGGGGCGCGTACCTCGGCGACGACGGGCTCAAGAAGGGCATTCGCGTGATGGTCTCGGGCTTCTCGCGCGCCAATTCGAATTCGGTCATGAACAAGGGCAAGATCTGCGGCCAGTACGTGTCGAGCGTGCTCGCCAAGCGCATGGCGGTGAAGAGCGGCTTCGAGGAAGCGCTGATGCTCGATCCGCAGGGCTACGTCGCCGAAGGCACCGGCGAGAACATCTTCGTGGTCAAGCACGGCCTCGTGCGCACGCCGCCGACGTCGGCCGCGATCCTCGCGGGCATCACGCGCGACACCGCGATCACGCTGCTGCGCGAGCAAGGTGTCGAGGTGCGCGAAGAGCCGATCGCGCGCGACGAGCTCTACACCGCCGAGGAGGTGTTCCTCACCGGCACCGCGGCCGAGATCACCCCGGTGCGCGAGATCGATCACCGCAAGATCGGCGCGGGAGTCGGCGGTCCCGTGACGCGCCGCCTCCAGGAATCGTTCTTCTCGGTGGTCAAAGGCAGCGACACCAAGCACGACTCGTGGCTTACGTTCGTGTAGGCGATTGTAGGTTTCGCGAATAGTTCGGGCAGGATCGCAGTCGCGTTTGCTACAATCGCCGAGTGTACGAGGGCGCGGCGCAGCCCCAGCTAGGCAACCCTGGCGACATCCTGCTCGGCAAGTACCGGGTCGAGGAAGTGATCGGGGTCGGCGGCATGGGCCGCGTGGTGCGCGCGTCGCACCTGTACCTGCAGCAGCCGGTCGCGATCAAGATCCTGCTGCCGAACATGGCCGAGAGCCAGTCCACCGTCGCGCGCTTCCTGCGCGAGGCGCAGGCGACGGTCAGGCTGCGCAGCGAGCACATCGCGCGCGTGATGGACGTCGGCACGCTGCCCGACGGCACGCCGTTCATGGTGATGGAGTTTCTGGACGGCTACGACCTCAACCAGATCCTCCGCCACCACGGCCCGCAGGTCGCACAGGCCGTCGTCGATCTGATGCTGCAGGCGTGCGAAGGCATCGCCGAGGCGCACGCGATGGGCATCGTCCACCGCGACATCAAGCCGTCGAACTTCTTCATCACGCGCCGGCCCGACGGCTCGAGCCTGCTCAAGATCCTCGATTTCGGGATCTCGAAGGCGGGCGACGAGATCAGCGAGCTCACCGGCACGCAGACCGTGATCGGCACGCCCACGTACATGGCGCCCGAGCAGATGCAGACCGCGCGCTCGACCGATCCGCGCAGCGACATCTGGTCGATGGGCGTCGTGATGTACCAGATGCTCGCGGGCCGGCCGCCGTTCGAGGCCGAGCATTACGCGCAGCTCGTGCTCAAGGTCGCGACCGAGCCGGCCGCGCCGCTCCAGGTGCCGCTGCCGGGCGGCCTGCAGTCGATCGTGATGCGCTGCCTCGAGAAGGACCCGAAGAATCGCCTGCAGACCGTCGGCGAGCTGGCGCGCATGCTCGCGCCGTACGCGTCGGATCCGCTGAGCGCGCAGCAGTCGGCGGAGCGCGCGACGAGAATCTTGACGTCGCCGCGAGGCTCGCAGCCCGGCTTCCCGCTCGGCGGCACCGCCGGCGCCGGCACGCCGCTCACGCCGCCCGCGCTGACGCCGAAGAGCTGGATGCAGACCGGCGGCTCGAGCCTGTCGGCCGCGGCCGGTCAGGTCGGCCGCTCGCAGAAGAGCGGCCGCGGCGTGATCATCGGTGGGGTCGCCGCGCTGTGCATCGCGACCGGCGTCGGTGGCTTCCTGCTCGCGAAGAACGGCGGCGGCAGCTCGGACCCTGCGGCGGAGACCCACGTGACCGCGCCGGATACGACGCCGGCGCCTGCGGCCGCGCCGACCACCGCGCCCGCGCCGGCCCCGACGCCGACGCCTGCGGTTACGCCGATCGCGCCCACCGCCACCACGACGACCACGACGCCCACGACTCCGACGCCGCCGCCGATCCCGAAGGCCGTGCCAGCGCCACCGCCTCAGCCGACGCCATCGACCATCCCCAGGACGTCGACGACCGCGAAGGTCACGACGAAGGCCGCGACCAGCGTGACGAAGGCGACGTCGCCCGCGACGAAATCGACGAAGGCGACGACCGCGAAGACGCACAAGAGCAGCGACGACGACTTGTTCGACGATCGCAAGTAGGCGTCTACAGTCGCGCGCTGTACTGCACCACGAATGGCTGGTGCTGCGGATCCATCGCGAAGTCGACCGCGGACAGCAAGAAGTCGTACCAGAAATGCATCGCGACGCTGGTCTCGAGCCGGTACCCGGTATGGATGTACGCCAGCCCGAGAGAGCTCCCGAGCAACGCGATCGTCGGAACTGCGTACAGCGCGTCGTGCGAATCTTGTGCGAAGTTGAGCAGGTGAGCAGCGGCGAACAGCGACGAGGCGAGCGCGAGTCCACCGTACGTCCCGAAGCGCTCGTCGAGCTCGGTCTGGATCAAGCCGCGAAACAACGACTCCTCACCGACGCCGACCGGATCGAACAGAGCAGCGTAGTAGAAGTTGCCGGCCGCGTAACCGCCTCGCGGCGAAAGCGTGTGACCGAGGAAGTTGACGCTCGGGACGTTGAAGATCGACGGACCGCTCGGCCAGCGACCGTCCGCGACGTACTCGGCGAGCAACCCGGCGCCGAGCGAGATGGGAACCCCGGCCCACACCCACGGGCTCTCGAGCACGCTCGGCCGAAATGGCGCGCTCGCAAGCTCGGGTAGCGTCTCGCGCGTGATCGAGTGCCGGTAGCCGAAGTCGCCGCGCAGGACGCGTGCCGTGCGATAGGCATCGAAGATCGAATAGAACCATTCGTCCTGGCCCCACTCACCGAGCACGAGACCGATCGGAACTCGTGCCGTGTCGTAGGGGCCAGACAGCGTCGTGTCGTGACCGGACGTGAGCTCCGCCCCCGCGATCAAGAACCCCAAGCTCGTCGCCAACAAGGCCGCGCCTTCGGCATACTGACGCAGGTAGATCTGTCCGCAACCCGGACAGAGAAGCGAAAGCCCGAGTGCGACGTGAGGGGACTTTGCCCACGGCCACAACCGCGCGTCGGAGCGCGACGACGCCTCACGCACGTCCCGATCGGGATCGTAGGCCGCCGACCAATCGATCACGGAAAGCAGCGACGGATCGCGGCGCTCGGCGATCGCACGCACCGCAGCGGTGCGGACGTGCGGATCGGGATCGTGTTCGGCGAGTGTAACGAGCGTGGTCGCCGCGGCGCTGCGAGGATCCGGCGCGAGCTCGGCTGCGGCTCGCGCCCGTGTGTCGGCCGCAGGGTCGGCGGCCTCCTCGTAGCGCAGTGGGGATGGCGTCGTCGCAGCGACCGGCATGGCCGGTGTTGCACATGCCACGCAAGCCAACCAGACCGCGCTTGACCACCGCACCGGAGGCATCTATAGCGCAGTCGATGGCGCGTTTGCTCGTGGTCGCCGTGCTGGTGGCGTTGGAAGGCTGCTCGCTCGTGTTCGTGAGCGGGCCACCTCCGAACCACCGCGACGTCCCCAGCTTCAGCTGCTCGCAGAGCTACGTCGCTCCGGTCGTAGACACGGTGTTGACGCTGCTGGAGACGGTCACGTTCGTGACTGCCGCCGGCGACACTGACCAGTTATGGGCGGACAAGTACGGCGGCGATCCACCCATCTCGCGCAGCACCGCGATCCCCCTCTACGGGGTGCTCGCAGCGATCGGCGTCGCGAGCATGTACCACGGCTATTCACGGGTCGCGCAGTGCCGATGTGCGTTGCGCGAATTGGAGCTGCGCGCGATCCAGCCGAAGCCGTGACGCGCGTCGGCTAGAACCGTCCGCCGAGCACCAGGCCGCCGCCGTCGGGGCTCGCGGTCGGTGTGACGTACAGCAGCGCGTGCTCGTCGCTCCGCTTGGCGTGCGGCGCCATCAGGTAGAGCACGACGCCGCCGGCAACCGCGGCGGTGCCGACGATGAAGATCACGGTCGCGATGTTCGCCTCGTGGCGCGCGTCGTGCGTGTCGGTGAGGCCCGTCATGTCGCACATGTCCGTCATGTTCATGCAGTGCGCGGACAGCGCGTCGTTGTACTTGCTGCGCGCCGACAGCGTGATGCCGGCCGACACGCCCATCGCGACGACGCCGGCGCCCGCCGTGATGTACGCCGCGAGCTTCTGCTTCTTGCCGGGGTCGGTCTGCGCGATCGGATGATCCTCGCCACTGCCGCTACCGCTGCCGCTGCCGCTGCCTTCGCCGCCGCCCGTCGCGCTGCCGCTGCCGCTACCACTGCCGCTGGCGCTGCCTTCGCCCTCGCCGCCGGTCTTCGTCTTCACGGTGGGTGGAACGTCGACCGTGATCTCGGACGAGCCGCCGCGCTCGACCGGGACCACCTTGTTCTTCTTCGCGCCGCCCTCGCCTTGATATTCGACGACGTGCGGCCCCGGATCGACGAGCTGCGCCCTGCCGAGCTGCTTCTTGTCGACCGGCGTGCCATCGATCGTCACGGTCAGCGAGTCGAGGTCGGTGCTCGGCGTGACCTTGATCGTCAGCCGCGGCACCTGCGAATCGAGCGCCTCGGCGAGCTCGCGGATCTTCTTCGCGCGCTTGTCGCCGGCCTCCTTCGCCATGTCCTCGGCCTTCTGATAGGCGCGATACGCGCGCGCGAGCTTGCCCCACTCCTCGAAGCACTTCGCCGTGTTGAGCTCGGCGCCGATGCCGGGATCGAGCTTGAAGCTGTCCTCGAACGCCTGGCACGCGTCGGCGTAGCGCTTCTCGGTCATCAGCTTCTTGCCCTGCTTGAACAGGGCGTCGGCTTTCTCCTTGTCGTTGTCGGCCGACGCGATCGGGGCGACGGCGATGACGAGAAACAACGCGAGGCTCTGCTTCATGGGTCTCATGGGTTCACCGTGAACACGCCGCCTTCGAACACCGCGGTCTCGACGGGCAGCGTGCGTTGCTGGAGGTCGCCATCGCCGGCGTTCGGAAATCCGCTCGAGATCGTGCGGGCCGCCGGGATGTACGTGTGACCGTCCTGAAAGAAGTCAGGCGGGATCGTGAACGTCGGATCGGTCGCGACCGCGTCGAGCACGAGCTGCGCCGCGACCGACGTGCTCGAGACCGTGAGGTCGTACAGCGACAGCTCGTACAGCTGCGCCGGGCGGTTCTCGATCTGCAGCGTCATCTGGTGCGCCGCCGTGGCGTCGATCGTCACGGTCGCGCCGTCGATCACGAGTTGATTGTCGTCGAGGTTGACCTGTTCCGGAATCGGCGCCGCGAAGTCGAGCTGGAGCCCGTCCGCCTGACCGATCACCGACACGGTCGCGCCGAGCAACAGCGGCGCGCCCATGAACGTGTACGACCGCCCCTCGGTCAGCGAGACCGTCGCGATCGCGGGCCAGCCGAGCGACTCGAACGGATTGCCGTACATCGCGGCGATCGAGGTCCCGCCGGTCGCGACCGCACCGCTGACGAGCGACGGGCCCGCGGTATCGCCGTGCTCGTAGCCGGGCGCCGCACGCACGTCCCACGTCACGGCCGGTCCGTTCACGCTCGGCCGCGCCGCCGACAGCCGCGTCGACACCGTCGTCGGATCGATCGGGCCGGCGAACATCTGATCGGCGTCGACCGCGAGCATGTTGCCGGTCAGGTTGTCGGTGCCCGCGGTCTGGTCGAACGACGTCTGGTACACGCCCGTGAGCTGCGCGTTCAGCGAGCGCAGCACGAGCACGACGTCGCTCGCGTCGATCGCGACCGCCGGGCTCTCGGTCACGGTCGAGAACATCGCGTACGGGATCGTCGTGGCGATCGCGGTCGCGCCCGACCCCGGCAGCTCCAGGCCGGTGAGCACGTACGACGCCCACGCGCCGACCACGTAGACCTCGAGCGCCTCGGTCGTCTGATACTGCGTCGGCAGGTTGATCGCGAGCGCGACTTGCGACGTCGAGAACGCGGGCTGCGGGTCCGCGTGCTCGTGCGCGATGAAGTCGCCCGCGACCTGCGTCGACGGCAGCGCCCACACGTGGTCGACCGGCATCGGCAGATCGGGCAGCGTGAACGCGACGAACGGCGTGCCTTGCACCTGCGCCGACCACGTGCCGGTGGCGGTCATCGCGCCGGGCACCGCGTCGAGCGTGGTCGCGTCGGCGGGCAGGTAGAACGTCGCGGTCTGCATGCTCAGGTCCTGCGGCCCGACCGAGACCGTGCCGCCGACCGAGACGCGCTCGATCGCCAGCGTGGCCTCGCCCTTCGCCGCGGTCGTGTCGGCGATGCCGAACACCTGGGCGCACGCCGCGAGCAGCGGAACGGCAGCCGCAGGCAGCAGCACCCTCATCCGGTGATTCTACTATTTGTCGGTCCCGCCCGTACGCTTGAGCCGCACCGACGCCTTGACGTCGGGCTCGGCACCGGTCAGGCGCTCGCTGTTCGGGATGAACCGGATCTCGGTCTTGATCTCGAACGACAGCGTCGTGAGGAGCTTCGCGACCTCCTCGGTCAGGTTCAGGTTGGAGAGAAACTCGCGGGTCTCGCGCGCGATGATCTCCCACACCTTGTCCTTCGCATCGGACGTGGACGAGGCGATGTAGCCCGCGACGTCGGGCAGGCTCTCCCGCGCGATCTTGCGCAGGCCCTCTTCCGTCGAGAACACCGCGCCCATGCCGGCCGCGAACGTCTTCTTGACCAGCTCGGGCACGAGGTGCTCGAGGCGCTGGCGGATCGACTCCGTCAGCTTGTCTTCACCCGCCGGCACCGGTGGCGGAACGGTCGAGCCCGAGCGGATCCGCTCCACGAGCTTCTCCGCCACCTTGTCCTCGGAACCGCGCGCGGGCGGGTCGTCGGCGGGCGCTTGTTCGTCGGTGGCCATATCCATGGGGTAGCACGAGACGAAGCCTGTTAGTATTTCCTCGATGGCGACGCCGGCGCGGAGCGAGCCGCCCGACGACGAGGCGCGCGTACGCACGCCCGTCGATCCGGCAGCCCCGCGCCCGGTCGATTCGATCATGCGCGTCGCGACCGAATCGCGACGCTATCGCCACGAAGAAGAGTCGCGGCCGGCGCCGCTGCGCGTGCGCAGCATCCGCGCGTACTGGACGACCTGGCGCGTGATCTGGAGCTATCTGTGGCTGCGGTTTCGCGCGCGTTTTCACTCGCCCGAGTGGACCGAGCACGCGCTGCGCCAGATCCACCTGCGCAACGCGCGCCGGATCGAGCGCACGATCTGCGGCCTGCAGGGCCTGTTCATCAAGGTCGGCCAGCTGATCTCGATCATGACCAACTTCCTGCCCGAAGAGTTCCGGCGCGAGCTCGAGGGCCTGCAGGACGCCGTGCCGCCGCGCCGGTTCGCCGACATCGAGGCGCGTCTGCGCGAGGAGCTCGGCAAGGAGCCCGACGAGCTGTTCGCGAGCTTCGAGCGCCGGCCGATCGCGTCGGCGTCGATCGGTCAGGTCCACCTCGCGAGGATGCACGACGGCAGCAAGGTCGCGGTCAAGGTCCAGTACCCCGACATCGAGGAGATCGTGCGCCGCGACCTGAACACGCTGCGCCGCATCTTCCGCATCGTCGAGTGGTTCATCCCGTACCAGGGCCTCGACGAGCTGTATCGCGAGGTCCGCTCGATCATCCTCGAGGAGCTCGACTACCGCGCCGAGGCCGACAACGTCACGCGCATCGCCGCGAACTTCGTGGGCCGCACCGACGTCGCGTTCCCGCGCGTCGTCGCCGAGCTGTCGACCCAGCGCGTGCTGGTCACGCACTTCGAGCCCGGCGTGAAGATCACCGACAAGCCGAGCACGAAGCACCTCGGGCTCGACCGCGGTCAGCTCGCGCGCCAGGTCGTCGAGATCTATTGCCAGCAGATCTTCACCGACGGCGTCTACCACGCCGATCCGCACCCCGGAAATCTCCTCGTGCGCGAGCCGGCCAGCGACGGCGGCCCGCCGCAGATCGTGTTCCTCGATTTTGGCGCGGTCGCCGAGATCCCCGCGAACGTGCGCGCCGGGATCGCTGAGCTGATCCAGGGCGCGCTCACCCGCGACACGCACCGGATCGTCGGCGCGATGAAGCAGATGGGCTTCGTCGCGCGCGGCGCGAACGAGGCCGTGTTCGAGCAGGTCGTCGAGTACTTCCACGAGAAGTTCCAGGAGAACATCTCGCTCGACTCGCTGAACCTGAAGGACATCAAGTTCGATCCGCAGAAGAGCCTCGAGAGCGTCGCGGACCTGAGGAAGATGGACATCTCGCTGCGCGAGCTGTCGCGGAACTTCCACGTCCCGAAGGAGATCATCGTCCTCGAGCGCACGCTGCTGCTCCTCATGGGGCTGTGCACCGAGCTCGATCCGACGCTCAACCCGATGACGGTCATCCGGCCGTACCTCGAGCGCTTCGTGCTCGGCGACGAAGGCGACTGGTCGACGCTGCTCGTCGACACGTCGAAGGATCTCGTGATGAGCGTGACCGCGCTGCCGGCCGAGATCCGCCGGTTCATGCGCCAGGCCCACGCCGGCGAGCTCCAGCTCCGGTTTCGCAACATCGAGGCGCCGGCGCAGCTCATGTACCGGCTCGGCCACCAGCTGATCTTCGCGTCGGTCGGCATCGCCGGCGCCGGCTTCGCGCTCGTGCTCGAAGGCCGAGGCGACGACGACCGCGCGGCCTGGGGCTGGTGGACGGCACGCGTCGCGGGCGTCTTGCTCGCGTGGAGCTGGTGGTCATCGCGCAACCTGCTGCGGAAGCGATGAGGCGACCGACGCTCGCACTCGTCGTGCTCGCGGGCTGCGACAACTTGCTCGGGCTGCGCGCGATCTCGCCGCCCGATGCCGGGTCGTACTGCATCTCGCCGGCCGATCACGACGAGGACGGCGACAACATCCTTGATTGCAGCGACAACTGCCCCGGAATCGCGAACGCGGATCAGGCCGACAGCGACGGCGATGGCGTCGGCGACGTCTGCGATCCGCGACCGAGCTCGCCCGGCGACTCGATCGCCCGGTTCGTCTCGTTTGCCACGACGGCGACGAGCGACCCGTGGAACCCGCTCGGCGGCCAGTGGACCCTGCCCGGCAACGACACGTACGTGTCCGACGACGAGAGCGGAGGCGAGGACTACTCGGTCGACACCGCGCAGCAGTTCGCCGTGCCGTTCGCGGTCGAGATCCATGTCGGGATCGATCACGTCGGGTCGACCAACGGGCAGGCGATCGAGGTGGCCATCGCCACCGAGCCCGGGATCAAGCCTGCGTCCGATGCCGGCTTCGACTGCACGCTCACGTCGTTCCCCGGCGTCTCGGACACGCTGAACGCGTTCGACGTCTGGTCGCGCGCGACAGTCAAAGGCCCCCTCGTCGACGACATGTTCGGCGCCGGTCAGGGGTATCGCATGACCGCGCTGCTGCAAACCGACACCCTGCGGTGCGCCCTCGTGGGCGATCGAGGGGATCACGCCGCCTCGATGGTGACGTTGAGCGCGTCCGCCGGCGCGACGGGTCCGATCGGCCTCGAGAGCTCGTTCGATACGGTCCACTTCGACTACATCGTCGTGTACTCGGTCGGCGGCCCGTGACGGCCCGGACCTTGCTCAGCGTTCGCAGCCATGAACGCGAGCCTCGCCCGCCGTCGTGATTTCGCTACGTTGATCCCGCGCCGTGCAACCTGGAAGTTGCACAGCATCGTCCTCCTCTTGGGGGTCGCGCCTACAGCGTGCGTCGACTCCGGCGAGCCGACGGTCGCCGAGACGTCGTCGGCGTCGACCGTCGGCAGCTACGCGTACTCCGGCTGCTCGACCGCGGTCGTGATCGGGCTGTCGCGTCAGATCGCGGAGGAGGCGAACTGCGAGCACCCCGGCAACTTCGTCCACTTCCCGTCGGGCAACGGCATCACGATCACCAGCAACGCGGTGCTGCCGTACCTCGCGCAAGGCGCGCGCGACGACGTCGAGTCGGTCGCGCACGCCCACCCGCTGCAGATCAACAGCGCGCTGCGCACGGTGGCGCAGCAGTACTTGCTCTACCGCTGGTACGAGGAGGGCCGCTGCGGCATCACCGCGGCCGCGACGCCGGGCACGTCGAACCACGAAGGCGGGCGCGCGGTCGATCTGGCGAACTGGGCGTCGCGGATCTCCGACATGGCCGCGCACGGCTGGCATCACGACGTGCCCGGCGATCCCGTCCACTTCGATCACACGGCGACCCCGGATCGCCGCGGCGAGGACGTGCACGCGTTCCAGGTGCTGTGGAACCGCAACCATCCGAGCGATCGCATCGCCGAGGACGGCGAGTACGGCCCGACCACGCAGTCGAAGCTGGTCGCGTCGCCCGCGACCGGGTTCGCGAAGGGCCCGACGTGCGGCGCGCAGGCGATCGTCAGCGTGGTGTCGATCGATGGCGCCGACGTGCTGCCGCCGGTGACCCAGCAGCACTTCACGGTCACGCTCGCGAACACGACGGCGACCGACTGGCCCGCCGGCGCCGCGCTCGAGCTCGCCGGCGCCGCGCCGAGCGCGTTCTACGACCCGAGCTGGGTGTCGCAGACGGTCGTGACCACCCTCGCCGACCCGATCCCGGCCGGCGCGACCGGCACGCTCGACTTCGACATCACGACGCCGATGGAGACCGACACGACCGCGATCGTGCAGAGCCTGCAGCTCGCGGATGCGACGCAGACGTACGCGTCGTTCGACCTCGCGGTCACGGTGCAGCCCGGCATGACCGGGCCGACCAGCAGCGACGGCAATGACGAGCCCGACAGCAGCGATGTCAGCGGCGGATGCAACGCCGGCGGCGGCGGGCCGATCGGGATCGCGCTCGCGCTCGCGCTCGGGCTGGTCCGCCGTCAGCGCCGGCGCACGAGCGACGGATCGAGCAACGTGACCGGCGCGTAGCTCGCGACCAGCAGGCTCATCATGAGGAGCGAGAACCCGGCGAGCGGGCCGAACATCATCCCGATCATCGCGTGCATCGCCACGCCCCACGCGAACGCGAGCGTGCGCGTGTAGCGCAGCGCGAACCACAGCGGCGCGAGCGCCTCGAACGCGAGCGTGACGAGCTGGAGGACGGTCCAGGCGAACGTCGGCATGTGGTTCGCGAGGAACCAGCTGAACGGCGTCTGGTACGAGTCGTGGAGGTGCGTGAACAGCACGTACGGGTAGAAGTGGCGCGTGCCCGGCAACCACGCGCCCTTCGCCTTGAAGATCCCGGACGAGCAGTAGAACACCGCGAGGAACACCTGGAAGAACGCGACGCAGCCCCAGCTGACGTGGGTGGGCGGCTTGTACTTGGGATCGCGGCGACGGCGCCGCCACGCGTCGACCGACCACCGCGCGCCGGCCGGCGACAGGCACAGCGCGAGCGCGATCACCGGCGAGATCTTCGAGACCGTGAACGCCGCCATCCGATCGGCGAGCGCGACGTACACGAGCAACGCGGCGAACAGGCCCGCCGACCATCGCGTGAACGCGCCGGCCGCGGTGCAGAGCCCGCTCGCGACGAGCGCGATCGCGATCGTCCAGGCCAGCCACGGCGGCACGCCGGCCCAGCTCGCGGGCTGGCGCCAGTCGTCGGACAGCGCCGGGATGCGGAACCCGGTGGTCGCGAGCCAGTCCTCGGCGTGAACGACGCGCGTCGCCATGAAGCCGACGATCGCGAGCGGCGCGAGGATGCGCACGGTCTCGAGCCGGACGATCGGCCGCGGCGCGAGGAACGCCTGGATCGTGTCGTCGA
Organism: Kofleriaceae bacterium; assembly: GCA_035500135.1. GTDB lineage: Bacteria > Myxococcota_A > Polyangia > Haliangiales > Haliangiaceae > JABFXX01. The sequence continues at coordinate 25,941 of DATJXL010000347.1, forward strand.
GGAACGTGCCCAGATCCTTCATCGCCCCGAGTCCGAGTCCGCGTCCGCGTCCGAGCCCGAGCCCGTCTCTCCGCATCGCTTCTTGCGCACGCTGCCCTTCGTCCAGAAGTAGTCCTTGCGCCACTGCGGCGGGATCGGCGCCAGCGGCTCGTAGACGTAGCGCTCGACCGGATCGCCGACGTCGGGCAGCGGCCGGCGCACCGACACGAGGCGAATCCCGCCGAGCGGATCCGGAAAGTGATCGTCGGCGCCGGCTGCATGGTGCGCGAGGATGTAGTCGTCGAGCGCGTTCATCACGACGCGCTCCGGTGCCAGGGCCGCGTAGAAGTAGGCGATGCGCTGGAACCGCGACTCCTTGTCGTCGGCCTCCATCGGGAAGTACGGGCGCGGATCGAGCGGGAGCCACGCCTTCTGCGTGCACGACCAGCCCTCGAGCCGGTACTCGAGCGCGTATTCGTCGCGCTCGGGGAACAGCTTCGTCGCGTTCGTGAAGTACGCGAGCGAGCGCAGCGGGCCTTTCTGGGCGGGATCGCACAGCAGGGCGGCGAAGTAGATCACCGCGAGCGGGATGAGCGCGATGCGCAGCTCGCGCGGCCCAGGACCGCGTGCGACCAGATCGGCGCGCGGTGGTTGCACGGGGACTATGTACTACACGGGAGTGCGATCTGCCTTGAAGCTTGCGTTTTTTTGGACTCGCGGCACCACCGGCGCGACGATCCGGAACACACTGATGAGCAGCCGCGTTGTGATCGCGAGGTTTACATCTACATGATCGCCGTCATCGGAAACGTCATCGCCGGAATTGGCGTCTTGAGCCTGTTCACGGCCACGCTTCGGATCGCGCGGCCGCGGTAGACTCGGGCGGTGGTTGCCACCGTCTTGCCGCGGGTCGCGCGCCCTCCGGGTGCCGGCGAGCTCACGCTCGGCGACCGCGATGCCGTGCGGCTCATGCTGCGCGGCGACTCGGTGATCGACTGGCATCACCTCGGGTTCACCGAGCACGCCGAGGTCGACCGCTTCCTCAGGCTGAACGAGTTCGACCCCGAGAGCGACGACGAGATGGCGCGGCTCGAGGAGATCCGCGCCGACGCGGTCGACTACCTCGCGCGCACGTACGCGATGGCGATCCCCGACGAGGTCGCCGCGGACCTGCCGGCGCGTGATCTGTTCCTGGTCGCCTCTTCGAGCGGGCCGCACCAGAAGTGGGCGTGCGTCGTGCTCAAGGTGATGCACATCATCCACCACATCCACGGCCGCGCCGCGCTGCTCAAGGTGTCGATCTCCGACGAGATCATCTTCCGCGAGATCGAGCTCAAGGTGCTGCAGGTCGTCGAGCAGCTGCGCGCGGCCGGCGCGCCGCTCACCGAGTTCGAGTGGAGCCGCAAGCCGCGCGACTCGCAGATCACGAAGCTGCTCGCGAAGAAGTCGACGCTGGCGGCGAACATCTACGACAAGCTGCGGTTCCGGCTGATCGTGCCGCACCACGGCGACATCGTGCCGATGCTCGCGACGCTCACGCGCCAGCTCGTGCCGTTCAACTACATCGTGCCCGGCGAATCGGTGAACCAGCTCGTCGACGTGCCCGACGGGGCCCACGCGGCGGAGGCCGCGCCCGAGCTGCCGTTGAACGAATTCTCGGGCCCCGAGTACCGCATCATCAACTTCGTCGCCGACCTCCCGCTGCGCCTCGAGCGCCTGCTGCCCAAGGCCGATCTCCCGCCCGAGCTCTCGCACGTCGTGTTCGTGCTGACCGAGTTCCAGGTCGCCGACAAGGCGACCGCGCTGCGCAACGAGACCGGCGCGTCGAGCCACGAGGCCTACAAGTCGCGCCAGCTCGAGCGCGTGCGCATGCGCCTGTTCCGCGACAAGGACGATCCGTTACTGCCGGACTAGCCGAGCCTCGGCGAGGCGTCTTCTCTGTGAGAGCGAGCGCTTCGCGAGCTCGATCATGCGTGGGGCTGACCCTGAATAGGGACAGCCCCTCGCCGAGCTCCCATCAGTTCGGAATCGCCGTGACCGGGCTCGACGGCGGGCCATCGACGCCGTTGTTGGCGGTGACGGTGACGTTGTACTCGATGCCGCTGGCCAGCCCCGTGATCGTGCAGGACGGCTGACGGACTTTACAGGTCTTCGTCGGTTGGCCGGCAGCGCGGGCGGTTGCGGTGTAGTAGGCGATATCCGGCGCGTCGATGCTCGAGTCCACGCGATCCCATGTCACCGCCAGCTGGCCTGTGCCGAGCTGAGAGATCTTCGACACCAGGTTGGTGAGGAAGTCCGCGGCGTAGACGTTTCCGCTCGCGTCCACCGCGACGCCCGTAGGTTCCATGAAGCCCTGGGCGTACGTGCTCGCGACACCCCCCGGGGTCACGATCTGCACGCTCGACGCGTCGAACGGGGCCCCGTCACAGGCGACGTACAGGTTCCCGGCGGTGTCCACGGCGACGCCATTGGCTGCGATGGCCACGACCGTGCTCACTTCGCCTGCGGGCGTCACCTTGCGGATGAGTCCATTGCCGCTGTCGCCGACGAAAAGGTTCCCGGCGGCGTCCACCGCGACCCCGTACGGCTGGTTGAAGCTTGCCGCGCTGCCCGCGCCGTCCGCGCTCCCTGCTGCGCCCGTGCCCGCGAGCGTGCTGACGTCACCGGCAGGCGTCACCTTGCGGATGAGGTTGTTGCCGGTGTCGGCGACGTAGACGTTGCCGCTGGCGTCGACCGCGATCCCTTCCGGGAACTGGAAGCTCGCCGCGGTGCTCGCACCGTTCGCGTTGCCTGCGTCGCCGGTGCCGGCGAACGTGCTGACCTCGCCTTCCGGCGTCACCTTGCGGAGGAGGTGATTGTGCGTGTCGGCGACGTAGACATTCCCGGCGGCGTCCACGGCGACACCCTCGGGCCCGAGGAAGGTTGCGGTACTGCCGGGTCCGTTCACGGCCCCGTCATTGCCGGTGCCGGCGAGCGTCGTCGCGATCCCCGTCGGCGTGATCGCGCGGATGACGTTATCGAGGTAGTCGGCGACGTAGACGTCTCCGGCGGTATCCACGGCGAGGCCTTGCGGCTCGGCGAAATTATCGCCGCCGAACGCGGTCACCGCCACCGGCGCCGCCCAGACGCCGAAGGGCGCATCCGGCAGATCGGACGCATCCGAAGCGCAACCGCAGACGGACGCGAGCGCGGCGCCGACGATCATTCCGAGAGGATTTCGACCGCGAGGATGTACCAGCACGCCGTCGCACTTGATCAAGCGACGTGCCACGCCAAGTGTTCGAGGCCCATCGCGTCGGCCACGGATTTCTGTCGACGTACCGCACTCGCTGTCCTAGTGGCAGCTGAACGGCTCCGCCGGCATCACCGGGCGCGGCGCGTCGACGGGCAGCAGCTTGCGCAGGTGCCAGGCCTGGATCTCGACCTGGCGCAGGGCGAGGTCGCGGGTCTGCGCCATCGAGCGCGCGAACAAGCTATTGACCACGATGACCGCGACGTTGCCGACCACGAGCAGCACGATCGTCGCGGGCCCGCCGAGATCGGCCACCGTCGACTCGATCACGAGCCGCCCGTGGTCGAACGACCACGTCCGACCGAGCACGCCGATCATCTCGAGCGCGATCGGTAGCAGCAGCGACCCGATCGAGATCGCGAGCACGAAGGCCGGCCGTTTCCAGCGGCTGCTCTGCGACATGATCGTGGCCGCGAAGATCGCGATCACGGCCGGCACGAACACGAACGGGCTGAACAGCCGGCTCAGCAGCACCATCATGAACGCGTTGAGCGCGAGCGGGATCGCCGGAACCAGCCTGCCCGTCCGCATCGCACGCCGCGAGTGGAGGTACAGCACGATCCCCGCCGCACACATCGCACCGAACGCGACCCAGTTGCGAACTCCCATCCACAACATGAGCGGTACGAACGCGAGGTAGCCGAGCGTCGCCTGGGCCGCGGTGCGCGCGGTCTGGATGCCGAGCTCCGCGCCGTGGGCCTCGAGATCGCGCTCGAGATCGGGGGGCAGCTCCACCGGCCGCTCGACGAGCAACTTGAGCACGAGCGTCGCGGCCTCGGGCGCCTCGGGATCGAGGACGAGCGCGCGGCCGGCGCGGCGGATCGCCTCGGCGCGGTCGCCGTCGGTCGCGAGCGCGGTGCGCGCCGCGGCGAGCTCGGCCGCGGCGAGCTCGCGGCGATGCTCGGTGTCGCGATCGCCGTCGAGGTAGTGCTGCACGCGATCGGCGAGCTCGCGCGCGCGTGGCCGCTTGTCGGGCTCGGCGGCGAGCGCCGCGATGCACACCGCGTCGAGCTCGGGCGGGACTCCGGCATCGAGCCGGCGCGCGGCGGGCGACTGCACCGGCTGCGTCAACGTGCTCGCGATCGCGGCGTTACCGCCGCGCGGATGCAGCGGCTCGCGCGCGAGGATCTCGAACAGCATGCAGCCGAGCGCGTAGACGTCGGCCGGCGTGCCGACCGTCTCGCCGCGCGCCTGCTCGGGCGCCATGTAGCCGGGCGTGCCGAGCAGCGCGCCGACCTGGGTCGCGCCCTCGAGCGTCGCGATGTCGGGACCGCCCGCGGGATCGCTGCCGGCGGCGTCGCCGATCGCGCGCGCGACGCCCCAGTCGAGCACGTAGACCTCGCCGTACTCGCCGAGCGAGATGTTCGACGGCTTGAGATCGCGATGGACGTAGCCGCGCGCGTGCGCGAACTCGACGGCGAGGCAGACGTCGACGAACGCGCGCAGCAAACGTTTCCGCGAGACGCCTTCGCGCGCGAGCTCGTCGTGGAGCGTCGCCGACGGGATGCGCTTCATCGTGAAGTACGGTCGGCCCTCGGAATCCGAGCCGAGGTCGTGTACCGGGACGATCGCGGGATGATCGAGGCGGGCTTGAATCTTCGCCTCGCGCAGGAACCGCGCGACCGCGTCGTCGCCCGGGCTCGCATGACGCATGCGCTTGATCGCGACGTCGCGGCCGATGCGCGCGTCGCGCGCGAGCAGCACCTCGCCCATGCCGCCCTCGCCGAGCAGCTCGCCGATCTCGTAGCCGGAGAGCGCGAGCTTCGGCGGCCGCACGTGCGCGGACGCCTGATCGCCGTCGGTGGCGACGAGCGTGCTGTCGTTGCTCGGATCGACGGCCTGGCTCGGTGTCAACGTCGGATCCGATGATCCGTCGGGACGGGATCGCGTCATGGCCACTATCGTGGCACTTCCTCGGCCCAAAGTGGCTCGTGCATTCGCACTCCTCGATCGCTACGCCTCGGTCGCGCTCATCCCAGCTGGTTCGTCGTCGGAAGGATCATGTGTTGTAGGTGCCAGGCCTGGATGTGCGCGCGCCGCGCCGCTTCACGTCGCGCGCGCGCGATCGTCAGCCCGTAACCGGCGACGACCAGCGCGATGCCGACCTGCCCGACCACCAGCGCGACGACGGCCGCGTCGTTGCGTGAATCGGTGAGCGCGCTGTACGTGAACAGTCCTTCGTGCGCGATGCGCCACGTCGACGGCATGATCGCGAGCCCTTCGAGCGCGAACGGCGCGAGCATCGTCACGGCGACCCACACGCGAAACCACACGCCGTGGTCGCTCGTCCACCGCACCGTCGACAGCGCGAGGATCTGCCCGCACACGACCATCGGCATCAGCACGAACGGGCTCGCGAGCTGCGCGAACACCACGGCGAACACCAGGTTCGAGACGAACAGCGACCACAGCGGCAGCCGCACGACGCGCCAGTTGACCCAGCCCAGCCCCGCCATCATCACGCACGCACCGACGATGGTCGCGACCCGCGGCCAGCTCGTGACATGGATAAACGGCATGGCCGGCGCCGCGGCGAAGATCGACGCGAACGCGATCGCGGCGCGTCGGCTGCGGGCGCGGTCGAGGTCGCGCTCGTTGCGGTCGAGCGACTCGACCAGCTCGGGCGGCAGCTCGCGCGGCGGCTCGACGATCAGCTGCGTGACCAGCTGCGCCGCCTCGCGTGACGCTGGATCGAGCGCGAGCGCGCGGCCGGCGGCTTGCGTGGCGGCCCGGCGGCGCGCCGGATCGCCGGAAGCGACCCCGGCGCGGGCGAGCGCGAGCTCCTCGGCGGCGACCGCGCGGCGATGCTCGAGATCGCGATCGCCGTCGAGGTAGCGCTGGATGCGCTCGCCGAGCGCACGCGCGGTCGGGCGGGCCGACGGCTGTTCGGCGAGCGCCTCGACGCACAGCGCGTCGAGCTCGGGCGGCACCGCGCGATCGGGGCGGCGCTGGCTCGGTGACGCGGTCGGCGTGCCGAGCGTGCTCGCGAACGCGGCCTGGCCGAGCGGATGCAGCGACTCGCCGGCGAGGATCTCGAACAGCACGGCGCCGAGCGCGTACACGTCGGCGGGTGGACCGACCGGCTCGCCGCGCATCTGCTCGGGCGCCATGTAACCCGGCGTGCCGAGCAGCGCGCCCGCCTCGGTGTGGCCCGGTTTGGAATCGCCGGGGATGGCCGGCGTCGACGCGCGCTGCTCGTCGAGATCGCGCGCGATCCCCCAGTCGAGCACGTACACGTCGTTGTAGTCACCGAGCATGATGTTCGCGGGCTTGAGGTCGCGGTGCACGATGCGACGCGTGTGCGCGAGCTCGATCGCGAAGCACACGTCGACGAGCGCGCGCAGCATCGGCTGGATCGGGCCGCCGGCGCCGAGCCGCTCGCGCATGGTCTCGCCGGCCAGACGCTTCATCGTGAAGTAGGGCAGGCCATGCGCGTCGGTGCCGAGCTCGTGCACCGGCACGATCGCGGGATGATCGAGGCGCGCCTGGATGCGCGCTTCGCGCAGGAACCGCGCGACCGCGTCGGCCGAAGGCTCGTCGCCGCGCAGCCGCTTGACCGCGACATCGCGCTCGATCTGCTCGTCGCGCGCGGCCACGACCTCGCCCATGCCGCCGCGCCCGATCACCTCGCCGACCTGGTAGCCCGGCAGCGACTGGCGCGCCCGTTCGGCTTGGTCCGCGGCAGGCTCGGCGACGGTGTCGTCGGTCGCCGACGTCACCGCTTCGTCTCGGGCAGCAGATGGCGGAGGTGCCAGTTCTGGATGTGGACCTTCCGCTGCGCCTGGTAGCGCGCGCGATTCGCGGCGAGCGCGAACCAGCCGCCGATCAGCATGAAGCCGAGGTTCGCGACGACGAGCGAGATCTCCTCGAGCTTGCCGTGCAGGTAATAGAAATCCGACGTCACGACGAGCGCGTCGTCGTGCACGGACCACGACTTCGGCAACACGTGCACCCACTCGAGCACGATCGGGAGCATCACCGTGAAGACCAGCCAGCCGACGAGGACGCGGCGCCGGGTCAGGATCCCCGTGGTGCCGGTGTACCAGAGGAACACGGCCATGATGACGACCGGCGTGAGCACGAAGCTGCTCGCGATCCGGCTGAACACGAGCAAACTGGCCGTGTTGAGCACGAACGCCGTGAACAGCGAGCGCCGGCCGCTGCGCGCGACGCGCAGCGTGAGCATCACGAGCAGCCCGACCATCGCGAAGAAGCCGAGCGCGAGCGTCCAGTTCTTGACGTCGAGGAACGGCACGAGCAGCGCGAACAGGAACACCGACGCGTACGCGAGCGTGCCCTGCCACGATCGCGTCTGGATGTCCCGGCGCTCCGCGAGCTCGAGATCGCGCTCGAGCTCGGGCGACAGCTTCGCGGGCGGCTCGATGATCAAGCGGGTCACGAGCTCGCGGCACTCGCGCGACGACGGATCGAGCGCGAGCGCGTGCCCGGCCAGGCGCACCGCGTTCTCGCGCGCGCCGTCCTCCGACGACTCCAGCGCGGCGCGCGCCGCCGCGAGCTGCTCGGCGGCCATCGCGCGCCGCCGCTCGAGATCGCGATCGCCGTCGAGGTAGGCCTGCACGCGCTCGGCGAGCTCGCGCGCGGTCGGGCGCTGGTCGGGATCCGGCGACAGCGCCTCGAAGCACGCCGAGTCGAGCTCGGGCGGAATCGTGCGCTCGGAAGCCCGCCGCGCCGGCGCCTGTTGCGGGTTCGTCAACGTCGACGACAGCGCGGCCTCGCCGCGTGGATGCAGCGCCTGGCCGGCGAGGATCTCGAACAGGATCGAGCCGAGTGCGTACACGTCGGTGCGCGGGCTGACCTCGTGGCCTTCGATCTGCTCGGGCGCCATGAAGCCGGGCGTGCCGAGGATCGCGCCGGCGGTCGTGCCGTCGTCGCGCACGTCGTCGGGCATGCCGGGGTGAGTCGCGCGCCGGCGATCGGTGAGCACGCGCGCGACGCCCCAGTCGAGCACGTAGACGTCGTTGGAGTCGCCGATCATGATGTTCGACGGCTTCAGGTCGCGATGGACGACGCCGCGCGCGTGCGCGCGATCGATCGCGAAGCAGACGTCGACGAACGCACGCAAGAGCGGCGCGACCGGCCCGCCGCGCGCGAGCTTGGCCCCGAGCGTCTCGCCGTCCAGGCGCTTCATCGTGAAGAACGGCCGGCCATCGGCCTCGGTGCCGACCTCGTAGACCGGCACGATCGACGGGTGATCGAGGCGCGCCTGGATGCGCGCCTCGCGCAGGAAGCGCGTGACGACATCGGGCGACGGCGCCTTCGCGCGGATGCGCTTGACCGCGACGTCGCGGCCGATGCGCTGGTCGTGCGCGGCGACGACCTCGCCCATACCACCGTGCCCGATCAGCGCGCCGAGCTGGTAGCCGGGATCGGGCAACGACACGAAATCGCCCGCGCCCCAGGTCGGAACGATCGTCTCCTCACCCGCGGGCTCGCTCTTCGGCTCGGTCGCCGCGAACCCCGAGCCCTTGCCGTCCATCGTCGGGTCACCGGCGGCCGCCCGGGTCGCACGTGTCTCGTCATCGACCATGCGCCATCGTATCGCGTTAGGATGCAGCCATGAGAGCAGCCATCCTGTTCATCAGCACGGTGGTTTCGATCGGTCCGGCTTTCGCGGGACCGCCGGAGCATCGCGAAGAGCGGCACGAAGAACACCGCGAAGAACGACGCGACGAGCACCGCGAAGAGCGCCACGACGAACGCCGAGACGAGCGACGCGACGAGCACCGCGCGGTCGAGCGCCGCGAGGAGCACCGCGCGGTCGTCGGTCCGCGGGAGGCGCCGCCGGCGATGCGCGTCGAACGGCACGAGGAGCGACGCGGCTACGTGTGGGTCGGCGGCAACTGGGGCTGGCGCGGCGGCCGCTACGAATGGACTGCGGGCCGTTACGAGCGCGAGCGCCCGGGCTATCGCTGGCGCGAGCCGCGCTGGGAGGTGCGCGACGGCGCGTACGTGCGCGTCGAAGGCGGCTGGTTCGCGCCCGGCCCGACGATCGCGCCGCCCGTCCTGCGCGTCGAGCACTGGGAGCCGCGCGCCGGCTACGTATGGGTGCGCGGGCGCTGGGACTGGGTGAACGGCGGCTGGGTGTGGGTCGGCGGGCATTACGACGCCGAGCGTCCCGGCTACATCTGGCGCGAGCCGCGCTGGGAGATGCGCGACGGCGTCTACGTCCAGGTCGGTGGAACGTGGGAGGTGCAATGATGAGGACGACGCTTGCAATCGGCTTTGCTGTCGTCGCGGCCGCCGCAACGGCAAGTGCTCAACCGGCGGCCGCACCGGCGGCACCGTCGAGCTCCCCGCTCGGTCAGAAAGGCACGTGGATCCTCGCGATCGAGCGCGCGATGCCGCTGTTCGCGTACACGCGCGAGGAGACGGACGGCAACAACGCGTCGCAGGAGACGTCGGAGACGTCGCTGTCGTTCTTGTCATACGGCGTGCCGAGTGACATCGCGTACACGATCCCGCGCGTCGCTCTCGACTACACGGTCGCGCCGAACATCACGGTCGGCGGGAGCATCTTCGCGTTCTTCGACGTCAGCGACAGCACGACGACCACGCTCGGCAACATGTCGAACACGGCCGACAATCCGAAGGCGACCGCGTTCGGCATCTCCGGGCGCGTCGGCTACGTGATGTCGCTCGGGCCCAAGCTCGCGCTGTGGCCGCGCGGCGGCCTGTCGTTCTACGACGAGTCGATCTCGAATCCGGGCGGCGGCGGTGCCGGTACGACGATGTCGAGCGGCTTCCACCAGTTCGCGCTCGATCTCGAGGGCAACTTCGCGTTCACGCTCGCGCCGCACGTGTTCGTCCTGCTCGGCCCGGTCATCGACATCCCGCTCACCGGCTCGGTCTCGACGACGACGTCCACCGCGACGGGCAGCACGACGACCTCGACCGACAACTCGCAATTCCACTTCGGAATCGCGGGCGGCCTCGGCGGCTACCTGTAACGGCTCTGCCCGGCAGCTCAGTTCGCCGGCACGAGGTCCGCGCTCGCGGGCGTGGGCTCGCAGCGGATCGCGATCGCGCCGTTGTCGTCGACGTCGACGAACGCGATGCCGCCGTGGACGAGCTTGCCGAACAGGATCTCGTTCGCGAGCGGCGCCTTGAGCGTCGTCTGGACCAGGCGCGCCATCGGGCGCGCGCCCATCGCCTTGTCGTAGCCGTTCGCGACGAACCAGTCGACCGCCGCCGCTGACACCTCGAGCTCGACGTTCTTCTCGCCGAGCTGGCCGTCGAGCTCGTCGAGGAACTTGCGCGCGACCAGGCGGATCACCTCGACCGGCAGCGCGTCGAACATCACGGTCGCGTCGAGCCGGTTGCGGAACTCGGGGGTGAAGGCGCGCTCGATCGCCTTCTTGCCCGCCGTGGTGTCGCCCGGGCCGCCGCCGAACCCGATCGAGCCGAGCGCCATCTCGCGCGAGCCGGCGTTGCTCGACATGATCAAGATGACGTTGCGAAAGTCGCTCTTGCGGCCGTTGTTGTCGGTCAACGTCGCGTGATCCATCACCTGCAAGAGGATGTTGAACAGGTCGGGGTGCGCCTTCTCGATCTCGTCGAGCAGGACGACCGAGTACGGGTGCTTGTTGATCGCATCGGTCAGCTGCCCGCCCTGATCGAACCCGACGTAGCCGGGAGGCGCGCCGATCAGCCGCGAGACCGTGTGCTTCTCCATGTACTCCGACATGTCGAACCGGATGAACTCGATGCCCATCACGCTCGCGAGCTGCTTCGCGAGCTCGGTCTTGCCGACGCCGGTCGGGCCTGCGAACAGGAAGCACCCGGTCGGCTTGTTCGGATTGCCGAGGCCCGCGCGCGACAGCTTGATCACCGTCGCGAGCTGCTCGATCGCCTTGTCCTGGCCGAAGATGAGCCGCTTGAGGTCGTCCTCGAGGTTGGCGAGCTTCGTCTTGTCCTGCGACGACACCGAGCGGGTCGGGATGCGCGCGATCTTCGCGACCACCTCCTCGATCAGCTGCGGGCGGATCTCGTCGGGCCGCTGCTCGGGCTGCATCAGCCGCACCTTCGCGCCGGCCTCGTCGATCACGTCGATCGCCTTATCCGGCAAGTGCGCGCCGCTGATGTGCCGCGACGACAGCTCGACCGCCGCCTCGATCGACGCGTCGGCGTAGCGCACGTTGTGGTGCTTCTCGTACGTCGCCTTCAGGCCCTTCAGGATCTCGATCGCCTCGGGCACGGTCGGCTCGCCGATGTCGATCCTCTGAAAGCGGCGCGACAGCGCGCGATCGCGCTCGAACGCCTGGCGATAGTCCTTGAACGTCGTCGAGCCGATGCACTTGAGCTCGCCGTTCGACAGCGGCGGCTTGAGGATGTTCGCCGCGTCCATCGTGCCGCCGCTCGTCGCGCCGGCGCCGATGATGTTGTGGATCTCGTCGATGAACAGGATCGCCTTCGGATCGCCGACCAGGACCTTCATCACGGCCTTGAGGCGCTCTTCGAAGTCGCCGCGGTAGCGCGTGCCGGCGAGCACCGCGGTCATGTCCAGCGAGTACACGCGCGCCTCGCGCAGCGGCTCGGGCACCTTGTTCTCGATGATGCGCAGCGCGAGGCCTTCGGCGAGCGCGGTCTTGCCGACGCCCGGCTCGCCGATCAAGAGCGGGTTGTTCTTGCGCCGCCGCGACAGCACCTGGACCATGCGCTCGAGCTCGTCGGCGCGGCCGATCAGCGGATCGATCTTGCCTTCCCTCGCGCGCGCCGTCAGATCGATGCAGAAGCTCTCGAGCGGGTTCGCGATGCGCTGATCCTCTTCGCCGTCCTCCTGCACGCCGCGCGGGCGCGGCACGATCGGCGACTGCCCTGCGCCGACCTTCGACACGCCGTGCGAGATGTAGTTGATGACGTCGAACCGGGTGATGCCCTGCTTCTCGAGCAGGTACACCGCGTGCGAGTCGCGCTCCCGGAACATCGACGCCAGCACGTTGCCGGTCGTCATCTGCGTGCGGCCCGCGGCCTGGACGTGCATCGCGGCGCGCTGGATCACGCGCTGGAACGCGAGCGTCTGATCGGGGCCGATCTCCTCGCCTTCCGGGAGCTGCTCGACTTGCTCGTCGAGAAAGCGCTCGAGATCGCCGCGCAGCGCCTCGACGTCTCCGCCGCACTTGCCGACGATGTCGGCGCCGCTCGGATCGTCGAGCATCGCGAGCAGCAAGTGCTCGAGCGTCAGATACTCGTGACGGCGCGCACGCACGTCTTCGAGCGCGCGCTGGAACGTCGCCTGGAGCTCGGGTGACAGCATGGGCTCCTCTTATTGTAGGGCACCGCGGGCGATCGCGCAGGGATCGCGGCACGTGGCGTGACCCGCGATTTCGGGCAGGTGGGTACGGGGCGGCGCGTACTACTCGCAGTTCGGGACGGTCTTCAGCAGCGCGTCGCGCGCGTCGAGGTCGTTCAGCTGATCGGCGCGCGTGTAGATGTCCTTGGCCTGTGCGACGCACGCGGCGTGCTTGTCGGCTTGCGCGACCTGGGGCGCGACCGGTAGCGGGCCGGTCGTGAAGCCTTCGAGGGCGAGCTCCGACAGCACGCCGTGCGCGACCTCGGCCTCGTCGTGTCCCGACAGGTACGAATCGACGAAGCTCGTCGCGGTCGACACGTTCTGGCACGGCAGCGCGACGCCGTCGTTCGTGCACGGCTCGACGCCCGCGAGCGTCGGCTTGCCGAGCAGCGCGATCGTCGAGCTCGCCGGCGAGGTCGGCGTGACCCACGCGTAGAACACCGAGCCGACGTCGTTCGCGACGAGTGGGTCCCTCGACGCCACGAGCCCGCGCATGCTCTTCGTGAACTTCAGCTGCAGCTCGCCGTTCGGCGCGTCGACGTGCTGGTCGACCATCTGGTAGCCGCGCACCTCGAGCAAGCGCGTGACCTCCTTGGCAGCGGTGTACTCGTCGCGGCTCGAGACCGCGCCGGAGTCCGCTGGGCCGAGATAGCTGCGGCTCGACATGTTGGCGTCCGCCATGCAGCCGGCGAGCGCGAGGGCACCGAGGAGAGCGAGCTGGAAGTTGCGCATGCCCTCACCGTGGGTCCCGTACTTCGTTTATTCATTGCGACCGCGTGACGAACTATGAAGCGCTCATTCCGTCGGCTCGATCGATAGTTGCAGCGGAAACTGCTGCGCTTTCGCGAGCGACATCGTCTTGGTGACCTTGGTTTCGGCCACTTCGAACGTGTACACGCCCGCCACGCCGACGCCGTTGTTGTGGACGTGGCTCATGATCGCGATCGCGTCGTTCTCGTTCTTGTGAAACACGCTCTGCAGCACCCACACGACGAACTCGCGCGTCGTGTAGTCGTCGTTGTGCAGGAGCACCTTGTACATCGGCGGCTTCTTCGTGCGCGTGCGCTCGTCGAGCACGAGCCCGGTCTGGCGCTCGGTGTCCCGGCGCGGCGGCGCCGGCGGCGGCTTCTTGTCGTCCGACAACCGGATCACGATAGCTCAATATTACGAATTGCCGTGGCGGTGTGTAGCCCCGCGATTTCGGGTAGGGTCACGCGATGTTCTCGACCCGAGTCGCCGTGCTCGGTGCGCTCGTCATCGCGTCGGCGGTGGCCGACGCGCGCACCGGCTATTACCTCTACCCCGCGCTGAGCGGCCACACGATCGTGTTCTCGGCCGAGGGCGATCTGTGGAGCGTCGCCGACACCGGCGGAACCGCGCATCGCCTGACGACGTCGCCCGGCCGCGAGTACTTCCCTCGGCTCTCGCCCGACGGCAAGTGGATCGCCTTCACCGGCGAGTACGACGGCAATCCCGACGTGTTCGTGATGTCGGCCGAGGGCGGCGAGCCGCGCCGCCTCACGTACCGGCCCGAGCCCGACGAGGTCGTCGACTGGACACCCGACGGCAAGTCGATCATCTTCCGCACGAAGGCCGCGAATCACTCGACGAGTGGGTTCGAGTGGCACCTGTTCACGGTGCCGGCGACCGGCGGCGAGCCGACCGAGGTCCCGATCGGCTGGGCCGCGCGGCTCGCGATCGGCACGAACGGGCTGTGGGCGTTCAATCGCGCGACCGTCGAGATGCGCACGTGGAAGCGCTATCGCGGCGGCACCTCACCGGGAATCTGGGTGGGCGATCCGGCGAAGCACGACTTCCACGAGGTCACGAAGTTCCCCGGCCCGTGCGCGTTTCCGATGTGGGTCGGCTCGCGCATCTTCTACGTCTCCGACGAGGGCGGCACCGGCAACCTGTGGTCGATGAACGCGGACGGCACCGACGCGCACCGCGAGACCAAGTTCGCCGATTACGACGTGCGCTGGCCGGCGGTCGCGCCCGATGGCCGCATCGTGTTCTCGCTCGCGGGCGACCTCTACGTGTTCGGCTCGGGCAACGTGCACAAGATCGACGTCGATCTGCCGACCGAGCGCCGGCTGACGCGCACGCGCTATCCGGACGCGGCGAAGGAGCTGACGTCGTTCGAGCTGTCGCCCGACGGCGATCGGCTCGCGATCGGCACGCGCGGCGAGATCTTCTCGGTCGCGGTCAAGGACGGCGTGACCTTGCCGGTGACGCGGGGCAGCGCGGCGCGCGAGCAAGGCGCGAGCTACACGAGCGACGGCAAGCACATCCTCTACATCACCGACGCGCCCGGCGAGCAGGAGCTGCGCGTGATCGACGCGTGGGGCCGCAACGCGCCGAGGACGCTCAAGCCCGCCGGCAAGACCGGCTGGTACTTCCCGCCGCTGCCGTCGCCCGACAACAAGTGGGTCGCGTTCGCCGATCAGACGCAGACCTTGTACGTGATGCCGGCGGCGGGCGGCGCGGCGCGCGCCGTCGACCGCGGCGTGCAAGGCGAGATCCGCGAGTACACGTGGAGCCCGGATGGCCGCTGGCTCGCGTACACCGAGCCGCTGCGCAACGACTACTCCGCCGTCCGCATCTACGACACGACCACCGGCAAGATCACGTCGGTCACCGGCGAGACCACGAACGATTACTCGCCGGCATGGGATCCCGAAGGCCGCTACCTGTACTTCCTGTCGGATCGCGGCGCGAACCCGGTGATGGACTCGCGCGACGAGGAGCACGTCGAGATCCGCTCGACGCGGCCGTTCCTCGTCATGCTGCAGCAGGACGGCAAGAACCCGTTCGCGAACACGAGCGGCATGCCGGGCGCGGAGCCGCCGAAGCCCGACAAGCCCGACGACAAGGCGAAGAAGCCGGCGCCGCCGAAGCCGGTGAAGATCGATCTCGACGGCCTCGCGACTCGCTACATGCCGTTCCCGGTGCCGCCGGGCCTGTACGGCAACCTCGGCGCGAGCGCCAAGACCGTGTTCTGGCTGCAGCTCGCGCCGATCGGGTTCGGCGAGCTCGACAGCGCGCTCGGCGCGCCGCCGCCGGCGTTGTCGCTGCTCGCGTTCGATCTCGAGAAGCGCAAGCTGAAGCCGTTCGTCGAGGGCGTATCGGCGTATCGGCTGACGCCGAGCGGTGACAAGCTGGCGTTCCGCAAGAAGGACGGCCTCTACGTCGTCGACAGCGGCAAGCCGCCGGCACCCGACGAGCTCGCCGAGGCGAAGGTCGCGCTCGACGCGGTCGTCGTCGAGGTCGATCCCGATGCCGAGTGGAAGCAGATCTTCGACGAGACCTGGCGGCTGCAGCGCGACTTCTACTGGGACGCCGGCATGGGCGGCGTCGACTGGAAGGCGGAGCACGATCGCTACGCCAAGCTCCTGCCGCGGATCGCGACGCGCGCCGAGCTCAACGACCTGCTCGGCGAGCTGATCGGCGAGCTCGCGACCTCGCACACGTACATCTTCGGCGGCGATCCCGGCGCGAGCGCGCCGCACGTCGCGACCGGCCTGCTCGGCGCCGACTTCTCGCGCCACGGCGCCGCGTTCCGCGTCGATCGGATCTACCGCGGCGATCCGGCCGATCCCGAGCGCTCGCCGCTCGACGTGCCGGGCTCGCAGGTCGCGGTCGGCTCGTACATCCTCGCCGTGAACCACCAGCCGTTCCCGCCCGGCGAGCCGCTCGTCGCGTCGCTCGCGAACCTGGCCGACAAGGACGTCGTGCTCACGGTCGCGGCCACGCCCGACGGCAAAGGCGCGCGCGACGTCGTCGTGCACGCGCTCGCGGGCGAGACGCGGCTGCGCTACGTCGACTGGGTGCGCGGCAACCGCGAGTACGTGGCCGCGAAGACCGGCGGCAAGGTCGCGTACATCCACCTGCCCGACATGGGCGCGGCCGGCCTCATCGCGTTCGACACCTGGTTCTTCCCGCAGATCGACAAGCAGGGCTTGATCGTCGACGTGCGCTGGAACGGCGGCGGCTTCGTGTCGCAGCGCATCGTCGAGCGGCTGCGCCGGCGCGTGCTCGCGCTCATGCGCGCGCGCGGCGGCGGTATCGAGACGTATCCGGCGCGCGCGATCGACGGCCCGTTCGTCGTCTTGACGAACGAGTACGCGGGCAGCGACGGCGACATCTTCCCGACCGCGGTCCAGCTCGACAAGCTCGCGCCGGTGATCGGCAAGCGGTCGTGGGGTGGCGTGATCGGCATCCGCGGCGACAAGCCGCTCGTCGACGGCGGCCTGCCGACGCAGCCCGAGTTCGCGTGGTGGGATCCGGCGCACCCGTGGGCGGTCGAGAACCGCGGCGTCATCCCCGACATCGAGGTCACCGACCTGCCGCAAGACATCGCGCGCGGCGTCGACACCCAGCTCGATCGCGGCATCGCCGAGGTCACCGCGGCGATGGCGCAGCGCCATCCGCTCGACAAGCACTACACGCCGCCGCCCGACCGCAGCCGCAAGGCGTTCGAGAAGCGCGAGACCGTGCGATAGTGAGCTGGTGGCACGGTCGGTAGTCCTCGTCGGGTGCGTCGCGATGGGCACGGGATGCGGACGCCTGGACTTCACGGACGACGTCACGCCCGTCGACGCGGCAGATCTCGTCGGGTGGTGGAAGCTCGACGACGGTACGGGCGACACCGCGAACGATTCATCGCGCAGCGGCGATCCGCTGATGCTCGACGGCTGCACGTGGACGGCCGATGGCAGATTCGGCGGTGCGCTCACGTTTTCTAACGCCACCGACGTTGCATTCAACACGGGCCCGACCGCTCTCGACCTGGCCGGCTCGTGGACCGTGATGGCGTGGATCCGTGCGGATGCTTATCCGCAGAGCGGCAAGATCGCCATGCTCGTCAACAAGCGCGGCGGAGCCGGCGACAACTTCGATCTCATGCTCGACAACGGGCATTTCAATGCCGGGATCGGGTTCACGGCCGACTTCAACGCCACGGGCTGCTGCGACGACCACGCGGCCAAGCAGGATCTGACTCCGTCGTTATCGGTCTGGCATCATGTCGCCGCGGTCTACGACGAGTCGCAGCAGATCGAGACGCTGTACGTCGACGGCAGCGCCGCCTCGGCTGCGAACACCGCGGGCTCGATTCCGGAGGGCGGCGCGGGGATGCTCTCGGTCGGCAACAACAGCATTACGAGCGATCCGGTCACGAGCACGCTCGACGACGTTCGCATCTACAAACGTGCGCTCACTGCGACCGAGGTCGCAAAGGTAGCCAGCGGCGACGGCTAGCTGCCGAGGCGCGAGCGAGCTACTGCCCGCTCAGAACCGCCAGGTGCGTGCACGACAACACGCATGCCGATAGGTTCGCACAACTGATGTAGAGTCCGCCGCATGCCGGTCACCGATGCCACCGCGAAGTGGGCCGAGGAGCTGTTCGCGAAGTCGATCGTCCCGACGCTCGTCGACTACATCAAGATCCCGAACAAGTCGCCGATGTTCGATCCCGAGTGGCGCGCGCACGGCCACATGGATCGCGCGGTCGAGCTGCTCGCGGGCTGGGCGCGCACGCAGCTGCCCGAGGGCGCGACGCTCGAGGTCGTGCGGCTCGGCGAGCGCTCGCCCGTCATCTTCATCGACGTTCCTGCGAGCGGAACGCCATCGGCGGGACGGCCCGCCACCGGCGGCCGCGCCGGCGACACGGTCATGCTGTACGGCCACCTCGACAAGCAGCCCGAGATGGCGGGCTGGCGCGACGGGCTCGGGCCGTGGACGCCCGTGCTCGAGGGCGACAAGCTGTACGGCCGCGGCGGCGCCGACGACGGCTACGCGATCTTCGCGTCGCTGACCGCGATCAACGCGATGCGCCGCGACAAGCTCCCGCACGCGCGCTGCGTCGTCTTGATCGAAGCGTGCGAGGAGTCGGGCAGCTACGACCTGCCGGCGTACATCGATCACCTCGCGCCGCGCATCGGCCAGCTCTCGCTCGTCGTGTGCCTCGACTCGGGCTGCGCGAACTACGACCAGCTGTGGTCGACGACCTCGCTGCGCGGCCTCGTCATCGGCAACCTCGAGATCTCGCTGCTGACCGAAGGCGTGCACTCGGGCGACGGC
This sequence comes from Kofleriaceae bacterium, assembly GCA_035500135.1. GTDB lineage: Bacteria > Myxococcota_A > Polyangia > Haliangiales > Haliangiaceae > JABFXX01. The sequence continues at coordinate 44,603 of DATJXL010000347.1, forward strand.
ACCGGCGTGATCGCGGCGAGCGAGCGCGTGCTGCGCATCTTGCTCGATCGGCTCGAGGATGCGCACACCGGCCAGGTGAAACTGCCCGAGCTCGCGACCCAGATCCCGCGCCAGCGCATCGCGCAGGCGGAAGCCACCGCGAAGGTGATCGGCGCGGAGGTGTGGAACAAGTTCCCGCTGCAGCCCGGCGTCGCGCCGGTCGTGACCAACGACGTCGAGCTGATCCTGAACCGGACGTGGCGGCCCGGGCTCGCGGTGACCGGCGCCGACGGCTGGCCGCCGATCGGCAACGCCGGCAACGTGCTGCGCCCGTTCACGCGCGTGAAGCTGTCGATCCGGATCCCGCCGCGCGTCGATCCGACGGCGGCGGCCGCCGCGGTGAAGCACACGCTCGAGAAGGATCCGCCGTACGGCGCGAAGGTGTCGTTCACCGACATCGGCGCGAACGCCGGCTGGGACGCGCCCGAGCTCGCGCCGTGGCTCGAGCAGGCGCTCGACACCGCGAGCAAGCGCCACTTCGGCAAGCCGGCGATGTACATGGGCGAAGGCGGCACGATCCCGTTCATGTACATGCTCGGCGAGAAGTTCCCGAAGGCGCAGTTCTGCATCACCGGCGTGCTCGGCCCGGGCTCGAACGCGCACGGCCCGAACGAGTTCCTGCACATCCCGACCGCGCGCAGGCTGGCGCTGTGCGTCGCCGACGTGCTCGCGACGCACGCGCAGCAATGACGCGCGCGCTCGTGCTCGTCGTCGCGGCGTGCGGGTCGCCGCCATCGCCCGCGCCCCTCACCGCCGGCGATCACGGCCCGGCGACGAACGCCGCGCTACTCGAGCAGTAGGTCGTGGAGCCATCGAGGACCCACACCGGCGCGTAGCTCGCGGGCTCGGCGGCGACGACGTACGCGGTGTCATCGCCGCCTTGATACGGCAGCGCCTGAAACGGATTGCCGCTCGCGATCGCGGTGACATCGGAGTCGAGTGCTCCGATCGACACGACCACTTCGTTCGGGGTCGACGTCGCGAGCGCGGCTCCGGACAGCACGCTCGACGCCGTGCTCGAATCGGTGTGCGCGACGGTGTCGAGCGGCGACGTCGTCGCGACGTGATCGAACTCGGCCACCCACACGAAATGTTTCACGTCACCCGACAGCGTGATGGTGACCGCGCCCGAGCTCGGCAGGCTGTCGGCGGCATACCAGATCTCGGTTCCGGCGTTGTCGCCGGCCGCCCCGCCCTGGAACGTCGCGCGCGCGTTCGCGGAGACGTACTGGTTCGCCGTGCCATCGCTGATGCTCGAGACCGTAAACGTCGACGAGAAGAAGTCGACCACCACGACGACGAGGTGCCCGGCGCCGATCGTCGCCGGAACCGAGCTCGTGGCCGTCGTCGCGTAGATCGGGTTCACCGCGACGAGCGAGGGCACCGAGTCGATCGGATCGAAGCCGGTGCGGCCGCACGCACACGCGAGCAACGCGACGTGGACGGCACGCACGCGCCGATCATCGCACACGCAGGAGCACGCGCGCTGCTAGCTCCTGGTGGTGCTCCGCTGCTCGGCCCGACCGGCCAAGATCGCGCGCCATCATTTGTACGTGCTGCAGCCCCGAGCTTGCGGCGAATTGCTCGTTTCCCTATAGTCCGCCGCGACATGGCCACGCACCTGCCTGTAATCGGAGGGCACGCGGACGGGTTCGGCAAGACCTACCGGACCGACAGCTGGTGGCAAGGCCCGATGCTGACGTTCGTCGTGTTCTCGACGTTCATCGTCTACACGACGTGGGCCGCGCTTCAGGGCAACCACTACTACTCCGATCCCTACCTTTCACCGTTCTACTCGCCGGTCCTGTTCGAGGAGCCGGGCTCGATGCTGCACGGCGGCATCCCGGCGTGGCACTCGTGGTTCGGCGACTGGCCGACGTGGCTGCCGAGCTTCGTGCCGGCCTCGCCCGCCGTGCTGATCCTGATCTTCCCCGGCGCGTTCCGCTTCACTTGCTACTACTACCGCAAGGCCTACTACCGGTCGTTCGCCGGCTCGCCGCCGGGCTGCGCGGTCGGCCCGCTCGCAGGCAAGCGCAAGTATCGCGGCGAGACCGCGCTGCTCCTGTTCCAGAACCTGCATCGCTACGCGATGTACTTCGCGCTGATCTTCATCGTGATCCTCGGCAAGGACGCGTTCGAGGCGTTCATCAAGGACGGCCACTTCGGCATCGGCGTCGGCTCGATCATCCTCACGATCAACGTCGTGCTGATCGCGAGCTACACGTTCGGCTGCCACTCGTTCCGCCACCTCGTCGGCGGTCGCAAGGACTGCATGTCGGCGTGCGGCAAGCCGTCGACCGCGCTCGGCTCGTGGAAGCAAGCGACGTGGTTCAACGAGCGCCACATGCAGTTCGCGTGGGCGAGCCTGATCTGGGTCATGGTGACGGACCTGTACGTGCGGCTGTGCTCGATGGGCGTCATCCACGATCTCCACACCTGGAAGAACTAGCCATGGCTCTCGACGCGTCCGAGCTGCAAACCATCGAGCACGACGTGCTCGTCATCGGCGCCGGCGGCGCCGGCCTGCGTGCCGCGATCGAGTGCAGCGCGCAGAAGCTATCGACCGGCGTGGTCTCGAAGTCGCTGCTCGGCAAGGCGCACACCGTCATGGCCGAGGGCGGCATGGCCGCCGCGATGGGCAACGTCGACGCGCGCGACAACTGGAAGGTGCACTTCCGCGACACGATGCGCGGCGGCAAGTTCCTCAACAACTGGCGCATGGCCGAGCTGCACGCGAAGCAGGCGCCCGAGCGCGTGCGCGAGCTCGAGGACTGGGGCGCGGTGTTCGACCGCACCAAGGAAGGCCTGATCTCGCAGCGCAACTTCGGCGGCCATCGCTACCCGCGGCTCGCGCACGTCGGCGATCGCACGGGCCTGGAGCTCATCCGCTCGCTGCAAGACCACGGCGTGCACCAGGGCATCTCGTTCCACATGGAGTGCACCGCGCTCGAGCTGCTCAAGGACGGCGAGCGCATCGCCGGCGTGCTCGCGTACTGGCGCGAGACCGGCCGCTTCGTCGTGTTCCGCTGCAAGGCCGTCATCCTCGCGACCGGCGGCGGGGGCAAGGCGTGGAAGATCACGAGCAACTCGTGGGAGTACACCGGCGACGGCATCGCGATGGCCTACGAGGCCGGCGCCGAGCTGATGGACATGGAGTTCACCCAGTTCCATCCGACCGGCATGGTGTGGCCGCCCAGCGTGCGCGGCACGCTCGTGACCGAGGGCGTGCGCGGCGACGGCGGCGTCCTGAAGAACTCCAAGGGCGAGCGCTTCATGTTCAACTACATTCCCGAGAAGTTCGCGGCCGAGACCGCGAACACCATCGAGGAAGCGCAGAAGTGGCTCGACGGCGACAAGAACGCCCGCCGCCCGCCCGAGCTGCTCACGCGCGACGAGGTCGCGCGCTCGATCACCGCCGAGATCAAGGCGGGTCGCGGCTCGCCGCACGGCGGCGTGTTCCTCGACATCGCGTCGCGGCGGCCGGCGGCGTTCATCAAGAGCCGGTTGCCGTCGATGTATCACCAGTTCAAGGAGCTGGCCGAGGTCGACATCACCGCCGAGCCGATGGAGGTCGGCCCGACGCTCCACTACTTCATGGGCGGCGTGCGCGTCGACGCCGACACGCAGATGTCGACGGTGCCCGGCCTGTTCGCGGCCGGCGAGTGCGGCGCCGGGCTGCACGGCGCGAACCGGCTCGGCGGCAACTCGCTGTCGGACCTGATCGTGTTCGGCAAGCTCGCCGGCACCGGCGCGGCCGATTACATCAAGGGGCTCGACAACGGCCCGAAAGTCGACGACGACCAGGTCGTCGCCGGCGTGCGGCGCGCGACCGAGGTCCTGAAGCGCGACACCGGCACGAACCCGTACGTCCTGCACGACAAGCTGCAGGAGACGATGCAGGCGAACGTCGGCATCGTGCGCATCAAGGCCGAGCTCGAGAAGGCGATCGAGGATCTCGACGGCCTCAAGAAGGAAGCCGAGACGATGAAGGCGCCGGGGACGTCCCAGTACAACCCGGGCTGGCACGAGGCGCTGTCGATGCGCTCGCTCCTGATCACGTCGGAGGTCGTCACGCGCGCGGCGCTGATGCGCGAGGAATCGCGCGGCGCGCACACGCGGCTCGATCATCCCGGCGAGAGCGAGGAGTGGATGCAGTACAACGTGATCGTCAAGAAGACCGCGAGCGGCATGGACGTCGAGAAGCGCAAGCGCCCCGATCCGCCGCCGCTGCTCAAGGAGATCGCGCACGCGAAGATCGAAGAGCTCGAGTCCGGCAAGGTCGGAAAGGACGCCTGAGCGATGGCCAAGCGACAGTTCAAGGTCTGGCGCGGCGACAGCAAGGGCGGCGACTTCAAGCAATTCGACGTCGAGGTCGACCCCGGCATGGTCGTGCTCGACGTGCTCCACCGCATCCAGGCCGATCAGGCCAACGATCTCGCGCTGCGCTGGAACTGCAAGGCCGGCAAGTGCGGCAGCTGCTCGATGGAGATCAACGGCAAGCCGCGGCTGTCGTGCATGACGCGCATGAACACGTTCGGCGTCGAAGAGACGATCACCGTGCAGCCGCTCAAGACGTTCCCGGTGATCAAGGACCTCGTCACCGACGTGTCGTGGAACTACGAGCAGAACAAGCGCATCCCGAAGTTCAAGCCGCGCCCGAAGGAGGCGGACGGCACGCATCGCATGTACCAGGAAGATGCCGATCGCGTGCAGGAGTTCCGCAAGTGCATCGAGTGCTATCTGTGCCAGGACACGTGCCACGTGCTGCGCGATCGCGAGGGCAAGGATAAGTTCGTCGGCCCGCGCTTCATGATCCGGCTCGCGTCGCTCGAGATGCACCCGCTCGACGCCGAGGACCGCATCCCGGAGATCCGCAAGGAGTTCGGGAGTGGCATGTGCAACATCACGCGGTGCTGCACCGAGGTGTGCCCCGAGCACATCAACATCACGGACAACGGCATCATCCCGCTCAAGGAGCGCGTGGTCGATCGCTATTTCGACCCGGTCGCGATCATCGGGCGTAAGCTGTTCGGCATCCGACGGCGCAAATAGAACGCGATGCAGCTCAAGGCGATCGAACCGGCAGGCATTCCCCACGCGCTCGAGAAGGCCGAGCGCTACCGCCTGCTCAACGATCCCGCGCAGGCCGAGAGCATCTGCCGCGACATCCTCGCGGTGGATCCGGCGCACCAGCAGGCGCTGCGCACGCTCATCCTCGCGCTCACCGACCAGCTCGTGACGACGCCGACCGCGCGCGACGCGCGCGAGCTGATCGCGCAGCTCGGCGACGAGTACGAGCGCGCGTACTACACCGGCATCGTCTACGAGCGCGAGACGCGCGCGTACCTCGAGCGCAAGAACATCGTGCGCTCCGCCGCGTACGACGGTTTCCGCCACGCGATGGAGCATTACGAGCGCGCGGAGCAGCTGCGCCCGCACGACACCGACGCGGTGCTGCGCTGGAACAGCTGCGTGCGCGCGATCGAGCGCGAGCGGCTCGAGCCGGCCGCGCGCGAGCCCGAGCTACCGCTCGAGTAGCGTCAGCACGATCGGCCCGCGCAGGTCGGCGTAGTGCACGGTCTGGTGCGCGCTCGTGCGTGGCGCGGTCGCGTAGATCTCGAACGTGTTCATCGACGAGCCGGCGAACGTGAACGAGCCGTCGGCGGCGGCCGTCGCGTTCTCGAACGCCGGCTCCTTCATGAAACCGATCTCGGGATGTGCCGGCACGAACACGCGCGTGACGGCGGCGCCCGCGACCGGCTTGCCGCGCGCGTCGACCACGCGGCCGCGCACGACCTGGTTCCTGCGCACGCGCACGACGTGGACCTGGCCGACCTCGTGCTCGGCGAACGTCACGGTGCTGCCCGAGGGCCCGAGATCCCAGTCCGTGCCGTAGTCGGCGCATTGCGGCGCGATCTGCAAGGGACCGATCGCGGCGTCGGCCACGGTGACCCGACCGTCGGCGTCGGTCGTCGACGACGCGTTGTAGCCGACGTAGACCTTGCAGCCCGCGACCGGCCTGCCGGTCTCGCGATCGACGAGCCGGGCGGTGAACGTGGCCGCGCGATACGTGCGCAGCTCGACCGGTTTGGTCAGGTCGACGCTCGTGTACGTCAGCGTCGCGTAGCCGGGCGCGGCGACGACGAGCGACCACGAGTCGCGGTCGTTGACGCCGGTGTATGTCACGCGGCCGTCGGCGGCAACCGGCTGCGGCTTGCCCTTGAGCGGATGCTCGGTCGAGAAGCTGTCGTCGGAGATCGTGACGGTCGCGCCCGGAATGGGTTTGCCATCGCCGTCGAGCGCGCGCACGACGACCGTCGTCGTCGGTCGCAGCCGGATCACGACGACCTTGTAGCCGGCGCGGCCCTTCGGCACGGTACGGACCTCGTCGGCGTTGGAGTAGCCGCGTCGAGCCGCGAAGATGCGGATCGAATTCAGCCGCGACCCCGAGGGCGTGAGGCGCAGCACGTACGTGCCGTCGGCGTCGGCGTTGTCGATCGTGAACGTCGACTGCTGGTCGCTCCACTCGAGCGTGCCGCCGACCCACGCGTCGGTGATCGCGTGACCTCCGGGGTCGACGACGCGGGCCTCGACGACGGTGGTGCGATCGTCCGCACGTCCCGTATGCCCCAGTACACAGAGGATGAAGATGGCCAGCGTGAACCGCACGCCATGATGGTGACACGGCGCCCGGCTCGCGGAGCTCGCGCTGCGCTCCTGGCATTAGTGTTACGTTCCGCGCGATGTCGAAGTCGACTTACGACTTGGTACTGCTGCCGGGGGATGGCATCGGTGTCGAGGTGGTCGCGGAGGCGCGCGCGCTCGTCGAGCTCGTCGGCGCGGCGCTCGGCGTCTCGTTCGCGATCGACGAGATTCCGTGCGGCGGGAAATACTTTCTCGAGCACGGATCGCGCGACTGGCCGGACGGTGCCGAGGACCGCTGCCGCGCCGCCGACGCGATCCTGCTCGGCGCGGTCGGCTGGAACGGCCCCGACGGCGCGCCGGTCACGATGCGCGATGGAAAGATGGCCGGCTACTCGCCCGTCATCGGCAACCGGATGCGGCTCGACCTCTACGCGAACATCCGGCCCGTGCGCTGCCTGCCCGGCACGAAGCACGGCATCTCCGGCCAGTTCGCACCGGTGTGGCGCGCCGATCGCGTCGACTTCGTGATCATCCGCGAGAACACCGAAGGCCTGTACTCGGGCATCGGCGAGCGCACTGCCGAGCGCGCCACCGACCTGCGCGTGATCACCCGCGCCGCGAGCGAGCGCGTGATTCGCAAGGCGTTCGAGCTGTCGCGCGAGCGCGGCAAGGGCGCGCCCGCCGACGGCAAGAAGCGCGTGACCTGCATCGTCAAGCACAACGTGCTCGAGGGCTGCCGGCTGTTCCTCGACGTGTTCCGCGCGGTCGCCGCGGAGTACAAGGACGTCGAGCCCGACGTCGCGATCGTCGACGCGTTCGCGATGTTCGTGCTCACGCAGCCCGAGCGCTACGACGTGTGCGTGACGACGAACATGTTCGGCGATATCCTGACCGACCTCGCGAGCGTCTTGCAGGGCGGGATGGGCATGGCCGTCGGCTGCAACGTCGGCGACCACCACGCGATGTTCGAACCGATCCACGGCTCGGCGCCGCCGCTCGCCGGCAAGGATCGCGCGAACCCGATGGCGATGATGCTCGCGACCGGCGAGGCGTTCGCGTGGCTCGGCCGCCGCCACGGCGACGCCCGCCTCGAGCGCGCACACGCCGCGATCGAAGCTGCGGTCGCCGCGATCGTCGCGCGCGGCGAGCCGCTGACGCACGATCTCGGCGGAGCCTCGTCGCGCAGCGCGGTCGCGGCGGCGATCCGCGACGGCGTGCGCGCGCGGCTCGGCTAATCCGCGCGCCACGCGCCCGGCGGCGGCGCCTTGCTCGGCGAGCGGCCGCGGCGCGCGGCGACGAACGCGCGCGCGAATTCGAGCGCCGAGTCGAAGCGCCGGCGCGGATCCTTGGCCATCGCGACCGCGAGCACGTCCTCGATCGCCGGCGCGACGCGCGCGAGCGTGCTCGGTCGCGCCGGTGCCGCGTGCACGAGCTGGTAGAGCAGCTCGGACAGATCGTTGCCCTTGAACGGCGAGCGGCCGGTCAAGCAGCGGTACGCGATCGCGCCGAGCGCGTAGACGTCGGCGGCGTGCGTGACATCGCCGCCCGACGCCTGCTCGGGCGCCATGTACTGCGGCGTGCCGACGACGCCCTCGCCGGTCAGCGTGCCCTCGTTGCCGACCAGCTTCGACACGCCGAAGTCGAGGATCTTCCAGGTCGCGCCGGCGTGGAATATCAGGTTGTGCGGCTTGAGATCGCGATGGACGACGCCGGCGACGCGCGCGACCTCGAGCCCGTGCGCGACCTGATCGAGCAGCACGACGAGCTGGTCGGCCGGCAGGCGCGGCTCGGCGCGCAGTTGCGTCGCGAGATCGATGCCGTGCAGGCGCTCCATCGCGATGTACGGCACCGGCGCCTCGGGCGGCGACAGCTCGAGTACCTTGACGATATGCGGAGACTCGAGCCGCGCCGCGACCGCCATCTCGCGGTGAAAGCGCTCGACGAGCGGGCCGCTCGTCGTCGCGCGAGCGTTAAGCAGCTTGACCGCGGCCGGCGCACCGTCGGCGCCGGTCGCCTCGTAGACCTCGCCCATGCCACCGCGGCCGAGCACGAGCCCGAGCCGGAAGCTGCCCATCTGGTGCCCGGTCCAGCGGCCCTCGTCGACGCGTGCGGCGCGCTCGGCATCGGCCTTGACCTCGGCGAGCGCCTGCTCCTTGTCGCCGATCTGCTGCATCGCGCTCTTGAGCTCGGTGAGCGCGGCGACGTTGGTGCGACGCGCCCACCGGCCGAGCACGAACGTGAGCACGAGCAAGGTGGCGAGCAGGATTTCGGAGACGACGAGCTGGTAGCTCGGCACGTCGTCGGCCGACAGCAGACCGCGGTCGTGCACGAGATGCAACGCGACCGGCATCGCCATCGCGACGTGCCCGCCGGTGAGCCCGATCGTCGTCGCGACCGCGGTCCAGCGCACGCGCCCGAACGACACGAACATGATGCCGAGCAACTCGATCGCGATCGAGCCCGAGAACGGCCCGAAGTAGTAGACGAGCGGCTGCGCGCTCGCGACCGACACCATCCACACGGTCGTCGCGACGCTCGCGCGGTAGCGCGACGGATTCGCCGTGATCCACGCGAGCAGCGCGTTGCACGCAGCGAGCGCGACCGCGCCGATGTACGCCGCCGTGCGCGCGATCGGATCGCCGCCGAGCGCGGCGAACAACGGGATCGCGGCGAGCGGCGCGAGCGTGCCGAACACGTGGAACGCGTGCACCTTGGTGCTGGCGTCGACCGCGTGGCTGGTCGCGCTCGCGCGCGGCGCCGAGCCGGTCTGCGAGCCGATCGCGCTGGCCTGCGCGATCGCGTGCGGCGACGCGGCTTGCGTCCCGCCGGCGGTCAGCGCCTCGGTGGGCTCGGCATCGGCCATGATTCCATCGTACTTCAGGCCGGCGTGATCGCGGCGAGCCGGCGATCCGCGACGACGACCGGCGCGCCGGGCCGGCCGCGCAAGACGCGCACGCGGCCGCCGTCGCGGTGAAACGCCAGCTCGGCGACCGCGTCCTCTTCGACGATGCCGGTGATCGCGAGCGCGGGGCCGCGCTCGTCGAGCGTGGCGATCTCGAGATCGCCCGCGATCGCGAGATCGTCGGGCACGCCCATCCGACGCAAGCGCGGGTCGCCGCGGCGCACGCGCTGGAAGTGCACGAGCAAGCTCGGCGACACCACCCGCGTCGCGCCGGTCACGAGCACCGGCGGATCGCCGTCGACCTCGAGCAGGAACGGCGCGGCCTCGGCGCGGCGCAACAGCACGCCGGTCTTGTCGCGGACGATCGCGTGCTCGAGCAACACCGGCGCGCCGTCGACGAGCGACGCGACGGTGCCGCGCAGCTTGCGCGCGCGCCCGAACAGCGTGGTCGCGCCGGGTGCCGTGCTCGGGGGCGGCAGCGCGATGCCGGCGATCGCTGCGCGCCGCCGCCACTCGCGAACCTTCTGCACGCCGAGCACCGTCAGGCTCGCGAGCGCGAGCGGCGCGAGCACCGGCAGCGCGATCGAGCTACCCGCGAACAGCGCCGTGATGAGGCTCCAGTCGCGGCCGCTCACCATCTTCATGTCGCGGTAGTACAAGAGCTCGCGCACCAGCTCGACCGGGGCCGTCATCGGCGCACCGCACTCCGCGCATGCACCCGCCGGCTGTTGCAACAGCCGGCACTGCACGCAGCAGAACGTGGCGGACTCCGCCATTGCAGGATTGTAGCGTGAAGACGTCACCCGGCCGTGCGCGCGACGTCGTGCCGGAGGTCGGACTCGAACCGACAATCCCGTAAGGGAAGGGGCTTTTGAGACCCCCGCGTCTACCATTTCGCCACTCCGGCGGCGAAAACGACACGCGCCGGTCACGAGGACCGGCGCGCGTCGATCAACTGCAGTAGCTCGCCGAGCGCGGATGCGCCCTACGAGCGGCGTATCACATGCCGCCCGAACCCGAGCCGGCAGGAGCGCCCGAGCCCATGTCGCCACCGCCCGAGCCGGCGGCCGAGCCGGCCGCAGCCGAGCCCGAGCCCATGTCGCCACCATTGTTGGCGGGCTTCTTGTGGTGGCAGGCCGCAAGCGCCGCCGAGACCAAGAGAGCAACAACAAACGACGTCTTCTTCATAGCACTATCCTCTTTCTGGTTGTGTCCACGCCGCTGGCGCCTGCCAGGCAGCAATCAAACCGATCGTCATTTCCCCACGCACGGATCTGCGGGCGCACCGCCACCGCTGCTGCCACTACCCATCGCGGGACCGATCCCGCTGCCGCCGCTCACGCCGCCGACCATAGATCCGCTTCCGGTGCCGCCGTAGGTCGCGCCACCGGCGCTGCCGGCCTGCGCCTTGTTGTCGGGTGTCGTCGTCTTCTTGGCCTTGCCACCACACGCCCCGAAAGCCAACGCCGCCGTCGTGATCACCAGCGCAGCCATCAACTTCTTCATCGCGTAGTCCTTCACGTTGGGATCACCTCGGCGAGCGCGGATTCGAGCTCGCGCCGAGCATGCGGATCCGAGCGCTGCGTGGCAACTTCGATGCCTTTACGATAGATATCCGCGGCCGCGGTCTTGCGGCCGAGTGCCGCGGCCGTCCCGCCGGCCATCAAGTACGCCGGCACGTAGTCGGGGAACTCGGCGAGCAGCTGCTCGAACTCCGTCCACGCCTCGTCGAGCTGGCCGCGGCCCTTGAGCTCCATCGCGAGGCCGTACCTCGGGAACGGATCCGACGGTGAGCTCGAGATGAAGTTGCGAAACGAGGCGATGCGGTCCATGGACGGGGGCCGACGAGTAACGAACCAGCAGGTCCGCCCTTACACAGGGCAGGGTTCGTATCTCAAGACTTTGGCCCAAATGCCAGTGGTCCAAGAACATTTCGCACGAGGTGATCGTGCTACAAAGGGGAGAACCCCGGTGCAGCGAGCGTTTTCCACGTTCATCGGCGTCGATCTGGGAGGTGGTCGCGGGAAGACGACCGCGCTCGCCGAGATCCGGAGCGGTTCCGCCGGCGCCGAGGTCGTCGAGGTCGCGACTCGCGCCGGCCGGTCGCCGTGGACCGACGACACGCTGATCGGCCGGCTCGCGGTGGCCGATCCCACCCGCGTCGTCGCGATCGATGCCCCGCTCACGCAGACCGCGTGCGCGCGCTGCGAGCGACCGGTGTGCCCGGGCGCCGAGGCGTGTGCCGATCCCGCCGTGGTCTGGCTGCGCACGACCGGTCGCGCGCTCGTCCAGAAGGTCGCTGCCGAGACGGTCGGCGCCACCGGGCCGCGTCCGCAGCACGCCGCGCAGGCACGGCTCGTGCCTTACGTGCACCGCGCGACCGACGTCGTGATGACCTACCAGCGCGGGCTCCTGCCGTTGTCGGCGTTCGGCGCCGCGAACGGCGGGATCGCGGCGCGCGCGGTTCAGCTGCGTCGCCGCCTGCGCGGCGCCGGCTACGAGCTGCACGCGAATCTGATCGAGGTCTCGCCCGCGGCGACGATCGCCGCGCTATGCGGCGTGCGCGCGTCGCGCGGCTACAAGCGCGACGCCGACCCGTGGCGCACGCGCGCGACGATCCTCGAGCGCTTCACCGATCTCTCGTTCGCACCGCAGAGCCGCATGGCGCGCGAAGAAGTGCTCGGCAACGACCATTGCTTCGACGCGGTGATCGCCGCCTATACCGCGTTCCTGTGGGCGCGCGATGGCTGGCAGCCGCCGGGGGGCGTGTTCGACGAAGACGGGTGGATCGTTTCGCCGCCGTGACCTGAGCGCTTCGCATTCACAGCAGTGCCTCGTACGCCGCCGTGACCTCCGCGAACCTGCGCTCGAGCGTGCGGCGCTCGTCGTCGCCGGCGTCCGGTCGCAGATCTGGATGCAGCGAGCGCGCGAGCCGGCGATACGCGCGCTTGACCTCGTCGAGGTCCGCGCCGTCCTCGATGCCGAGCAGGCGCAGCGCGGCGGCGCGGCGAGGATCTCCCCCCATCGCCGGCCGCCGCGCGGCGACGCCTTCGATCGCGAGCGCGTCGACCGCGCGCAGAAAATGAAGAAACGCGAGCAGGCGAAACCGCGGCGTTCGCGCGAGCGGCCAGATCTGGTCGAGCCGGCGCGGCTGGACCATCGCGGCGAGCATGCGGCGGTCGGCTTCGTCGGCAGGCTCGGGCGCGAGCTCGGCGCGCACGCTGAGCCGCACACCCGCGAGCTCGCGCACGAGCACGTCGGCGAGCGAGCCGTCGAGCTGCTGCTCGAGATGCGCGCGCGCCCAGCCCGCGACGTACAGCACGTGCTGGGCACCGGGCGGGTACGCGGTCACGCCGCCGCCGAACGCGACGCGCGCGTGGTCGAGCGCCGCCAGTCGCACCAGCCGCGCGGTCACCGCCGCGCCGTCACTGCAAACGATCCCGCCGCGGCGCAGGACCAGCACCTCGTCGCGTGGTCCGGTACCGGAGATCGTCACCACACCGCTCGCGGCCTGACGCCCGAGCCGGTACAGCACCTTGACGAGATCGCTTCGCCCCACCCCGCCATCCTTCTCGGCGCGGGCGCGGCGGGCCAATTTTTAGAACATCACATGAAGCCGGCTTTGCGGCGCTCGACGATGAACTCGATCACGGTGTTGCGCACGTCCTCGCGGAACTTCACGAGGCCCGCCGCGATCTCGCGCAGGGCCGTGACCGCCGGCTTGTTGTCGCAATCGACTCCCGCCGTCGCACCGCGGGACAGCTGGCGGGCACGCTCGGCGGCGAGGATGACCAGCGCGAAGCGATTGGGAACTTTATCCAAGCAGTCTTCGACGGTAACGCGGGCCATGGGAGCGGCGGAACTTACCCCACCGGCGTCCCGTGTCAAGGCCGTGCTTGCCAGAGTGCCAAGTGACCACTAGGCTTATCGATGCGGCGCGGGCTATCGGCAAATAGGCGCGGCCGCACTTAACTTATGCCCGTCCGTCCGCCGCCTGTCTCCCCCTTGGCCACCGCTACGCGTGGCCCCGCTCGCATCGAGCTCGATTGGGACGCGCTCGAGGTCGCGGTCGAACGCAATTCGCCCGAGACGGACAGCTACCTCGATCTGACGAACGGCCGCGTGGTCACGATCACCTCGGGCGACCCCGAGGCCGTGCTCAACCGTCAGCAGGTCTCGGAGAACATCCGCAACTTCCTGCGGGTCGAGCCCGCGTCGTCGCGCGAGCAGTACCGCTGGATGGAGAAGTTCGTCGGCTCGGTGACCGACGAGCCGCTGCGCGAGCGCCTGATCATCTCGATCGACGGCAAGGGCGCGTTCCGCCGCTTCAAGGACGTGCTGCTGGCCTACCCAGCCGAGCGCGAGCGCTGGTTCTCGTACCGCGCCGAGCTCCTGCACTGGCACATCCACAACTGGCTCGGCGAGCACGACGTCCATCCCACCAACGATCCGCCGTGGGGCCAGGTCCAGGCGCCGCAGGAGCTGCCCACGATCGGCCGCCCGGTCGTGCACGGCACCGAGGCGCCGGGCGAGGCGCTCCGCAGGCAAGCGCGCGACCTGATCGAGACGATCGCCGCGATCGAGCTGCCGACCGCGATCGCGTTCCTCGAGTTCCTGAAGCAGCGCTCGAGCGAGGCGCTCGCCAAGGAGATGCGCGAGGCCCAGGAGCCCGAGCTCGATCCGAACGATCCTTGATGGAACAGCTGATCACCGAGCTCGTGCGGAGCGCGCCCGAGCTGGATCCCGCGCGCGTCACCGCGCTGCGCGACGAGCTGTGGGCCGACGGCCGCCCGCTCGCGCTCGCGATCGGCCGCGTGCTCGAGCTGGTCGCCGAGCAGCTCGTCGATCCCGGAGTCGCGCTGCCGGCGCTGGCCGAAGCGATCGCCACGCTCGTGGCGTCGAAGGATCCGAAGGTGCTCGAAGCCGCGCGCTATCAGGTCGAGACGCTCGTCCCCAAGCCGGACGTGCCGCTGCACGCGTTGAAGCGGCGATGACCTTCAGCCGCGCACGGCGACCGCGAACTTCAAGTAATTGCCCTCGGGGAATGCCGGCACCGTCGGAAAATCCGGCGGCAGCCCGCGGCGGTCGATGATCTGCAGCCGCGTGCCCGCGGCGTGCGCGCCCTCGGCGAGCGCCTGCTCGAACTCGGGCGCGCTCATCTTGTGCGTCGACGACGCGGCCGCGAGCAATCCAGCCGGTGCGGTGACCTCGAGCGCGGCGCCGATCAGCTCGGCGTAGTCGCGGATCGCGCTCCACGGCTTGCCGCCGCGCGCCGCCGCGCTCGCGAACGCCGGCGGATCGACGACGACGAGGTCGAACTTGCGGCCGCGCTCGGCGAACCGCGCGAGCACCTTGAACGCGTCGCCGACGACGTGCTCGGGCTTCTCGGGATCGAAGCCCGACGCCGCGAAGTTGCGGCGCGCCCGCGCGTGGGCCTTGGCCGCGACGTCGACCGCACAGATCTCGGCCGCGCCGCCGGCCTGCGCGTACACCGAGAGCGCGCCGGTGTACGAGAACAGGTTCAGCACGCGGCGGTCCTTCGCCCAGTGGCGAACCGCACGGCGGCCCTCGCGCAGATCCGCGAACAAGCCAGTCGACAGCGGCGACGTGACGTCGACGACGAGCCGGAGATCGTCCTCGGCGACCTCGAGCTCGACCGGCGCGGCGCTGCCGCGCACGAGCTCGGCCGCGGGCTGGCGCGGCGCCTCGCCGCCGAGCGGGCGAAACCGGCGCTGCTCGTAGATCGCGGCCGGCGCGAGCTCGGCGACGAGCCCGTCGTAGAGGTCGTCGCGCAGCGCCGCGATCGCCGCGGTGTAGAGCTGGACGACGAGGTAGTCGCCGTAGCGGTCGACGACGATCCCGGGCAGGCCATCGGACTCGGCGTTGACGATGCGCAGCGCGCCGAGCCGATCCCAGTCGACCACCCGCCGGCGCAGCGCGATCGCGGCGCGCACGCGCTCCCGCACGAGCCGGCCGTCGATCGCGACGTCCGGGTTGCGGACGAACACGCGCACCGCGATCGTCGAGTCGGCGTCGTAGAGGCCGCGAGCGACGAAGTCGCCCTCGTCGTCGACGAGGTCGATCGACGTGCCCGGCTCGGGTGTCAGCGGGCGTGGCCCGAGCGCCTCGCGGTACACCCACGGGTGGCCGATGCGGACGCGATGCGCGACGTCGGGGGGCAGGCGCACCGTGTTCTTGCGGATGATCGGACCGCGCTGCCGTCGGGGCATGGCGGCGAGGGTTATCACGGACTTTGGGCTTTGGGCTTCGGGCTTTGGCCAGAGGTCGATCTCCGCGCCCAAAGCCCGATGCCGACAGCCCGAAGCCCGGCGGTTTCTCGTGGACACAGCCCCCACCCCCCGATAGATTCCGCGCCGTGCAATCGTCGCGTCCCGCCACGCTCGAGCCGGTCCGGTTCGGCGAGTTTCTGCTCCTTCGCAACATGATCTCCGACGAGCAGTGGCTGGCGGCGCTGGCCGCGCACTGGAGCGCACCGCATCGGCGCAAGATCGGCGCGACGATCGTCGAAAACGGGTTCCTGTCGGCCGCCGCGGTCGAGGCCGAAGCCCGCGTCTTTCACGATGAAATCGAGGTCGTCGAGGTGACGCCGCGGTCGGAGCGCACCACAACGCCGATGCCTCACCGGTCGTGACCTGTTAACCTTTCGTCCGTCCTCCTCGGAGACCCATGATGGCCGTCGACACGAAGCAGGGAGAGAATGGCAACGGCGCGCCTGGCGGCGCGACCGGTGCGAACGGTAAGGCGGCGTCGCGTCGCAAGCGGCCGTCGTCGCTGCTCGCGGTGGCGTCGTCGCTGCCGTCGGTGGAGAGCTCGCTCGAGGAGTTCATCGCGCGCGCGAACCAGACCCTGGTCGACGCCTCGACCTGGGATCAGGCCGAGAAGGTCGCGAAGCAAGAAGATGACAAGCGGCGCGAAGCCGATTCGCTGCGCTGGAAAGCCGCCGAGCAGCAGATGCGCGAGTCGCAGGCGCGCGAGCAGGCGCTGCGCCGCCAGCTCGACGGTCTGCAGGGCAAGCTCGCCGAGGCCGAGGCGCGCGCCGCGGTCGCGAGCAGCACCGGCGGCGGCGTGCACGACGGCGTCATCGCCGATCTGCGCGTCCGCCTGGGCCAGGCCGACGAGCTCGTGCAGGAAGCGCAGTCGCGCACGCTCGAGCTCGAGGAGAAGCTGATCGCGGCGAAGGCCGCGGCCTCGCGCGCCGCCGAGCAGGCGGCCGCCGCGCCGCCGATGCGCCCGAGTCAGGGCGGGCTCGAGCTCGACGATCTCGAGCAGCGCGCGCTGCTCGCCGAAGCGAAGGCGACCAAGGCGCTCGCCGCGGCGAAGGCGGCGGCGGCCGGGCTCACGGTGTCGCCGGCGGATCTCGCCGCGATCGAGAGCGGGCTGGTCGTCCCGCAGCCGGCGCGCTCGTCGTCGCCGCTGCGCTGGATCCTGGTCGGCGTCGCGTTCGCGGCCGGCCTCGCGATCATGTTCGCGGTCGTCAAGCTGAGCGGTGGCAAGGACGACGGCAAGCCCGCGCCCGCCGCGCAGCAGCCGCAGCAGGCGGCGCCGGCAGCGCAGGCGCCGGCACCCGCGCCGCAGCCGACGGTCACCCCGATCGAGGAACCGGCCCCGGCCGCGGCACCGGCCGCGGCACCGGCACCGGCACCGGCCGCGGCAGCGGCACCGGCACCGGCCGCGGCACCGGCACCGGCCCCGGCACCGGCACCGGCCGCGGCAGCGGCCCCGGCACCGGCCGCGGCACCGGCCGCGGCACCGGCCAAGCCACCCGTGCGCCATGTCGCATCGTCGCCGCCCCACCACGCCGCCCCGAAGGCCGCGCCGAAGGCCCCGGCCGCCGGGATCGCGGATCCGTTTGGTGGCTCACCAGCCGAACCGGCCCCGAAGAAAGCCCCTACGAAATCCGACGACAAGAAGTCGGGCGGGCTCGTCGATCCGTTCTGAGCGAACGCCCGATCCATCCGTCGGCTCTCGGGTAATCAAAGCGATTGCATCGGGGAGTGCGTCGCGTTATTTCCCACGGCCGAGGATCCCGTGAACCGCATCATCTTGTGCCTCGTCGTCGCGCTGGCAGCGACGGCCTCGCGGCCCGCACGCGCGGACGAACCGCCGACCAAGGAGCAGCTCGATCAGGCGAAGAAGGCGTTCGCCGAGGGCAAGGCGCTCCACGATCAGGGCAAGCTGCTCGAGGCCGTCGAGAAGTTCAAGGAGTCCTACCGGCTCTCGAAGAACCCGCTCTTGCTCTACAACATCGGGCTCACGCTCGACGAGGCCGGCCAGAAGGACAACGCGCTCCTGTACTACCGGCGCTTCCTGTCGGACGCGCCGGCCGAGGCCGCGCAGCGCCAGACCGCGAGCGACCGCGTGAAGGTGCTCGAGAAAGAGAAGCTCGATGCCGATCTCGGCGGCGGCGCGAAGACCGAGCCGACGAACCCGCCGGCGAACCCCGCGACGAACCCCACGCCGAAGGCGACCAAGTTCAAGCCGCCGGGCACGTACAGCGCGACCGACTTCCAGCACCAGGCCGTCGACAGCGCGCCCCCCGGCAAGCCGCTCGACGTCACCGCCTACGTGCCCGAGGACTCCGGCTTCTCCGTCACGCTGTTCTTCCGCGCCAGCGGCGAGAGCACGTTCACCGCGCGGCCGATGAAGTGGCGCTACAAGGAGCTCGTCGGGCGCATTCCGGCCAAGAAGATGGCCGGCACGTCGCTGCAGTACTACCTCGAGGTCAAGGACACGACCGGCGCGGTGATCGCGCGCTCGGGCAAGTCGACCGATCCGAACCTGATCTCGGTCGAGGCCGAGGCGCCGCCGCACTTCTACATGGACTTCCAGGACGACGCCGCGAGCACGACCGTCGCCGGCGGCACCGCCGCGACGGCGCACCACGAAGATGAAGATCCGCTGCACCCGAAGACGGCACAGGTCGACGTCACGCCGCCCGAGCAGCACACCGACGACAGCAACATCCAGATCGATCAGCCCGCCGGCGAGGGCTTCCTCGACGTCGGCTCGAAGAAGTTCAAATACGCCAAGTGGACCGCGACCTACGGCGGCGGCGCGCTGCTCGTCGCCGGCGTCGCGACCTACATCCTGGCCGGCCACGAGGCGTCGCTGATCGAGGGCGACACGCACTGCGGTAGCCAGCCGCCGCCGTGCCGCCAGTTCGATTCGCAGTTCGACAAGGCCTGGCAGGATGCCGGCCAGCGCTACCAGACGATCTCGAACGTGACGCTCACGCTCGGCATCATCGGTGCGGGCGTCGCGGGCTACTACTGGTACCGCGAGCTCAAGGCGAAGAAGCCCGACGAGCCCAAGCCCGCGCCGGCTGCCAAGGCGGCCGACCCGGACATGTCGTGGCTCGTGGTTCCGGCGGTCGGCGACGGATTCGCGGGCGCCGCCGCGATGGCGAGGTTCTGATCATGCGCGCGCGCTGGCTTCCCGTTCTGTTCGCCGCGACCGCCCCGGTCGCGTTGTTCGTGGCGTGCTCGCCATACTCGCCGAACCTCGGCAAGGAGCCGTTCCTGTGCGGCACCGGCAGCCCGGCGTGCCCCGACGGCTACACCTGCATGAACGACGGGACCGAGATGGTGTGCGTCGAGAATAGCGGCGGCGGCGGCGGTGGTGGCGACGGCGGCGGCAGCGGCAGCTGCGCCGACGACAGCGAGGTCGAGGGTCCCAACGGCAACAACACGATCGCGAACGCCTACCAGGTGCAGGTGATCACGAACTTCGACTTCACCGGCCTCGCGATCTGCCCGGCCGGCGACGTCGACTATTACGAGGTCAACCTGCCGACGATGGAGAGCCTCGACGTCACGGTGATCTACGCGCAATGGGGCGGCGCGCTCCAGGCTTCGATCCAGACGCCGAGCGGGACGGTGGTCCAGCAGCTCATGCCGGAGAGCGGCATGGATCGCACGATCCATGCGTTCGCGCAGAATCTCAACTCGGGGCCCTGGTACGTCGAAGTCGCCGGACCGACCGCGGGCACGCCCGAGAACAACTACGAGCTCAAGATCAACGCGGGCGCGCAGTAGCCGCTTTACAGGCAGCTACGGCGTGAGCTTGACGCTCCACCGCCTGACCTCGGCGGTGAGCTCGTTGTCGTTGCCGGCCGCGGTCGCGAGCTGGGACAGCGCCGCCGCCGCACCGGCGCGGTCTCGCTTCTCCCAGCACGCGCGCAGCTCCAGGCGAAGGAGCGCGATGTATTTGGCTTCGGCGTAGCTCACCGGGTCCTCCTCGCAAAAAACCGTCCATCGTCAACTTCAGGTCGCCTCGCGTTCGTTGCAACTTTTCTGACGTACGAGCGACCTGGATATTCGGGCCGACGCGCGACGCCCGCCCCCCCGACGCCCCGGTTTGACGGATGCCCCATCGCCAAGGTACCCTCTTGAAAACCCGAAGTTTTTCTGGGGGAGACCGCTTAGATGGCGCAGCCGCCTAGCCGCATCGGAGAGCTGCTGGTCCGCGAGAAGATGCTCTCGCTGCAGCAGCTTCAACAGGCGCAGGACGAAGCGAAGAAGACGGGCAAGCGGCTCGGCGCCACGCTCGCGCGCCTCGGCTACGTCAACGACCAGGCGCTCACGCAGTTCGTCGCGAAGCAGTACAGCCTGCCGTCGATCAACCTCGCCGAGATCGAGATCGACCCCGGCGTGCTGAAGCTCGTGTCGCGCGAGATCTGCGAGAAGCACCAGGTCATCCCGGTCCGCCGCAACGGCGCCACGCTCGTCGTCGCGATGGCCGATCCGTCGAACATCTACGCGATCGACGAGCTGAAGTTCCTCACCCAGTACAACATCGAGCCGGTCGTCGCCTCGGAGGCGAGCGTCGAGGCTTCGCTGTCGCGCTACTACGACAAGGGCCCCGACCTCGACCAGATGGTCGGCGAGCTCGGCGATGTCGACAACGTCGACTACGCGGCGGTCTCGGACGACAACGTCAACGTCGTCGATCTCGAGAACCAGGCCGGCGAGGCGCCGGTCGTGAAGCTGTGCAACGCGATCCTGCTCTCGGCGATCAAGAAGAAGGCGTCCGATATCCACGTCGAGCCGTACGAGAAGAACTTCCGCGTGCGGTTCCGCATCGACGGCATCTTGCAGGAGGAGATGCGGCCGCCGCTCAAGCTCCGCAACGCGATCACGTCGCGCTTCAAGATCATGGCGTCGCTCGACATCGCCGAGCGCCGGCTGCCGCAGGACGGTCGCATCAAGCTCAAGATCGGCGGCAACCGCGAGATGGACTTCCGCGTGTCGGTCTTGCCGACCTTGTTCGGCGAGAAGATCGTCATGCGACTCCTCGACAAGAGCGCGCTGCAGCTCGACATGACGAAGCTCGGCTTCGACATCAAGCCGCTCGACGACTTCAAGGTGTCGATCAAGAAGCCGTACGGCATGGTGCTCGTCACCGGTCCCACCGGCTCGGGCAAGACGACCACGCTGTACTCGGCGCTCAGCGAGCTCAACACGCTCGATCGCAACATCTCCACCGCCGAAGATCCCGTCGAGTACAACCTGCACGGCATCAACCAGGTGCAGATGCACGAGGACATCGGCCTGAACTTCGCGACCGCGCTGCGCGCGTTCTTGCGGCAGGACCCGAACATCATCATGGTCGGCGAGATCCGCGACTTCGAGACCGCCGAGATCGCGGTCAAGGCGGCGCTCACCGGCCACCTCGTGCTGTCGACGCTGCACACCAACGACGCGCCGTCGACGGTGTCGCGTCTCCTCAACATGGGCATCGAGCCGTTCCTCGTGACCGCGTCGGTCAACCTCGTGCTCGCGCAGCGGCTCGCGCGCCGCATCTGCAACGACTGCAAGGGCCCCGGCGAGAAACACCCCGAGGCGCTCGCGAAGATGGGGATGACCGAGGACCAGATCGCGAACGCGAAGATCATGAAGGGTCGCGGCTGCGGCGTGTGCAACAACACCGGCTACAAGGGCCGCGTCGCGCTCTACGAGGTCATGCCGTTCCACGACCCGCTCAAGGAGCTCGTGCTGCAAGGCGCGTCGGCAGCCGAGATCAAGACCGAGATGATCCGGTGCGGCACGCAGAGCCTGCGCATGGCCGGCATCGCGAAGATCCTCGATGGCATGACGACGCCGGAAGAGATCCTGCGCACCACGGTGGAGGATTAAAGAACGTGTCTCGAAAACGAGCGAGGACCCCCGAGCGCGAGGCGGCGCGAGAACCGGAGCGGAGGGTACTTAGGCTACGCGAGCACCGGAAGCGCAGCGCCAACGAAGCGATCGGGGGCCGCAGCCGTTTTGGAGGCACGTTCTAGTGCAGCTCACTCTCCAGGCTTTGCTCAAGGCGATGCTCGACAAGAGCGCGTCCGACCTGCACATCACGGCCGGTTCGCCACCGCGCCTGCGCATCCACAGCGAGCTCGTCAAGCTGCAGACCGAGCCGCTGACGCCGGTCGACACCAAGCAGCTGTGCTACTCGGTGATGAACGACGCGCAGAAGCTGCGATTCGAGGAGGACCTCGAGATCGACTTCTCGTTCGGCATCCGCGGGCTCGCGCGCTTCCGCGCGAACGTCTACATGCAGCAGTCGTGCGTGGCCGGGGCGTTCCGGCTCGTGCCGTATCAGGTCATCCCGCTCGAGAAGCTCGGCCTACCGCCGGTCGTGATGGATCTGTGCCAGAAGCCGCGCGGCCTCGTGCTCGTGACCGGGCCGACCGGCTCGGGCAAGTCGACGACGCTCGCATCGATGATCGACAGCATCAACACGAACATGCGCGGTCACATCATGACCGTCGAGGATCCGATCGAGTTCCAGCACGCGCACAAGGCGTGCCTCGTCAACCAGCGCGAGATCGGCCGCGATAGCCAATCGTTCGCGCGCGCGCTCAAGTACATCCTGCGCCAGGATCCCGATGTCGTGCTGATCGGCGAGATGCGCGACCTCGAGACGATCGAGGCCGCGCTCACGGTCGCGGAGACCGGGCACCTCTGCTTCGGCACGTTGCACACGAACAGCGCGATCCAGAGCATCAACCGAATCGTCGACGTGTTCCCGTCGCACGCGCAGCCGCAGGTGCGCGCCGTGCTGTCGTTCGTGCTCGAGGGCGTGCTCACGCAGTGCCTGATCCCGAGAGCGGACGGCCAGGGCCGCGTGCTCGCCGCCGAGGTGATGGTGCCGAACGCCGCGATCCGCTCGCTGATCCGCGACGACAAGCTCCACCAGGTCTACTCGCAGATGCAGATCGGCCAGTCGAAGTTCGGGATGCAGACGCTCAATCAGGCGCTGTGCGAGCTCTATCTCAAGAAGGTGATCTCGCTCGACGAGGCGATCGGGCACTCGAGCGAGGTCGACGAGCTGAAGACGATGATCCAGAACGGCGGCGGCTCGCTCGGCAACCACGCCGCTGCCCCTCACCTCCAGAAGCGCTGAGGAACATCCATGGCCAAGTTCCAGTGGGAAGGTACGACGCGCGCTGGCGAGAAGCGTCGGGGCGTGATGGAGGGTACGTCGGCCTCGGACATCGAGAGCCGGCTGCGCGGCGACGGCATGACGGTCGGCAAGGTCAAGCGCGAAGGCGGGTTGAACCTCGAGATCAACCTGTCGATCGGCTCGCCGGTCACGCCGAAGGACCTGCAGATCTTCACGCGCCAGCTCGCGACGATGATCGACGCCGGTCTGCCGCTCGTGCAGTGCCTCGACATCCTCGCGAATCAGGCCTCGACCAAGGGTTTCCAGAAGATCCTGTATCAGGTCAAGAGCAACGTCGAACAGGGCTCGACGTTCTCCGACGCGCTCAAGCGCCACCCCAAGGTGTTCGACGAGCTGTACGTCAACCTCGTCGCGGCCGGCGAGGTCGGCGGCATCCTCGACACGATCCTGTCGCGCCTCGCGATCTACATCGAGAAGGCCGTGAAGCTGAAGGGCCAGCTCAAGAGCGCGATGTATTACCCGATCGGCATCCTCGTCGTCGCGATCGCGGTGATCGCGGTGATGCTGCTCAAGGTGATCCCGACGTTCGAGAAGATGTATCGCGACATGGGCAACGCTCAGCTACCCGGCCCGACGCAGGTCGTGATCGGCATCTCGCATACGTTCACGGACAAGTGGTACATGTTCCTCGGCTCGATCATCGGCCTCGTCATGGGGATCAGCGCGCTGCGCCGGACCGACTGGGGCCGCGAGAAGGTCGATCGCGTGCTGCTGTTGATCCCGATCGTCGGACCGACCCTGCGCAAGATCGTCGTCGCGCGCTTCACGCGCACGCTCGGCACGCTGCTGTCGTCGGGCGTGCCGATCCTCGACGCGCTCGAGATCTGCTCGCGCACCGCCGGCAACCGGGTCGTGCAGGCCGCGATCCAGCGCACGAAGGCGCGCATCTCCGAAGGTCATGACATGGCCGGTCCGCTCGGCGAATCGCGCGTGTTCCCGACGATGGTCGTGCAGATGATCGGCGTCGGCGAGCAGACCGGCGCGATGGACCAGATGCTCCAGAAGATCGCCGATTTCTACGAGGAGGAGGTCGACACGGCGGTCGCCGGCCTGACCTCGCTCATCGAGCCGGTGATGATGGCGTTCCTCGGCGTCGTCGTCGGCGGATTGATCATCGCGATGTACCTGCCGATCTTCAAGCTCGCCGGCAACGTCAGCGGATGACGGTGGCCGAGCTGGCGCCGGCCGCGCCCGGCGACTCGCTCGTCCGCGCCCCCGCGGTTCCGCCGAGCGATCACGGCCGGCGCGTCGCGCGCCTCTTGCTCGTGCGCACGATCGTCGTGACGGTCGTGCTCGGCCTGTCGGTGTGGGTGCTGTCGCGCGTCGAGCCGACGTCGCGTGTCGAGGTGTGGCTGCAGTCCGCGATCATCGCCGCGACGTACGTGTCGTCGATCGTGTTCGGCGTGCTGCTGCGCCGCAAGCTCGCGCCGCAGCGCGTGGCGCGGCCGATGCTCGCGAACGACCTCGTGCTGACGAGCGCGCTCGTCTACGTCACCGGCGGCGTGCTCAGCCCGTACGCGTTCCTGTACGCGCTCACGATCGTCTCGGCCGGCGCGCTCCTGTATCGGCGCGGCGCGCTCGTGGTCGCGATCGCGTCGCTCGCCGCGTACGTCGCGGTCGCGCTGCTCGCGTGGCGGCGGGTGATCGACGTGCCGATGTCGGGCGAGATCCAGCCGTGGGCGCAGAGCGGGCTCGAGCTCGTGCGCTCGCTCGCGATCACCGGCGCCGCGCTGGTCGGCGTCGGCACGCTCGCCGTGATCTTCGGCGACCAGCTGCAGCGCGGCGCCGAGACGCTCGCGACGACGCGGCGCGCCGCCGGCGAGCTGCTCGCCTTGCACCAGGACATCGTGCGCTCGCTCAGCTCCGGGCTCGTCACGCTCACGCCCGACGGCCGCGTGCTGACCGCGAACCACGCCGCCGGCGAGATCCTGCGCCGGCCGGTCGGCGAGCTCGTCGACAAGCCGCTCGAGGCGGTGATCCCCGGCTTCGCCGCGGCGCTCTCGGGTGAAACCCGGCGCGCCGACATCACGATCGCGGCGAAGGGCGGCGACCTCACGATCGGCGCGACCGTGTCGCCGCTGCGCGACGCGCGCGATCAGGTGATCGGTCGCGTCATCAACTTCCAGGATCTGACCGAGCTGCGCCGCCTCGAGCAGCACGCGCGGCGCGCCGAGCGGCTCGCGACGGTCGGCCACCTCGCGGCCGGCGTCGCGCACGAGATCCGCAACCCGCTCGCGTCGATCTCGGGATCGATCGAGCTGCTGCGGTCGTCGCCGCAGGCATCGGAAGACGACCGTACGCTGATGGCGATCGTGCAGCGCGAGGTGCAGCGCCTGAACGTGCTGATCGGCGACTTGCTCGACTATGCGAACCCGCGGCCGGCGCACCCGGTCGACTTCGATCTCGGCGTGATGGTCGACGAGGTCGTGCAGGTCGCGCGTGGCGACCGCGCGTTCGAGGCGGTCGAGCTGACGTGCTCGGTCGACGCGCCGCTGCCGGTGCACGCCGACCCCGCGAAGCTGCGCCAGGTCGTGTGGAACCTCGTGCGCAACGCGGCGGAGGCGGCGGCCGGCGGCGGCAAGCACGTGCGCGTCGAGGCGCGCACCGCCGGCGGCGACGAGGCGCGCGTCGCGGTCGAGGACGACGGCCCCGGCATGACCGAGGAGCTGCTGGCCCGCGTGTTCGAGCCGTTCTTCACGACCAAGGCCACCGGGACCGGGTTCGGGCTCGCGACCAGCCACGCGGTCGTCGCCGAGCTCGGCGGCCGCATCGACGTCGACACCGCGCCGGGCCGGGGCACGCGGATGGTCGTGACGCTGCCGCGTGTTAGGGTGAACGCGTGAACTGCCCGATCTGCGCTCAGGCGCTGCACGGTGGCGAGCTCGTCATGGTCTGCCAGGGCTGCCACCAGGCGCTCGGCGGCGGGCTCGCCGTCCACGCGACCGGCGAGTTTCGGGTCCCGACCCCCGAGATGGTGGCCGCGGTCGCGACCGCCGAGCCGGGCGAGCGCCCGAAGTCGACGAACGTGTGCTCGTGGTGCGGCAAGCTCGAGAAGGACGTCAAGAAGCTGCTCGGCCGCAGCGGCACGGCGCTATGCAACGAGTGCGTGTCACTCGCGTGCGACATCATGGACGCCGAGCTCGGGACGGGCTGGCGATGACGGACCGCGACGACGATCCGGAGCTCGCCGAGCTCGTGCGCCAGAATCGGCGCGGCGCCGCGCGCCGCCTACTCGCGGTCGGCGCAGTGGTCGGACTGGCCGGCGCCGGCGTGATGCTCTACGGGCAGCATCTCAGCGGGCAGCAGGCCGACTCGGCGGTGCAATTCACGCTGCCCGATCGGCTCACGCTCGCCGGTGGAATCGCGGCCGCGATCGGCATCCTGCTCGTCATCTCCGGCGCGATCACGCTCGTGCGCGGACGCAAGTAACTACCTCTTCGCGCGCATGCTCGCGCACGCGTGCGCGTTGGTTGCCGCCTCGGCCGCGTCCATCGTGTCGGCGCTGCACGAGATGTTCTTGAACAGCGCCTCGACGCGAAGGTGCGGCAGCGTGTCGCCCGACTCCTTCATCTTGAGCTCGAAGATCCAGCCGTCGGCGGTCTTGTCCTTGCGCGAAAACTCCGGCGACACGTCGCCCGTCAGGATCTTGAGCTCCTCGTCGAACGACTGGAGCTTGGTGAGGTTGTTGAACGTGAGCGCCGCCTTGCCGCAGTGATCGGTGTTCGCCGCGATGACGTTCGCCGAGTTGTTGTCGGAGAACGCGATCTGACCGCACGCCGGCATTTCGACCTCGATGCCGAGCGGATCGATCGCCATCCACTTCAATGCGCCACCGGCCGCCGCGCTCGGGCTCGAGCTCGACTCGGAGGTCTTCTTGTCCGCGGCGGCGTCTTCGGACTTCTTGCCACACGCGAACAGCGCTACGACGAGAACTGCGTACTTCATCCGGCGAGCATACACGTCACCGGCCGAATCCGTCGGCACGCAGCTGATAATCGTCGGCGTAGGCAGTCTCGCCTTTGGCGCGCCACGCGCGCGCGAGCTCGCGGCAACGATCGGCCTCGAGCCGCGCCGGCAGCTCGCCGCCGGCGCGCATGCCGTCGAGCACCGCGATCGCGTCGTCGACGCGGCCGACCGCCAGCAGCGCCATCCCGCGCGTGTGCTGCAGCGCGGGCACGTCGGGCCGCAGCGCGCCCGCCTCGTCGGCGAGGGCGAGCGCGGCGTGCGGATCGCGGCCGGCCGCGAGCGACGCGCACGCGCGGTTGTTGAGCCAGACCGCGCGCTCGGCCGCGGCGAGCGCGGCGCCGTCGACCGCCGCCAGGAGCGCGTCGCCGCGCGCCACGTCGCCGAGCGCGACCGCACAGCCGGCGCGCGACAACCGCGCGGCCCGCTCGCGCGCCGACGAGATCGCGAGCCATTGCAGGAGGCGATAGCGCTTCGCCGCGTTCGCGAAGTAGCCGGCCTCGAACACGCGATGCGCGGTGCGCGGCAGCCACAGCCACGCGTACAGAACCGCGAGCACGGCGAAGCCCGCGCCGAGAACCGCGCCGAGGCCATCCGCGAGCGAACCGAGCGCGACCGGCATCGCGACGAGCGTGGCGATCCACACCGCGACGCGAACCGCATAGGTCATAGGCCGAAGAACGCCTTGATCCCGCCGAGGATCCGCTCGCGCTCGTGCTCGTGGCGAGCCTTGCGCGCGTCGGCGTCCAGGCCTTCGCGTACCGCGACCAGCTCCACGCGGCGCGTCGCCAGCTTCTCGGACAGCTCGACGACGATCTCGGGGCGGCCGAGCAACACGCTCTGGAACGCGTCCTTGCCGAGCCGGAAGCACTCGACGTCGCCCCGCGCGATCACGTCGGCCGTGCGCGGCTCGCCGGTCATGAGGCCCATCTCGCCGAAGAAGTCGGGCGCCTGGACGTGGGCGACGATCGCAGGCGTGTGCGCCGGCGCCTCGGGATCGGTGATGCGGATCTCGGCGCGTCCCGAGGTCATCACGTACAGCCAGTGCGCGATCGCGCCCTGGCGCGTGATGCGCTCGCCGTTCGTGTAGATCACGCGGCTCATGCCGGCGGCGAGCGTGCGCAGCTCGTCCGCCTTGAACGTCGAGAACAGCTTCACGGTCTTGATCGCGGCGAGCCGTGCCTCCGCTTCGCGTGCGGCGTGCTGCGCGTTGCGCGTCTCGTCGTGCAGCTCCGCGAGCACGGTCTGCGCCGGCACGGCGAGCGGAATGCCGGCGCGCTTGAGCGCGGTGTAGACGCGCGCGCGCACGCGCGAGTTCGTCGGATCGTCGGCCGCGAGATCCATGATCCAGTAGCGCACCGCGTAGGACGCGAAGCTCTCGCGGCCGTCGTGCGAGAAGTCCATGCACACGCAGTTCGGCTTCGGATCGTCGGCGACATTCTCGATCGGCGCGTCGAGGATCGCCTCGGTCACGACCTCGATCACGCGGGTCGGCGCGTAGCGAAAGTCGACATTGAACCAGACCCACATGCGCTGCACCGCGGGCACGCCGTCGCGCTTGGCGAGGATGATGATGTTCGACTGCAAGAGCTGCGCGTTCGGCACGATGATCGTGGACCAGTCGCGGGTCTGGACGATCGTGTGGCGCCAGCGGATCGCCCACACCTTGCCCTGCTTGCCGTCGGGCAGCTGGATCCAGTCGCCTTCGTGGATCGAGCCGTCGAGCTGGAGCGCGATCCCGCCCATGAGATTTCCGAGCGTGCTCTGCAGCGAGATCGCGAGCACCGCGCTGACGACCGCGCCGGAGACCAGCGCGCTGGTCGCGTCGACGCCGTGCTGCGACAGCACGCCGAACGTGGCGGCGACATAGCCGGCGCCGACCACGAGGTCGCTCGCGATCGTCGGCACGACGATGCCGACGCGCGGCAGCGCGACCACGAACACGATCGTCGCGCCGACGTTGACGATGACGAACGCGCGGATGACCTCGGAGCCGATGAAGAACCAGCTCGCCCAGCTCGGCTCGCCGGTCGCTTCGAACGCGAACGCGCCGGCGACGCCGACGAGGTACAGCGCGAACAGGATGACGAGCCGGCGCACGCGCGGCCGCGACGTCGGCCGGATCAAGTTCACGAGCGCGGCCGCGACCAGGACGCCCGCGAACACCCCCAGCCCCCAGTACAGCTCGCTGACGTGCTCTCGCATTCTTGCAGTCGCCGAGCATCACATATGGTACGAAGCCGCGCATGTCGGAACGGCTGGTCTCGCTCGGCAAGCGCACGGCTGCGCCTGCCCGGCCCCAGCCGGCTCCGGGCGGGCCGAAGGTGTACGTCGAGACCTACGGCTGCCAGATGAACGTCGCCGACAGCGACCTGATCGGCAGCGTGCTCGCCGAGGCCGGCTACGCGCCGGCCGCGCGCGCCGACGACGCCGACGTCATCGTCGTCAACACCTGCGCGGTCCGCGAGAAGGCCGAAGAGCGCGTGCTCGCGCGCGCGACCGAGCTCGCGGCGTGGAAACGGCGGCGGCCGGGCACGCTGCTCGCGATCGTCGGGTGCATGGCCGAGCACCTGAAGGAGGGGCTCGCCGCGCGGGCACCCGCGGTCGACGTGATCGCCGGCCCCGACAGCTACCGCCGCATGCCCGAGCTGCTCGCGGCCGCGAAGGCGGGCCGGCAGATCGACGTGCGGCTCGACAAGGCCGAGACCTACGAGGGGCTCTCCGGCGCGGTGGGCGGCGACGGCGTCAGCGGCTTCATCACGATCCAGCGCGGCTGCGACAAGTTCTGCACGTTCTGCGTCGTGCCGTTCACGCGCGGCCGCGAGCGCGGCACGCCACCGCGCGAGGTGCTGCGCCAGGCGCGCGAGCTCGCCGATGCCGGCTACCGCGAGGTCGTGCTGCTCGGCCAGACCGTCAACTCGTATGCCTACGAGGACGTCACGTTCGCGGCGCTCTTGCGCGCGGTCGCACGCGTCGACGGCATCGAGCGCATCCGGTTCACGTCGCCCTACCCGGTCGATTTCACGGACGACGTGATCGCCGCGATCGCCGAGGAGCCGAAGATCTGCAACTACGTCCACCTGCCGCTGCAATCCGGCAGCGACGCCGTGCTCGCGCGCATGAAGCGCGGCTACACCGCCGACGACTTCCGCGCGATCGTCGCGCGGCTGCGCGCGGCGGTGCCCACGCTCGCGCTGTCGACGGACATCTTGACCGGTTTCTCGGGCGAGACCGAGGACGATCACGCGCAGACGCTCGCGATCATGCGCGAGCTCGCTTTCGACAGCGCGTTCATGTTCGCGTACTCCGAGCGCGACCTCACCGCCGCCGCGAAGAAGCTGACCGACGACGTGCCGCCGGCGACCAAGCAGCGCCGGCTCGCCGAGATCGTCGCGCTCCAGGAGAAGATCTCGGCCCAGGTGTTCACCACGCACGTCGGCCGGCGCGAGCGCGTGCTCGTGCACGGCCCGAGCAAGCGCGATCCGGCGCAGCTGGTCGGCCGCACCGACGGCTTCAAGACCGTGATCCTGCCCGCCGGCGTCGGCGCGGTCGGCGAGCTCGTCGACGTGACGATCACGCGCGCGACGATGGCGACGCTGTTCGCCTGAGCGTGGCGCCGGCTACTTCTTGCCGAAGTAGCTGTCGAGCTGCGAGTTGACGATGCCACGCGTGAACGGGCTCGGGTTCCACTCGCTCACGCACGCGTTCGCGTCGGCGCGCGTGATCGCCGAGATCGGCTTGTTCTTGAGCCGCTGATACGTCTGCGGACAGTTCTGCGCCGCGAGGCTCTTGATCTGCCCGGCGTCGAGGCCGCCGGCGACGCGCGTCAGCTGTGGCTCGGGGATGGTTTCGAACACGTTTTGTGGGATCGGCATGGTGGCCGACCTTGCAGCGACGATGCCAGCTCCGAAGCGTCGACCGGAGTGATCGAAGTGGATCCTGCGGGCGACGTTTCGTGCGGCCGATCGCGCGCGAACGTCACGCGCCGTACCGCGCAAACGTGCGCACCACCAGCGATCGCGCCTGCTGTGGGAGGCGGGTCGATACACCAGTATGATCGCAGCATGACGAGGACGTGGACCACGCTGCTGCTCGCCGCATGCGCGCACGCCGGGGCAGCGGACGGAAACGGGTTCGGCGTCGCGTTCCCGGAGCAATCCGCGCACGTCGGCAAGCACTTCCAGGTCCAGCCGACCGCGACCTGCCGCTACGAAGACGGCCGCGATGCGCGGTGGGCGACGACCGGCGCGCGCGTCGAGTCCGGACAGCTTCCGCCCGGCATCGCGATCGAGGACGGCGCGCTCAACGGCGTGCCGACCCGGCCCGGCACGTTTCACGCGCAGCTCGTGTTCGCCGGCGTGACCTGCGCCGGCAAGCAGCTCGGCGACCAGCACGTCGCGGTCACCGTCACCGTGCGCTGAGCCGGTCGATGATCGCGCGCGCGACCCGGCGCGAGCCGAGCATCGCGACGTGGCCGAGGTCGGCGTAGACGATGCGCTCGGCGCCGGGCACCGGCACCTGCTGCGCGGCCGGCACGAGTGCGTCGGCATGCGAGACGATGGTCGTGATCCGCGTGTGCACGGGCGCCGGCGCTTCCGCGAGGCGCAGTACGAGCTTGCTGCCGCCGGCGAGCTCGCGCATCGCGTAGCCGACGCCGACCGCCGAGACGTCGGTGCCGGCGTGCGGCGAGCCGATCGTGACGAGGTTTCGCACCGCGCCGTCGCCGCCGAGCAGCGCGACGTAGTAGTGCGCGACCACGCCGCCCATCGAGTGGCCGACGATGTCGATCTGCGCGGCGCCGGTCGCGCGGCGCACCTCGTCGACGAACCACGCGAGCTGGCGCGCCGCGGCGGCGGTGCGGCCGAGCGTCCAGTACTCGAACCCGGCGACCGGCCCGAGCCCGGCGCGCGCGAGCCGGAACGCGAGCGGCAGGAAGTTCGCGCGGTTCATCGCGTAGCCGTGCAGGAGGACGACCGGCCGCGGTCCGCGCGTGGTCGCGCCGGGCAGCGGCAGGAAGCCCGCCGGCCGCGCCGCCGACACCGCGATCGCCATGCCCCACTCGGCGAGCGCGGCGCGCACGCCACCTTCGCGGCGCACCAGGTGCGGCACGAGCGGATACACGCCCGTGAACATCATCGCCTCGGCAACGGCGGCGACGCCGCCGCGCAAGATCAGGTGGCGGACCGAGTGACGGCGCTGCGTGTCAGATCTCCAGGCCCGGCACGTCGGCTTCGATCTCCTGCGCGATGTCCGCGGGGATCGCGAGCAGCCCCTGCAACCGATCGAGCATGCGGCGCTCGGAATGGGCGAACACGTGATCGAGCACGGCCATCCGGCACGCCGCGCGATAGATGCCGCGCCGCGACTCGGGCGACAGGCTCGTGAAGTAACCCTCGGGCAGCTCGACCTTGGCGAGCAGATACTCCTTGGCCGTGCCGCGCTCGTCGGGTGTGAGGTCCGCGGTGCGGATCAGCTTGCGCAGGCCGTCGGCCTCGGACTCGGCCAAGACGCCGTCGGCCCACGCGACGGCCGCCCACACCTTGATCACGTTCGAGATCTGCGAGTCACTGGCCATGATGCGAACCTATCACAGCACCAGCTCGAGCCCGATCCGGTCGTGAAGCAGGCGCGCGAGGGTCGCGTGCAGCTCGTCGCCGGTCTTGGTCGCACGCCACTTGCCGTCGCTGTCGGGATCGAAGTGCCACGCCGACGCGACCGCCGCCATCCAGATCTGGCGCGCCGCGCGGTGGCTGTTGATCACGACGCGCGTGCCGTCGCGCAGGTCGAGGCGCAACACGCCGTCGCTCGTCGACACCTCGACGTCGTCGGGATCGACGTCGGCAAACGCGTCCTCGATGTGGTGCAGCTCGTCGCGCGCAGCCTGGTCGAAGGTGGCCTCGTCCATATCGCACCTTGTATACCCCGAAGTTGATACAATCGAGCCGTGGCGACGCCGTCAGACATCGATCTCGACGTCGGCGAGCCGGTGGAGCGCGAGGGCCACGAGACGCTGCTGCCCTCGGTGACGCGCTCGGTGCTGTCGGTGAAGAGCTTCGTCGCGAGCGAGCTCCCGGCCACGCCCTCGGGCTCGGTTCCAGCGCTCGCCGAAGGCAGCGCGCCGCCGCCGACCACCGACGAGCGCCGCGGCGCGCGCCCCGGCGACGTGATCGGCGGCCGGTACGTCGTCGAGGGCCAGCTCGGGCGCGGCGGCATGGGCCGCGTGCTGCGCGTGCGCCATCAGGCGCTCGGCAAGGCGTTCGCGCTCAAGCTGATCAAGAGCGCGATCGCGACCAATCCGAAGATCCGCGAGCTGTTCTATCGCGAGGCGCGGCTCGCCTCCGCGCTGACGCACGACAACATCTGCTCGATCGTCGATTTCGGCCAGGACGAGACGTTCGGGCTGTTCATGGTGATGGAGCTGCTCGAAGGCCAGACCGTGCACGCGAAGCTGCGCCACACCGGCGCGCTCGCGCCGAAGGTCGCGTGCGACGTGATGTGGCAGGTCGGCGACGCGGTGCGCTTCATCCACAGCCGCCAGATCCTGCACGGCGACGTCAAGACCGAGAACATCTTCCTCGTGCGCACGCCGGCCCAGCGCCGGCTCGTCAAGCTGCTCGACTTCGGGCTCGCGCGCGCCGACCTCGGCCGCGACGACGGCGTGGACGGCACGCCCGAGTACCTCGCGCCCGAGCGCATCGACGGCGCGCCGGCCTCGCCGGCGAGCGACGTGTACGCGATGGGCATCGTGTTCTGGGAGCTCCTGACCGGCAAGCTGCCGTTCACCGGCGGAATGAAGGACGTGTTCCGCCAGCACCGCGAGACGCCGGTGCCGCCGCCGTCGAAGGTGATCGACGAGCCGCTCGACGAGCGCGCCGATCAGATCATCGCGCGTGCGACCGCGAAGGATCCGGCGCAGCGCCATCCCGACGCATCCGCGTTCATGTACGAGCTGCGCACGCTGATGGGCATGCTCGGCGTCGATCTCAGCTCCCGGCAAGGCGCGGCGCGCCGGCGCGCGCTGGCGCCCGAGGCCGCGCGCGAGCGCCGCGAGCTCGATCACCGGCTCAAGGCGGCCGCCGAGATCTTCGGCGCGATCCCGCTGCCGATGGCGTCGTGCGATGCGGCCGGCCGCGTGCGCGCCGCGAACCCGGCGTTCCTCGAGTTCCTCGGCGCGGCCGGCGATGCCGGCGGCCTCGAGCTGCGCGACTCGGCGCTGCCCGAGGTCTATCCGACGCTGTTCGACGATCTCGAGACCGTGCTCGCGACGCGCCGGCCGATCAAGCGCGTGATCTATCTCAACGAGGGCGGCGATCGCATCGTCGAGGCCGCGATCGTGTTGTCCGCGGCGCCGACGGCGGCCGAGGTCACGGCCGGTGAAGTGCATCTCGTGCTTCACCCGCTGCGCGCGCTGCTCGGCTGATGCGCGCGTCCTGCTGCGCGCTCGCGCTGTGCGCGTGCGGCCGGCTCGACTTCGCCGCGCGCGGCGATGCGACCGCGGTCGATGCCGTGCCGACCGGGCTCGTCCATCGCTGGACGCTCGACGAGCCGCCGGGCACGACGACCGCGAGCGACATGGTCGGGGGCCTGACGGCCACGCTCGTCGCGCCGGCCGCGTTCACGACCGCCGGCCACGACGGCGACGGCCTCGCGTCGAATACCGGCGGCTACGCGTCGGTCGCGACCGCGCCAGCCGAGGTGATCGGCGTGCCGGCGCTCACCCTGTCGGCGTGGATCCAGCGCTCGGCGCCGAGCAAGATCGAGCAGGTCGGCCAGGAGCTGAACGCGCAGGCGGCGAACAGCTACGACATCTCGATCCAGGCGTGGAACGACGGCCTCGTCTACTTCTGTCTCGGCACCGATGGCCAGTGCGCGACGACGCCGACCGGCAACGACACGAGCTGGCACTTGCTCGCGCTCGTGTTCGACGGCAGCGGCACGAGCGACGCGACGCGCCTCGTCGGCTACGTCGACGGCCAGCCGCAAGCGCTCGCGTTTCAGAGCACCGAGCCGATCGAGTCGTTGTCGCCGGCGATGGCGGCGCGCTTCGATCTCGGCGCGGTCACCGACAACGAAGGCCAGGACACCGGCACGATCGACGACGTTCGCATCTACGACCGCGCGCTCGCGCCGGCAGAGGTGACGGCGCTCTACACCGGACCGTAGAGCTACAGCCCGTACGCGATGCCGATGCTCAGGTCCACCGTGAGCCCGGTGTTCATCGGCGCGAGCCCGACCGTGTTGACGACGGCGATGCCGGCGAGCGCGCTGAGATCCGCGAGGAAGATCGCGCTGCCGCCGAAGTGCTTCGCGTAGCCGAGGCCGCCGCCGAGGATCAGCGGGCCCTGCGCGACGATGTCGACGTCCATGCCGGGCATCGCGTTATCGAGCTTGAGCGTGCTGCGCAGGATGCCGCCGCCGGCCTGCGCCATCACGTGCACGCCGTCGCCCGACGACGACAGCGCGTAGCGCAGGCGCAACATGCCGGCCGGGCCGACCGGCGAGTGGCCGGCGATGTTCGCGCCGATCGGCAGCGCGAACCGACCGACCACGCCGATCGCGATCTGCGGCGACAGCGTGTACGCGAGCTCGGGCATCAGCACGAGGCTGCTGCCGAAGCCCGACGACTTCACCGGATTGCCGCCCTCGGTCATGTCGGACGAGCCGAGCAGACCGGCCCCGAGGCCGGCCGACGCCGCGATCATGACCTTCGACGGCTTCGGGGGGCCGCCCGGGGTGCCCTTGTCGACCTCGCCGCCGCTCTCGGTGGTCTCGCCGCCGCCGCCGCCACCGCCCTCGCCGGCCTTCTTGCCGCCGCCGAGCGGATCTTCGTTGTCGCCGCCACCGGCCTTGCCGCCGCCGCCCGCGGTCAGCTCCATGATGTTCGGCGAGCCCTGCGAGCCCTTCGACGCGACCGGCTTGCCGTTGTCGCCGTACGCCGCGACGTAGTAGTGGACGAGCGAGCCGTGCATCCCGGACGCCGGGATCTGTGCGACGTACTTGCAGCCGCCCTGCTTCGTCATCTTGACCTCGGTGAACGTCGTCGCGCCCTCGGGCCGGTACATCACCGACACCTTGGTCGCGTGGACGTCGCCGCCGAGCTGCGCGGTCACCGACAGCGCCGCACCGGCCTTCGCCGAGTCGATCAGCTCGTGCTGGAGGCCCTTGACGCTCTTGCAGTCGCCATCGCCGCCGCTTGCGCCGCCGTCGCCGATCGGCAGGTCGACGCCGCCTTCGTTGCCGCCGACGTCCCCGCCGCCACCACCGCTGCCTTTCGCTTCGCCGCGCGCGGTCTCGAGCAGCTTCGCCATCTCGGGCGACTTGTATGCGGGGTCGATCTGGATCTTCGGATCGATCTGACACGCCGACAAGAACGACAGCTTCGCGCCGTCCTGGTCGTTGTTGACGAACGACACGATGCCGAGGTCGAGGTACGCGCGCGCGGTGACCACGTCCTTGTCGAGCTTGAACTTCTTCGCGGCCGCGAGCGCCTGGTTGAGGAGCTTCTTGGACGCGTCGTAGTCCATGAGGTCGTAGCTCTCCATCGCCTCCTTGATCTTCTTCTCGATGTCCGCCCTGGAATCGGCGTGCGCCGTCGAGAGACGGACCAAGATGACCGCGACGAAGGCGGCGAGACTGCGTACCCTCATGCCCGAGTTCATAACAAGAAACGGCGGCTACCGCTCCGTAATAACGAACTCGACGCGCCGGTTCTGATCGCGGCCCTCTTTGGTGCGGTTGTCGGCGATCGGGACGTTCTCGCCGTAACCCTTCGGGACCATTCGCCCCTCGTCGATCCCCTTGCGGACGAGATACGCCTTCACGCTCTCGGCGCGTTTCTGAGACAGCTTGAGATTGTAATCATCGTCACCGACCGAGTCGGTATGCCCTTGGATCTCGACCTTGATGGTCGGATTGTCCTTCATCGCGCGGGCGACGTCGTCGAGGAGCGCGAACGAGACCGATCGGATCGTGGCCTTGTTGAAGTCGAAGTAGACGGTCTGCTTGAGCTCGATCTTCTTCTCGGTGACGACCACGAGCTTGTACTTCTGCTTGCAACCGTCGGGCGGCACGCCCGCCTCGTTCGGGCACTTGTCCTTGGCGTCGGGGATGCCGTCCTTGTCGTTGTCGGGATCCGGGCAGCCGTCCTCGTCCTGGAAGCCGTCCTTGTCCTCGGGCTCGTTCGGGCA
Source organism: Kofleriaceae bacterium (assembly GCA_035500135.1). Classification (GTDB taxonomy): domain Bacteria; phylum Myxococcota_A; class Polyangia; order Haliangiales; family Haliangiaceae; genus JABFXX01. Next base: position 81,815 of record DATJXL010000347.1, read on the forward strand.
CTGGTCGATGCGGTCGGCGAGCCCGTCGTTGTCGTTGTCGGGATCGGGGCAGCCGTCGGCGTCCTGGTAGCCGTCGTGATCTTCGGGCTCGAGCGGGCACTTGTCGGCCGCGTCGGGGATGCCGTCGAGGTCGTTGTCGGGATCGGGGCAGCCGTCGGCGTCCTGGTAGCCGTCCTTGTCCTCGGGCTCGTTCGGGCACTTGTCCTTGTCGTCGGTGATGCCGTCGCCGTCCTTGTCGCCGGGCGGGACCTTGTCGGTGCACTGATCCCTCGGCGACTTCTCGATCGCGAGCTTCGCGTTGTGCTCGGCGATCACCGCCTCGTGCTGGGCGTCGAAGTAGTTGCCCTCGTCGAGCGCGTGCTCCGCGTAGTCGTTGTGCGACTCGGCCATCGCGAGCTCGACCGGCGCGCAGCGCTGCGCGCCGTGGTCGCGCGCGGTCGCGATCAGGCCGTCGGTCGCGGTCGCCTGCGAGCGCACCTGCGAGCCGGCGCAGGCCGCGACGAGCACGACCACGAAGACAAGGTACGTCCCGCGTCGAGGGATTCGCCCGCGCTTCGATCGAATGTCGTCGCTCACGGCGCGTCCTTCGCCGGCGCGAGCCCGCCGCCGGCCGGCGCGGGCTTGTCGTCGAGGTGGAGATCGCGGTACGGCAGCTTCGACGGATCTTTCGCGCCGAGCTCGGCCTCGTCGCGCGCCTTGAGCGCGGCCTCGGTGGCGAGCCGCCCGAACTTGTTCGCGCCCTGATAGTCGGCGTGCGCGGCGACGACGCGCGCCATGTGGAGGTACTCGTTCGCGCGCGTCCACCAGTACGGGCTGTACTTGTCGGCGTGCGCGGCGCGCGCCTGGTCGATCGCGTCGTCCGCGCTCATCGTGACCTGATGGACGTACGCGACCGGCCCGCAGCCGAATGCGACGACCAGCGCGATGATCCCCAGACGCATCAACGCCGGCATCATATCACCGAGCGCGATCACCGAGCGCGAACGCGGCGCCCGTCGCGGCCGAGCTCGATCGCGACGTAGATCGCCGACCCGAACATGGCGAGCAGCGACACCACGAACGCCCACCCCAGCCGCACGCTGAACAGCGACACACCGCCGTGCTGCTCCTTGAACCCGATGTAGTCGGCGGCGGTGCCGAGCCGGCTCATCCCCGCGACCACGAGCACGAGCAAGAGCAGCACGAACGCTCCGACCACATACAGGAGCGCGCCCGACAAGCCCTTGCGGATCAGGATCGACGAGCCGTACCAGGCGCCGACCACCAGCGCGGCGTGGCCGACCATCAGCGGCAGCACGAATACCGACGACAGCTTCGCCGGATCGACCGAGTACATCCACGCCCACGCCGGGTGGACGGCGTAGAAGTACAGCGCGATCGGAGCGACCACCGCCGCCGCGTGCAGCACGACCAGCTGGAACGCGGGCGCCGCGAACGGGCCGTCGGCCTTGATGCGGTCGCGCGCGACCAGCGCGAAGCCGATGCCGAACAGCAGGTTGATCAGCGCGACGACTGGAATGGCAGCAGGCTATCAGGCTTCAGCCTTACCTGCGCTCGATGGGCGGCGTCCTGCTGCCCGTGTCCGGATCCCCAGGCTCCGGCCCCGACAGCAGCTTGCTCGCCGCGGTGAACTCGACCTGCGGCGTCTTGCCGTCGGCTTCGCGCTCGGGCGGCGGCGTCGGCACCTCGATCTCGCCGGCGACGAACGCGTTCTCGGCGGCGGGGATCGACGGCGTGGGCGTGGCCTGGCTCGAGCCTTCGACCGGCGTGCCGTCGTCGCCGTGCAGCGCGGACTGCTCGCCGGTGTCGACGTCGAGCGCGCGCACGGCTTGCGCGACGTTGGTCACGACCCAGTCGTCGCTGGGTGCCGGGCTCGGCGCCGGTGCGGTCCACGGCACGCTGGTGTCGGCGCGATCCGACGGGGGCGCGACCGGCGCGCGCTCCATCGTCTCGTCGTGCGGCGGCGGCGCCGCGACCGACTGCGAGCTCGTGTGCGGGCCGCTGTCGAGCGACTCGAGCGCCTCGACCAGCGCCGACGACTCGCCGATGTGCTCGAGCCCGGTGTGCGGCGGCGGCTGCGGCGCCTCCTCGAACACGGTGGCCTCGAAGTCGTCGTCGGCGAGCATCTCGACCTTCGGGTGATCGTCGTCGTCGGCCTCCGTGAACTGTCCGGCGAACCGTTCGGCGAGCAGGTCGTACGCCCTGCGCAGCGCGCGCCGGGTCGCGCTCGCGGTGAAGTCGCGCCGGACGCGCTCGTAGGCCGCGCTCGCGAGCCGCTCGCGCAACACCGGCTCGCCGATCAAGCGCAGCACCTTGCGCGCGAGGTCGATCGGATCGCCGGGCTCGAACAGCAGCGCCTCGCGGCCGTTCTCGACCACCATCTGCACGGTCTCGCGCCGCGGCGCGACGATCGCGCGCTTGCACGCCATGTACTCGAGGAGCTTCGTCGGGAACACGACGGACGGATTCGGCGCGAGATCGTTCGCCGCCGGCACGACGCACACCGTGGCCTGCGCGAGCAGCGCCGGCAGCTCGTCGTGATCGATCGCGCCGGCGAGCTCGACCTTGCCATCGAGCCCGAGCTCGCGGATGCCATCGCGGAGCGCCGCCGCGAACTTCTGCGACACGATCGGCCCGGCGAGCACTAGCCGCGCGTCGACCTCGCGTACGACCGCGGCCATCGCGCGGATCAGCACGCGCACGCCGCGCCCGGGATCGATCGCCCCCGCGTACACGATCTTCGGGATGCTGCCCGGCTTCGGCGGGTCTTCCCAGTCGAAGCGATCGACGTCGACGCCGGGCGGCGACAGCAGGACGCGCTCGGGCCGGCCGCGGCCCTGCAGCGACTTCAGCGCCGCGGTCGTCGGGGCCAGCACGAGGTCGGCGGCGAGGATGCAGGCCTCTTCGTCGCGCCCGTACTGCGCGTCGAGATCCGGATCGAGCGCGGTCTCGCCGAGCGGCGAGCGCGCGAGGTCGTAGACGACCGCGTAGCCGAGCCGGCCGCGCGCTTCGAGCACGGGGATGCCGCTCCAGCTGTCGCGGCAGTGCACGACGTCGTAATCGGCGCCGTCGAGCTGGCGCTTGAGCGCGCGCTGGAACGACTGGATCTGCGCGCGCAGGTCGGCTTCGTGCGTCGGCACGCGCAGGACGCGTACCGAGCCCTGGCGTTCGACGTAGGCCTGCTCGCCTTCGCGCACGACGAGGAGGTCGACCGAGTGATGCGCGGTCAGGGCGCGGATCACGTGCCGCAGCTGCACGCCGGCTCGCCGGGGGCCGGGCACCGCGCAGAAACCCGTGAGCAACACGCGGGGCACCAGTTCATCGTCGGGCAACTCGCCACGAGGTGCAAGGCGAACGTGTCCCTCGTCGCCTTGATCGCGGTGCGCGTGTGCGTTATCTCCGCTTCGTGAATCGGTTGATCGACTACCTACGCCAGCACATCATGATCGACTTCCAGGGCGAGCTGACGGTGGCGAAGGTGAGGGAGCTCCTGGCCGGTGACGACAGCCGCGACGCCAAGTCGCTGCTCGCGAAGCTCGTCGCCGACCGCAAGGTCGAGGACATGATGCTCGTCCTCGCCGACTGCTTGCTCGAGCACGTCCAGCAGAGCCTGTCCGACGACGTCGTCCGCGAGCAGCTCAGGATGTACAGCGAGAGCTGAGTCGGCGTGCTACCGTCGGGGCATGGGAGATCCCGTCCCCGATTCCAAGACACCCGCGCTGGTGGCGTTGGCACTGGTCGCGGTCGGCGTGGTGATCGCGGCGCTCGGCGGGATCACCCACGGATCGATCGGCGGCGGCGTGGTCGCCGGGCTCGGCGCGATCCCGGGCTGCGTCGGCATGTGGAAGGGCATCCAGCAGGAGACGCAAGGCACGCTCGCGATCTCGGTTGCCACCGTGCTGCTCTCGCTCGCGGTCGGAGCGATCCTGATCGTGCTGGGCGTGATTCACTGGCTGTGATGCGCCGGATCGTCGCGGTCCCCCTGCTCGCGCTCGTGTGCTCGACGGCGAGCGCGGCGCCGGCGAAGGTGAAGTACTCCGACACCGTGATGGGCACGATCATCACGGTGTGGTTCTACACGGACCGCCAGCAAGACGCGGCCGACACCGCGAAGGCGGTGTTCGACGAGATGCACCGGCTCGACGCCGAGATGTCGAACTTCAAGCCGGACTCCGAGATCGGGCGGCTCAACACGGCCGCCGGCGAAAAGCCGGTGAAGGTCTCGGACGAGACGTTCGCGGTGCTGCAGCGCTCGCTCGACGTCTCGAAGCGCTCGGCCGGCGTCTTCGACATCACGATCGAGTCGTTCCGCGGCGTGTGGAAGTTCGACGAGGACATGGACGAGGCGTGCAAGCAGCAGCTGCCGAGCTGCCAGCTGCCCGACGACGCCCAGATCGAAGCCCGCCGAAAGCTCGTCAACTATCACGACCTCGTGCTCGACCCCGTGAAGCACACCGCGTTCCTGCGGCGCAAGGGCATGAAGGTGACGCTCGGCGGGATCGCGAAGGGCTACGCCGTCGATCGCTGCGTCGAGATCATCAAGAAGCACGGCTTTTCCGACTTCATGGTGCAGGCCGGCGGGGACATGTACATCGCGGGCATCGGCGCCGACGACAAGACCGGCACGCGCCGGCCGTGGATGGTCGCGATCCGCGATCCGCGCGGCCCCGAGGGCTCGATGTTCGCGGTGTCGCCGATCACCGACCACTCGTTCTCGACGAGCGGTGACTACGAGCGCGGCTTCGTCAAGGACGGCGTGCGCTATCACCACATCATCGATCCGCGCACCGGCCGGCCGGCGACCGCGTCGCGCTCGGTGACGATCCGCGCGCACGACGCGTTCACCGCCGATGCGTGGAGCAAGGTGATGTTCATCTACGGCTGGAAAGACGGGATCGAAATCATCAAGCGCGAGAAGCTCGACGACTTCGAGGTGGTGTGGGTCGACGACAAGAATGTCGTGCACGAGACGCCGGGCATCGCGAAGGACTTGAAGTTGCTCCACGACCCGACGCCGGGGCCGTGATCGCGTGGCGGATCAGGCCGGCGCGCTCTCGCGAGCGCGCGGCACGGTCTCGACCTCGACCGTGCGCGCCGGCGCGAGCCATCCGCGCAGCGCGACCGCGACCGACTCCGGCGTGACCGCGCGCTGGCGCACGAGATCGGCGGCGAGACCATCGGGATCGCCGGTGTAGAGCGCGTAGCGCTGCGCGAGCGACGCGCGGCGCGGCAGCGCCGTCAGCGCCCAGATCGCGCTCGCCTCGTCGCGCGTGACCGCCCGCGCGATCGCGGCGGCATCGGGGCCCCGCTCGCATTCGTCGTCGAGGATCGCGCGGATCTCGCCGAGATCGGCGCCTGGCATCGCGTCGACCGCGACGTGCACCTCGCCGCCGAGGCGGGCCCCGACCGTCCACGCCGACACGCGCTGCGCGAGCCGGCGCTCGTAGACGAGCCGCCGCCACAGCGGGCCGGTGCCGACCGCGCACCACGCCTGCGCGAGGATCGCGAGCTCGGGCTCGCCCGGCGCGAACGCGGCGGGCGCGTGCCACGCGCGGTGGATGCGCGCGAGCACCGCGAAGTGATCGTCGACGCGCACGTGCACGGGCGCCGCGAGCTCGGGCGCGGCCACCTGCGCGCGCGGCGGCCGCCGCGACGCCGGGAAGCTGCCGAAGTAACCGTCGACGAGCTCCCAGATGCGCTCGCCCTCGCCGACGTCGCCGGCGAGCACGAGGCACGCGTTCGCCGGCACGTACCACGTGCGATAGAACGCCTCGACGTCGCCGAGCGTCGCCGCCTGGATGTGCTCGTGCAGGCCGATCGTGAGGTGGCGGTGCGGATGGCCCTCGGGGTAGAGCGCCTCGGCGATCGCGAGCCGCTCCGCGCCGTACGGCACCGATTCGTAGCGCTGGCGGCGTTCCGCGCGCACGACCGACTGCTGCTTGGCGAGCCGCTCGGCGGTCAGCCCCGGCAGCACGTAGCCCATGCGATCGGCCTCGAGCCAGAGCGCCAGCGGCAGCTCGTGCGCGGGCACCGTCTCGTGATACGCGGTGCGGTCGGTGCTCGTCGACGCGTTCGCGTCGGTCGCGCCGGCGCGGCGCAGCACGTCGTAGTGCGCGCTCGGCATGTGCTGCGAGTTCTTGAACAGGTGCTCGAACAGGTGCGCGAGCCCGCTGCGATGCGGCGGCTCGTCGGAGCTGCCGGCGCGGTACCACACGCTCGCGTGAACCTGCGGCGCGGTGTCGTCGCGGTGGACGATCACGTCGAGCCCGCACGGCAGCGTGCGGCACTCGCACGTCAGGTGCGGATCGCCGGCGGCATCGAACGAAAATGGCGCGGTCATTCGCCGGGCTTGTCGCGCAGCGACAGCGCGAGCTGGTAGAGGTGACGGCGCGGCTTGCCGGTCGCGATCACGAGGCGCGCCGCGGCGTCGCGCGGGCCGAGGCCGGATGCGAGCAGCCGACGCAGCTCGGCCTCGATGTCGATCGGCGCGGCGGCGCCGGTCGCGCCCGCGACCACGATCGTGCACTCGCCACGCGGCGCCTCGTTCGCGTAGCGGGACGCCAGCTCGCCGAGCGTGCCGCGCACGTGCTCCTCGTGCACCTTGGTCAGCTCGCGGCCGAGGCTCGCGCGCCGATCCGCGCCGAGCGCCGCGCCGAGATCGGCGAGCGTCTGCGCGACGCGATCCGGCGCCTCGAAGAAGATCATCGTCGCGACCTCGGCGCGCAGCGAGCCGAACAGCGCCTGGCGCGCGCCCGGCTCGCGCGGCGGAAAGCCGAGGAACGTGAACCGCGCGCTCGGCAGCCCGGAGCCGACGAGCGCGGCGAGCGCGGCCGACGGCCCGGCGATCACCTCGACGCGCGCGCCGACCGCGACCGCGGCGGCCACCGCGCGTGCGCCCGGGTCACTCACGCCCGGCATCCCGGCTTCGCTGATCACCGCGACCTTCCTGCCGGCGGCGAGCGCGGCGCGGATCTCGTCGGCGCGCTCGGCCTCGTTGCCCTCGAAGAACGAGAGCACCGGCGCGCTCGCGCCGCCGACGTGCGCGAGCAACGTCTTGGCCGCGCGCGTGTCCTCCGCCGCGATCAACTCGGCCTCGCGCAGCACGCGCGCGGCACGCGGCGACAGATCCTCGAGGTTGCCGATCGGCGTGCCGACGATGTAGAGCGTGCCTGCCACGTCAATCCTTCGACGAGCGCGTCAGCGCCCACGCCGCCGGTACGAGCACGACCGCGACCGCCACGCACGCCATCTCGCCGATGATGGCGAGCAGGCCGAACGATGCCAGCGCGCGGCTATCCGCCGGGATCAGCGACGCGTATCCGATCATCGAGGTCATCGACGCCAGCAGGACCGGCGGACCGGACTCGGCGAGTGCGGCCGAGATCTGACCGCGGCCGCTCTGGCGGATGCTCTCCTCGATGTTGATCGCGTAGTCGATGCCGATGCCGAACGTCGTCGGCAGCGCCACGAAGTTGAAGAAGTTCAGCTTGACGCCGAGCAGGACCGCGGCGCCGACCATGGTCGCGACGCCGGCGACGAGCGCGCCGCCGACGCGGACGAACGCGCCGAGCCTGCGCGTCGCGAGCACGAGCACGAGCATGACCAGCGCGGCCGCGGCGATCGTCAGCACGGTCGCGTCGCGGCGCATCGCGCGCAGCACGTCGGCAAACACGACGAGCTCGCCGCTCGACTCGACGACATGGCCGGACTCGGTTCGGATCTCGCGCATCGCGTCGGTGAACGTGTACAGGTTCGATTCGATCTCCTCGGAGATCGGCTCGGCGTAGGCGAGCTTGCCGAGCGAGCCGTCGCGCTCGACGAAGAACTCGGCGAGCTCGCGCGGCAAGTCGGCGTCGGCCGGCGGCGGTTGGGCGAGCGCGCGGCGGAGCTCGGCCAGGTCCTTGCGATCCTGGTCGCCGAGGTCGTCCTCGTCGACCGCGTCGAGATCGGCGCGCAGCGCGGCGATGATCCTGGCGCGGCGCTCGAGGTCGCGCGGAAACAGGTTCGCGATCGAGTAGCACCGCCGCATGATCTCGTGAAGATCGCTCGAGCGCCGCGCGTTGAGGATCTCGCACACCTCGCGCGCCTCGTCGCGCGTTCGCGTCGCGATCACGGCCGGGGTCGCCGAGCGGTCGTCCATGAATCGCAGCCGCTGGTCGAGTGACTCGATGCCGCTCGTGTCCGCGGAGCGCGTGCCGAGCTTGCGCAGGTTGGTCTCGATCACGTCGCCGCGAGCCCGCACCGCGATCGCCCCGCCGGCGACGGCGACGGCGATCGTCGCGACCACGACCGCGCGCGGCGCGTACGCGATCCGCGTGGCGAGCCAGCTGAAGCCGGCGGACGCGACGCGCAGACCGGCGAGCGGCCGCGGGATCGGGTAGTCGCGATCGGCGAGCGCGATGCACGCGGGTACGACCGTGAACGTCGCCACCCAGCAGGCCAGGATCCCGATGCCGCCGATCCAGCCGAACTGGTGAAAGCTCTCGACGTTGCCCGCGGCGAGCACGCCGAACGAGCACGCGGTCGCGAGCGCCGCGATGCCGGTCGCGCGCATCGTCTGCGCCGATGCCGCTTCGAGCGCGGCCGCGACGTCGGGAACGCTCACGCGCGCGCGGCGGTAGCGATCGAGGAAGATGATGCCGTAGTTGATCCCGGTGCCGACGATGATCGCGCCGAGGAACGCGGTCTGCGCGTTGACGTGGCCGATCCACAGCTCGGCAAACCCGAGCGCGACGGCGGCGCCGATCGTCACCGCGCCCGACATCAGCACGAGCTCGCGGATGCCGCCGAAGTACAGCGTCACGATCGCGCCGACGCCGAGCAGCACGAAGATCGCGGTGCTGACGATGTCGTGTCGGATCGCGGCGACCTCGGTGAGCGCGACCGGAATCGAGCCGGTGTAACCGGCGACGTGAATGCCGTGGCCCTCCGGATCGGTCGCGTCGACCGTGCGCTGGATGCGTTCGAGCATGCCCGCCGCGCCGCCGAGGTTCAGCGAGTTCGACGCCGGCCGCACGAACACGACCGCGAGGTGGCCGTGCTCGGTCATGAGCAGGCCGGTCTCGGGATCCGCCGCGTCGGCCTTGGGATCGAGCTTGTCCTTCGAGGCGCGCACCTCGTCGGCGAGCTGCTTCAGGGGATCGCGCGGGTTGTCGTCGAGGTCGATGTACGCGGGATTCTGCTTCGCGATCGCGGTCGCGAGCTCGTGTTGCCAGCGCTCGAGATCGGGAAGCGGCGTGTAGTACGCGGCGAACTTGCGGTAGAAATCCTCGAGCTCCTTGCGCGAGTAGCGGATCGACAGCAAGTCGGAGCCGAGGTCGCGTCGGAGCGCCGCGGCCAGCGTCGGGATGTACGCGCGCAACGCCGGCGCGCCGCCGGGGGACTCGAGCGCGATCGCGACGTTTCCGGTGCCGCCGACCCGCTGGTTCAGCGCGCGCAGCGCCACGACGCTCGGCGCACCGGATGGCAGCAGCTCGGACAGGTCGGTCTGCAGCCCGAGCTGCGAGGCCAGCGCGATGCCGGTGAGCGCGACCGCGACCCCGCAGGCGACGACCAGCTTCGGCCAGCGCACCGCGATGCGGGTCAGGACGCGCGCGAGCCAGTCCACCTCGCTCCACCTACCACGCCGGCGCGGAGCGCGCCGCGCAGGCCCCCCGATTTCGTCGGACGACCTTCGCGATCGATACCGGGCAATGCCACGGGTTGCGCTTGCGGCCGGCCGCGGCGCCGGGCGAGAGTGCCCCGATGGGCGCCGAGCGTGGAGAGCAAGACATCGCCGTCCCCGCATGGCGCGAGCTCTCGCGGCCGGTCCGCCACGACATGCGCCACACGCTCGGCCTGGTCGCGCCGCACGTGCGCGCCGGCGACTCGGTCCTCGACGTCGGATGCGGCTGCGGATACGTGACCGCCGCGATCGCCGCGACTCATCCCGACACCTGGGGCATCGACATCGTCGATGCCCGCCGCGCCGAGCTCGCGAACTTCGCGCTCTACGACGGCCACACGCTCGCGTTTCCGGATCGCCGCTTCGACGTCGTCGTGCTCGCGTTCGTGCTCCATCACGTGCCGAACGAGATCAAGCCGCAGCTGGTCGCCGAAGCTCGCCGCGTGTGCCGCCGCACGATCGTGGTGATCGAGGATACGCCGCGCAACGCGATCGATCGCTACTTCAACCGCCGTCACGGCGAGAAGTTCAGGCGCTCGATCGGGTCGACGGCGGACTACGGGTTCTACTCGCAGCCGGAATGGGAGCGCTTCTTCGCGACCCAGGGGCTCGCCGTCACCGCGAGCGAACCGCTGTCGCGGTTCTGCCGCGACTGGAAGCAACCGTACGCGCGCAGCTGCTTCGTGCTCGAGGTTCCGGCGTGACCGGCGTGCAGAAGAAGTGGCTCAACCGCGCGCTGCTCGCGATCGGGCTCGGTGCGATCGCGTGGGTGATCTCGCAGTTCCCGCTGTCGGCGATCGGCGACGCGTGCGTCGACCTCGGTCCGCTGGTGTTCGTGACGCCGGTGCTCGCGCTGGGATGGTTCGGCGCGAGCTCGTGGTCGCTGTACTACCTGCTCGGCGGTGACGTGCCGTGGTCGGCGTTGCTCTACAACCGCGTCGTCGGCGAGGGCTACAACGCGCTGCTCCCGGCCGCGGGCGTCGGCGGCGAGCCGTTCAAGCTGAAGCTGCTCACCCGCTACGTCGATACCCATCGCGCGGTCGTCGCGTTGATCAACGATCGCATCGTCGAGAACGGCATCGCGCTCGCGTTCTCGGCGGCGTGCGTCGCCGGCGGCGCGATCTTCCTCGACGTCGCCCCGGCGCTACGCACGACGATGATCGCGTACGCGATCGGCGCCGGGCTCGCGGCGCTCGCGTGCGCGGCATTGCTGCTCACGTCGATCACGAGCCGGATCGGCGGGCGGATCGCGAAGTGGATCGGCGCGGTGACGCGCGACTACGAACGCCTGCCGGTGCGCGTGCTCGCGCGCTCGTTCGGCTGGACGCTCGTCGCGCGCGCGGCCGGGATCTTCGAGATCGGCGTGTTGTTCACGCTGCTCGGGCTCGACTTCACGATCTGGCAGGTCGTGTTCACGGCCGGTGCGCTCGCCGCGGCGGGCTTCGTCGGCGGCGTGATCCCGCAGGGCGTCGGCATCACGGAGGCTGCCTCGGTCGGCGTGTTCGAGCTGCTCGGCTTTCCCGGCGAGGCCGGGGTCGCGTTCGCGCTCGCGCGCCGCGGCCGGCAGCTCGTCACGAGCATCGCCGGCGTGTCGCTGCACCTCGCGACCACGCGCAAGCGCACCGCCTGCAAACGTGATACACGCCCGGCGTGACGCGCAAGACCGCGGGATTCATCGCCGGACTCGCGTTCCTGCTGCACCTGCCGAGCTTCTTGCAGCCATTCATGGATCTCGACGAGAGCAGCTACGCGGGCATCGCGTGCCGGCTGCTCGACGGCGGCACGGTCTACCGCGATGCCGTCGAGAACAAGTTTCCGGCGGTGTTCTACGTCTACAAGGAGGTGTTCGCGGTGTTCGGCCGCTACAACATGCTCGCGATCCACGTGTGCGTGACGGTGGTCGCGATCGCGACCGCGCTGCTCGTCGCGGCGATCGCGAAGCGCTACGCCGGACCGGTCGCCGCGCGCTGGGCCGCGATCTTCTACGTCGTGTACTCCGCGAGCTACTACCCGCGCATGCTCGCCGGCAACAGCGAGATGTTCGCGGTGCTGCCGGCCGCGCTCGCGGTGTACTGCTACCTGCGCGGCCGCGACCGCCACTGGGCGTGGATGCTCGCGGCCGGCGTCGCCGGTGCGTTCGCGCTGCTGTGCAAGCAGGTCGCGTTCGCCACGTTTCTCGCGCTGTGCGCCGACCGCTTCTTCACGGGCCGACGCCAGCCGCTGCACGCGCTCCGCGACCTCGCGCTGCTCGTCGTCGGCTGCGCGGCCGTCGTCGCCGCGGTCGTGCTCGAGCTGCGCGCGCTCGGCGTGTGGGACGACGCCGTGTTCTGGACCTGGACGTACGTGTTCCACTACTACATCCCCGCCGGTGACAGCGGCACGCTCGCGAACATCGCGACCAGCCTCTTGCCGTTCCTCGCCGCGTGCAGCCCGCTCGTCTACCTCGCGGTGCGCGGCCGCTCGCGCTCGCAGTCGGTCGTCTACTGGTGGCTCGTCGGAAATCTCGGCGCGGCCACGGTCGGCGGTCGCATGTACGGCCACTACTTCCTGCTGTTCGTTCCCGCGCTGTGCGTGCTCGCCGGCATCGGCGCGGAGGCACACCTGAGGCGCTGGCTGGTCGCCGCGATCGCGGTCGTCGGCGCGGGCACGTTCGTGGCCGGGATCGTCGTCAACGGCGCGACCAGCTCGCTGTGGTCGCCGACGCCCGACTACCGCGAGGCCGCGCACTACGTCGCCGATCACACCTGGCCGGACGACCGGATCTTCGTGTGGGGATGGTTCCCCGCGCTGTACCACGCCGCGGATCGCTGCCCGTCGACGCGCTTCGTGTACACGCACATCCACAGCGGCAACTCGAAGACCGGGCTCGGCCACGATGTCCCCGAGGCGTGGGACATGCTGATGCACGATCTCGAAGCCGCGCCGCCGCCGTTCGTGCTCGACACCTCGCCCGGCAAGTACACCGACTACGACTACCCGCCGGAGAATTATCCGCGGCTGTGGCAGTTCCTCAGCGCGCACTACGAGGTCGACCGCACGATCGAGGGCGTGCGGATCTTCCGGCGCCGTTAGGCCCGCTGGCGGCGGAGCCAGTTGCGCGCGAGCGCGGCGACGTGCAGCGAGATCCCGAACAGGCCGACCACGACCATCCGTCCCCGCCGCGCGAACGCGAACGCGATCGCCACCGGCCCGGGCGCGCCGAGCACGCCGACCGCGTAGACGGTCGCCCCCTCGAACACGCCGAGCCCCTGCGGGATGAAGAACCCGATGTAACCGGCCGCCGACAGGAAGCCGTCGACGAACAGCGCCGACGCGAGATCGTGCGGCGCGCCGAGGATCCACAGCAGCACGACCTTCTCGAGTAGCCCGAGCGCGCGCGAGCACGTGTACCAGAACAGGATCACCGCGACCCGCGCTGCGGGCAGCGGCTCGATCTGCTCGGGCGTCACGTCGCCGAGGAACTTCGCGAGGAAGCCGCCGAGCTTGCCCGGCACGCGCGTGAGCACGAGCGCCGTACCGAGCACGCCGATCAGCGCGCACACGATCGAGTAGCCGACGAGCAGGACCTGCATCCTGTCGTCGAGCGAGAACGCGAGCACGCCGACCATGCAGCCGAGCGCCGACCACGTGAAGCCGATCACGTTGTCGAGGATGCGGTCGCGGATGAACGTCGACATCAGCACCGCCGGCGACAGGTAGTACGACAGCTGGCGCAGCTTGAACGGCTCGCCTCCGAAGCCGGCCATCGGCAACAGCGCGTTGTACGAATCGCCGACCAGGCGGATCCACAGCATCTTCCACCACGGCACCTGGCGCTCGAGCAGCGTGTACAGCGCGGTCGTCGCGGTGCAGAACCAGCCGAGCGCGATCAGCGGCGTGAGCAGGACCGCCGGAAACATCCCCGAGATCGTCGAGACGATCTCGGTGAACGAGAACCGCGAGACGACGTAGCCGACCAGGCCCAGTCCGATCACGAGCAGGACCTTGTCGATCCACTTCGGGACCTTGAGGCCCTTCTTGCCATCCGGTTTCGGCTCGGTCACTGCCAGTGCTCCGGCAACTGCGGCGCGGCGCCGGCGTGGGTCGCGACGAACGCGTTGTGCGCGGACATCCCGCACTTCTCGCCGACCCAGCGCAGCCGCTCGAGCCCGAACCCGTAGCCCGAGCACAGCGGCAGGCGCAACCGCGCGTGGACCGCGAACCCCGCAGCCTCGAGCTCGCGCCGCCAGCTCTTCGCGCGGAACCCGATCATCTCGCGCACGTGACCGTCGAACTCGCCGTGCACGGGCGGCAGCACGCCGCTCTTGAATTCCTGCCACCACGTCGGCTTCTTGCCGTCGGTGTTCCACAGCTCGGTCGACGTCGCTTCGGGCGCCGGCAGCTGCTTCTTGGCGCCGATCAGCTCGAGCCCCGACACCGCGACGTGCGGGTAGTAGAAGATCAACTGCAGCCACTTCCACGTCGTCGACGGCATGACGTGGACCATCACGCCGCCCGGGCGCAGGCAGCGCTTGATCTCGGCGAACGCGCCGACGCGATCGCGGATGTGCTCGAGCACGCTCGACGAGAAGATGAAGTCGAACGCCGCGTCGGGGAACGGCAGCGCGGTGGCCGAGCACCGCACGCGCGGCAGCTCGTTGCCGTGCTTGGCCCGGCCAGGCGACGGCTCGCTCGTCACCAGCGACTTGCCGAGCGGTGCCAGCAGCGACGCGTTGAAGCCATCGCCCGAGCCGAGCTCGAGCATGTCGCCGAGCGAGCCCGGCGCGATCTTGCCGAACAGTGCGGCGAAATCGCGCCGGCGCTGGCGCGACCTCACGATCGGCCATGGCTGCCGGATCCGCATCGGCGACGCAACCTAGCCCCGCGACGCGACATTTGCCATACCGCGCTGCCGGCAAACCGTGCTAGGTACCCGGCTATGGCAGCGCTGTCGGTGAGCTTGGTGATCCCCTGCTACAACGAGGAGGAATCACTGCCCGAGCTCTCCGGTCAGCTCGATGCGGTCGTGCTGACGCTCACGCAGGCGGGGCACGAGGTCGAGGCGATCTTCGTGGACGACGGCTCTCGCGACAAGACGCCCGAGCTGCTGCGCGAGATGACGGCGACGCGGCCGTACGCGAAGGTGATCCGGTTCGCCCGCAACTTCGGCCAGACCGCCGCGATGTCGGCGGGGTTCGACGCCGCGCGCAACGACGTGATCGTTCCGCTCGACGCCGACCTCCAGAACGACCCGGCCGACATCCCGAAGCTGCTCGCGAAGCTCGACGAGGGCTACGATGTCGTCTCGGGCTGGCGCCGCGACCGCAAGGACACGTTCGTCACGCGCAAGATCCCGTCGTGGACCGCGAACAAGCTGATCTCGCGGATCTCGGGCGTGCGCCTGCACGACTATGGCTGCACGCTCAAGGCGTATCGCCGCAGCGTGCTGTCGGGCGTGCATCTGTACGGCGAGATGCACCGGTTCATCCCGATCTACGCCGCGCAGCAGGGCGCGCGCGTCACCGAGATCGTGGTCAACCACCGTCCTCGCCTGCACGGCACCACCAAGTACGGGCTCGGCCGCGTGCCGAACGTGTTCCTCGACCTGGTGCTCGTCCAGTTCCTGCGGCGCTACGCGACCAAGCCGATGCACGTGTTCGGCAAGTTCGGCCTGTTCAACTTCCTCGCGGCGATCGTGTCGTTCGTGGTGATGGTCTACTTCAAGTTCTGGGGCGGCAAGTCGTTCGTCGAGACGCCGCTGCCGCTGCTCGCGATCATGTTCGTGCTCATCGGCTGCCTGTCGATCTTGATCGGGCTCGTCGCCGAGATGGTGATGCGCACGTACCACGAGTCGTCGCAAGCGCCGACTTACCTGATCCGCGAGACGTACGCGGACGGCGAGGTCGTGCGCCCGGCGCCGATCCCCGTGAAGCGCGCGATCTGATGTGCGGCATCGCCGGCGCGGTCAGCTGGGCCGGTGACCCGGCGACGCTCGACGCGCGCGCCGTCCAGGCGATGGCCGACGCGATGCGCCACCGCGGCCCCGACGGCGAGGGCCTGTGGCGCGACGATCACGCGATCCTCGCGCACCGCCGGTTG
Organism: Kofleriaceae bacterium; assembly: GCA_035500135.1. GTDB lineage: Bacteria > Myxococcota_A > Polyangia > Haliangiales > Haliangiaceae > JABFXX01. Next base: position 97,557 of record DATJXL010000347.1, read on the forward strand.
TCGATCATCGATCTCGATGGCGGTGCGCAGCCGATGGTCGCCGGCCCGCTCGTCCTGACGTTCAACGGCGAGATCTACAACTTCGTCGAGCTCCGCCGCCGCCTCGAGGCGCTCGGCCACGTGTTCCGCACGCGCAGCGACAGCGAGGTCATCCTCCACGCGTATCGCCAGTGGGGCACCGCGTGCGTCGAGCAGCTCGACGGCATGTTCGCGTTCGCGCTGTGGGACGGCGAGCTGCAGCAGCTGCTCCTCGCGCGCGACCGGTTCGGCAAGAAGCCGCTCTACTACCGCGTGCGCGGCGGCGATGTCGTGTTCGCGTCGACCTTGACCGCGCTGCTCGAGCACCCCACGGTGCCGCGCGCGATCGACGACGCCGCGCTCGCGGAGTACCTCGGCCTCGAGTACGTGGTCGCGCCGCGCACGATCCTCGCCGGCGTGCGCAAGCTCGAAGCCGGCCACGCGCTGGTCGCGACCGCGCGCGGCGTCGACACGTTTCGCTACTGGCAGCTGCACGTGACCGGCGAGCGCCGCGTGAGCGAACAGGCCGCGATCGACGAGCTCGATGCGCGGCTGCGGACCTCGGTGCAGCGCCGGCTGGTCTCGGACGTGCCGCTCGGGGTGTTCCTGTCGGGCGGCATCGACAGCTCGCTCGTCACCGCGTTCGCCGCGCGCGAGCGCGCGCAGGTGCGCACGTTCTCGGTGCGGTTCACCGATCCGTCGTTCGACGAGAGCGCGCACGCGCGCGAGGTCGCGCGCCACCTCGGCACGACTCACGTCGAGGAGGTGCTCGACGTGGGCGAGGCGGCACGTCTCGTCGGCTCGCTCGGCGACGTGCTCGACGAGCCGATCGGCGACGCGTCGATCGTGCCGACCACGATGCTGTCGCGCTTCGTGCGCCGCCACGTCACGGTCGCGCTCGGCGGCGACGGCGGTGACGAGCTGTTCGCCGGCTACCCGACGTACTTCGCGCACCGGCTCGCGCGCATGCTCGGACCGGCGCGCAAGCTCGCGCGCGCCGCTCGACTGCTCGTCGATCGCCTGCCGGTCTCGCACGACAACTTCAGCTTCGACTTCAAGCTCAAGAAGCTGGTGCTCGGGCTCGACGCGCCGCCCGACGAGCGCAACTACGTGTGGCTCGGCGCGACCTCGAAGCCCGTCGTCGACGCGCTGCTCGGCGGCGACCACGACATCTACGCCAGCGCGCGCGCGCGCTACCGCGACGGACACGGCACCCACCTCGAACGCGTGCTCTACCAGGACGTCGGCCTCTACATGTGCCACTCGGTGCTCGCGAAGGTCGACCGCGCGTCGATGGCGGCGTCGCTCGAGGTGCGCGCGCCGCTGCTCGACACCGCGTTTGCCGAGTACGCCGCGTCGCTGCCGCTCGCGTACAAGCTGCACGGCCGGACCTCGAAGTACATCCTCAAGCGGCTCGCGTCTCGCTACCTGCCGGCGCACATCGTCGAGCGGCCGAAGAAGGGGTTCGGCATGCCGGTCGCGCGCTGGCTGCGCGAGGAGCTCGCCCCGCTCGCCCACGACGTGCTGCTCGACCCGCGCGGGCTCGCCGCGAGCGGCCGCCTCCGCCGCGCCGTCGTCGAGCGCATGCTGCGCGAGCACGCCGACGGCAAGGTCGATCACCGCCAGCGGCTGTGGACGCTGCTCGTGCTCGAGCTGTGGCGCGCGCGGCATCACGCGAGCTGACGAGCGATCGCTACTCGCGGGTCAGCGCCTCGATGTCGACCGCGGTGCCCATCTCGGCCTCGAGGTACTTCTTCAGCCGATCGAGCATGCGGCGCTCGAGCTGGCGGGCGCGTTCGCGGCTGACCTGATACTTGTCGCCGATCTCCTGCAGCGTCTTGGGCTCGTCGGTCAGCCAGCGCTCGCGGAAGATCGTCTGCTCGCGGCCCTCGAGCGTCTGCGCGAACGCCTCGAGCTTGCTGCGGAGTAGCTCCGAGAACTCGCTCTGCGCGACCGCGCGATCCGGGCGCTCGTCGTCGCTCGGCAGGTAGTCGAGGCGCGTGCGCGTGCCGTCGTCTTCCCCGCCGCCGATCGGCGCGTCGAGCGACGCCTCGGGCGCGGCGAGCCGGCGCTCCATCTCGATCACTTCCTTCTCGGGAACGTCGAGCTTCTCGGCGAGCAGCGCCGACGTCGGCTGGAACCCGAGCTGCTCGAGCTTCTCGCGCTCCTTGCGCAGGTTGAAGAACAGCTTGCGCTGGGCCTGCGTCGTGCCGATCTTCACGAGCCGCCAGTTGTTCAGGATGAACTTCAGGATGTAGGCACGGATCCAGAACGCGGCGTAGCTCGACAGCTTCACGCCGCGGTACGGATCGAACTTGCTCACCGCCTGGATGAGGCCGATGTTCCCCTCCTGCACGAGATCGAGCAGGTTCTTGTGCGCGCGCCGGTACTCGTAGGCGATCTTCACGACCAGGCGGAGGTTTGCCTCGACCAGCTTGCGCGCGGCGGCCGTATCGTTGTGTTCCACGAGGCGTACCGCGAGCGCGTGCTCCTCCTCCGGTGTCAGCAGCGGATAGCGGCGGGTCTCGGCCATGTACGCCGACAGCGGATCGCGGCGCGCCAGCGAGCCGCCGGTCGCGGATCGCGGCGGCGGCGCGTCGTCTTCGTTCAGCAGGACGTCGGCGTCCTCGTCGTGGGTTTCATCGGCGACGTCGATCGTGCCGCCAGCGCCGGCGACGAGATCGGTATCGAGGCCCTCGCCGTCGCCTTCTGCCTCGTCCTCACCCTCTTCAGAGCTTCCCTCGTCACGCGGCGCGTCGCCGACGTCGATCACATCCGGCTTCTTCTTGCGTTTGCCGGCGCCCTTGGACTTTCGCTCGGCCATCGCGTCCTGACGACCATACTACATGGCCACACCCGAGGACATCGAGGCGAGGTTGCTGGCCACTTCGGCGTTGCAGCCTATAATCGCATGATGCACCGCAGGCTGAATCTGGCCCTGGTGACGATCGCGGGTGCTCTCGCACTCGTGCTCACCGTCGTGAGGCAGTCGCCCGAAGGCGTCGTCTCGCTGGGCCTCGAGACCCAAGAAGTACGTGCCGCTCCAGGAGAGCCGGCCAACACGCGCCACGATCTGTCGGCGCTCAAGATTTTCAACCTCGCGCTCGTGCGCATCAAGGATCGCTACGTCGATCCCTCGCGCATCGATCCGAAGAAGATGTTGTACGCCGCGCTCGACAGCGTGCAGTTCAACGTCCCCGAGGTTCTCGTCGAGCCCGACGTCGCGCACAACCGCGTGACGATCGCGGTCAACGACAAGAAGGAGGTGTTCGAGACCGACGACGTCGACTCGCCGTGGCACCTCATCAACAAGCTGAGGCGGATCTTCCGCTTCATCGAGAACAACATGAACGCCGGCGCCGACCTCGCGAAGGTCGAGTACGCGGCGGTCAACGGCATGCTGTCGACGCTCGACCCGCACTCGATCCTCATGGATCCGGAGCAGGCGCGCGACATGGACGTGTCGACCAGCGGCAAGTTCGGCGGCCTCGGCATCGTCATCAAGATGGTCGACCGCAAGCTGATGGTGATGAAGCCGATGAAGGACACGCCGGCGACGAAGGCCGGCATCAAGGCCGGCGATCACATCGTCAAGATCAACAACGATCCGACCGAAAATCTCACGTCGAACGAGGCGGTCGATCGCATGCGCGGCGAGCCGCAGACCGGCGTCACGCTGTGGATCGAGCGCAAGGGCGCGGCCGCGCTGCTGCGCTTCGACCTCGTCCGCGCGCAGATCCACGTCTCGCAGGTCGATCACAAGCTGCTCGACCACGGCGTCGGCTACATCAAGGTCAAGCAGTTCTCGAAGGGCATCGCGAGCGATGTCGCCGATGCGATGAAGGAGATGTCGGCGCAGGGCGCGACGTCGTGGGTGCTCGACCTGCGCGGCAACCCGGGCGGCTTGCTCGAAGAGGCCGTGCAGCTCGCCGACCTGTTCGTCGACTCGGGGACGGTCGTCACCACGGTCTCGGGCCGCGACCGCGAGCAGCGGCGCGCCGAGCGCGGGTTCGGCGACACCACCAGCTCGCTCGCGGTGCTCGTCAACGGCGGCTCGGCGTCGGCGTCGGAGATCGTCGCGGGCGCGCTCAAGAACCTCGACCGCGCCGCGATCATCGGCACGCGCACGTTCGGCAAGGGCTCGGTGCAGGAGCTCTACGACAACGAGGATCACAGCAAGCTCAAGCTGACGATCGCGCAGTACCTCACGCCCGGCGATCGCTCGATCCAGAACCTCGGCATCGTGCCCGACATCCTGCTCCAGCGGATGTACGTGCCCGAGAAGAACGACTCGCCGACCGACTTCATCCGCATGCTGCCGCCGACGCACACGTACGGCGAGAAGGATCTCGACGCGCACCTGGTATCGACCTACGCGAAGGACGGCGACAAGCCCGAGTACGAGCTGCCGTTCCTCGTCGATCGCAAGAAGCCGGCGACACCGGTCGCCGCGGGCAAGGACGCGAAGGACAGCAAGGACAGCAAGGACAAGGACAGCAAGGCGCCGCCCGAGCAGGGCTCGGCCGCGGCCGCGACGCAGCCGCCCGCCGACGACGAGGATCCGCCCGACGAGGACGAGATCGTCGAGGACTTCGAGATGCGGTTCGCGCGCGACCTGGTGTCGAGCGTGAGCGCGTCGACGCGGCCGCGCCTGGTCGCGGGCGCGGGCCGGCTGGTCGCGCGCGTGCGCGCCGATGAAGAGAAGAAGCTGGTCGCCGCGCTCACCGTGCTCGGCGTCGACTGGTCGGCGGCGCCGTCCGCGACCCAGCCCGATGCCGCGAACCTCGACGTGGCGCTGGCGGTCGCGCCGGGCGGCACGGCCAAGGCCGGCGACGAGATCGCGGTGACCGCGACCGTGAAGAACACCGGCACCGGCCCGGCGTGGCGCGTGCTGCCGCGCATCCAGGCCGACGACAACGTGTTCGAGGACGTCGAGATGCCGATCGGCAAGGTCTCGCCCGGCGAGACCAAGACGTTCACGACCAAGGTCAAGGTGCCGTACGAGGCGTACGACCGGCTCGACCGGCTCGGCCTCGAGATCCGCGAGGCGCACGGCGCGCCCGCCCACGTCGAGCCGATCGAGCTGCGCGTCGAAGCGGCGCCGCGGCCGATCTTCGCCTACGCGTGGCAGCTGGTCGACGACGGCAACGGCGACGGCCTCGTGCAGCGCGGCGAGCGCTACCGCCTGCAGGTGCAGATCAAGAACACCGGCACCGGCGCGACGAGCCCCGACGCCGAGGTCCTGCTGCGCAACGCGACCGGCGACGGCGTGCTGCTCGACAAGTCGCGGTTCACGCTCGACACCCCGCTCGCGCCCGGCCAGACCAAGGAGCTCGAGTTCCCGCTCGCGACCGACGCGTCGCTCAAGGCCGACGAGGTCGTGCTCGAGCTGATGGCGTACGACGGCAAGCTCGACGTCCAGGCCAGCGACAAGCTGCACTTCAAGGTGCAGCCGTCGGTGGTCGGGCTGCCCGAGCGCGGCGAGATCACGGTCCATCAGGCGACCGCGATCCACTCGGGCGCCTCGGATGACACCGGCGTCGTCGGCACGGCGCCCAAGGGCGCGAGCTATGCCGTGCTCGGCATCTTCGGTCCGTGGACGAAGGTCAAGCTCGGCGCGACGAAGGTCGGCTTCGTGGCGACGACCGCGATCACGCCGGGCGGTACCGGCGGCGGCATGTTCGCGCCGTACTGGGAGTCGACGCCGCCGATGATCTCGCTCGCGACCAAGAGCCTCGAGACCACCGGCGAGAGCTACAAGCTCTCGGGCACCGCGTCGGACGAGACCCACGTCGAGGACGTGTACGTCTACGTGTCGAACCAGAGCGCGAAGGTCGACAGCAAGAAGGTGTTCTACGAGAGCAACCGCGGCGGCAAGAACGGCCGCCAGCTCGACTTCGCGGCCGACGTGCCGCTATGGCCGGGCTCGAACATGATCACGGTGGTCGCGCGCGAGAACTCGGAGGTGCGCTCGATGAAGACGATGTTCGTCTATCGCGAGCCTTCGCGTACCGCGCAGGTGAATCCGTGACAACATAGGGCTATGCGTGGCGTAGCCCTCTTGACCATCGTGCTGGCCGCGTCGCCGGCGTTCGCCGACGACGGACCGGCCGGCGTCTACGACGTCAAGTTCGAGGAGGCGGGCACGACGTGCAATCCGCCGCCGGTCGCGCTCGGCCGCGGCAAGCTGACGATCGAGGTCAAGAAGGGCACGCTGTCGGTGAACACCGACCTGATCCCGGTCATGTACGGCACGCCCGACAAGAGCGGGAAGATCGCGGCGAAGACGCCCAAGCTCGTCGGCACGACCGTGATGGGCCTGTCCGCGCGCTACTCGGTCGCCGGCCGCGTCGACAGCGGCATGCTCCAGCTCGTGCTGACCGCCGACTACGTCCGCCAGGACACCAACAAGCCGTACTGCCAGCAGGCCTGGAACATCAGCGGCGTGCGGGGCGACGCGGCGAAGAAGGATTGACCGCCAAGGCGCCAGAGAGCTGGTGCCTTGGCGGTAATTCCTCTCCTCTCAGCAGCCCGTCGGGGTCCAGGCGGGATCGAAGTCGCCGTAGTCCTGCGTGAAGATCGCGGTGCCGAGCTCGCTGGATTCGGGCGCGCACAGCGGGCCGTAGAAGACGTAGCTGCAGCCGGGGTTCGAGTTGTGCGGGCAGTCGTAGTCCTCGTCCATCTCGAGCGCGTACGGATCGACGAGGTCGTTCAGGTCCATGCGGCCGAGCGGCGCGTTCGCGACCGCGGACGTCGGATCCTTGAAGTACTGGGTCTGGCCGCGCGGCGCGCCGGAGTCGGTCTCGTCGCTGAGATCGAACGGCGCGTGCGGGCCACCGAGATCGTGCGAGTTGCGCCAGAAGCTGGTCGGCACGATGTCGGCGAGGTCGTACGGCGCGGCGCCCTGGTCGTTGTTGGCCGCGAGCTGCGCGGCCTGCAGCTCGGCGTCCTCGTGCATGATCATGCGGTTGTACTCGCCGCCGCCGCAGCTGCCCGGATCGGTCAGGCTCGCGCCCTGTCCGCCGATCACGCGATACAGCTTCTCGACGTGATCGAGCATGTGCGAGCCGTCGAGCCTGAGGATCGATCCGTACAGGCGGTCGGTGATCGTCAGGAACACCGAGCGCGACGACGGATCGAGCCCGTTCCACAGGTCGCACACGGAATGCAGGTTGCTGCCGACCAGCCCGTTCGACTGCAGCACGGTCGGCTCGGTCTCGAGCCACGCGTAGTAGGTCGCGAGCAGGCGATCGCGCGCGCCGCCGAGCGTGGCCGGATAGCTCGCGTCGGACGCGGCGGCGTCGACCGCGCCGTCCGACGACGCGGCCGCAGCATCGACGTCGCCCGCGGCATGACCACCGGCGCATCCCCCGAGCGCGATCGCGAGCGCGAGCCTCCTCCGCACGGACGAATCGTACTGCGTGACGATTTCGTCGCAACACGGTTAGCTCCGTGTCACGAACGTGTGACGAGCTCGACGCAGCGCGGCGTCGCTACTGGCAAGTCACCGCGACCCTGGTGGGAATCGCGACCGGGGTCGACGATGTCCCGTTTCCGCCGAGCTCGCCGACCGAGTTATCGCCCCAGCACCACAAGCTCCCGTCCTGGGTCAGTGCGCACGCGTGGTGATCCCCGATCCGCATCTGCGTGACCGACGAGATCAGCGCCGGCGTCGGCGTCGATTCGTCGACCGTGGTCAGATCGCCGTTACCGAGCTGGCCGAATGTGTTGTCGCCCCAGCAGTCGAGCGCGCCGGTCTGCGTCGAGATGCACAGGGTCTCGGTCGTCGACCCGCCGAACACCTTGCTGGCGGTCAGCGTCAGGTTGGTCGCCGTCAGTGCGTTGTTGGAATCGTTATTGGCGGGCCCGAAGATCCCGGTCGAGCCGTTGCCCCAGCAGAACAGACCGCTCCCGTTCTTGGTCAGGATGCAGCCGGTCTCGTCGTCGATCGCGAGCTGCGCGACATCACCGAATCCGTTGATCTTCTCCGGCATGTAGCTGAGGGTCATGTTGCCGGTCGCGAGCTCGCCGAGATCGTTTTCGCCCCAGCAGTACACGTTGTTGTTGCTGTTGAGCGCGCACGTGTACTCGTCGCCGGATTGCACGTCGATGATGGTGCCGAGCGCCGACGCGCCGCTCACCACGAGCGGCCCGGGCACGTTCGGCATGCCGGTGGTCGCGTTCGGATCCTGGCCCGACTGGCCGCCGTCGTCGCCGCCGGTGTTGTTCTCGCCCCAGCAGTAGAGCTGGCTGTCGGCACCGAGCGCGCACGTGTGCTCGCCGCCGGCCGACATCGTGCTCGTCACCGAGCCCGACGGCAGTGCCGCCTGGAACGCCTGGGCTGCGTTGCAGGTCGGGACCGCGGGCGTGCCGCTCAGCGTCCACTTCGGCACCTTCACCGGAACCTTGCTGCTGTCGAGGGCTCCGCACTGGCCGAGGTTCAACGTGTCGTTGATGCCCCAGCACCACACCGAGCCATCGTGCTCGAGCGCGCACGCATGCTCCTCGGCCGTGCTGATCTGGACGACATTCGACACGCCGCTGACCTTCGTGGGCACGGCGACGTATGCGGCATCGACGCCCGCACCGACCTCGCCGTCGGCGTTGTTGCCCCAGCACCAGACCGTGCCGTCCATGCGCAGGTAGCACGAGAACTGGATGCCGACCGCGATCTGCGTGATGCACGCGTTCGGGGAGGCATCGACGCACTGCGAGGCCTTGCCGTTGCCGGCGCCGCTCGCATAGCGCTGATTGGACACGGTGCACGTCGAATCCGGGAAGCTGCAGGCATGATCGGCCTCGCAGATGCCGCTCGCGCCGTTGTCGCCGATGCACTCGCTGTTGTCTTTGCATTGAAACGGTGGCGCCGAAGTGCACGCGGTCGCCACCAGAAGAAGGCTTGCCGCGCGCATCAGAACCGACCTCCGTAGGTGACGACCGCACCGCCGGGCACGACCACCGGCGCGAACGATTGCATCTGCTCGCTGGACCCGCGCGACGCGACCGAGATGTAGCGCCACGTGGCGAGCGCCGCGCAGACCGCGCCGCCGATCAGCGCGACCTCGCCGATGTGCTGCTCGTCGGTCGCGTTATCGACGGCCTTGCCATATTGCTGGTAATTCGGTTTGCTGCCCGCCCCGCTCATGTCGCTGTTGCCGGTGACGAGGAAGTAGCTGCCGCCGACCAACCCGGCGAGCGCGACCACCGCGAGCGTGTCGCCGAGGGGATCGGACAGCCATGACTTGTGCTCCGCGCGCGGATGCACCGGCTGCGGCTGCGGCTGCGGCTGCGGCTGCGGCTGCGGCTGCGCCGGTTGCTTGGCGGGCTCCTTCATCGCATCGTCGGCGGCCTTCTGCTGCGCTTCGAGCGCCGCCTCGCACTGCTTGATCCAGTTCTCGGCGGCGTTCGCGCCCGCGCTCGACGCGCCGCGGATGTACGCGCGGTAGGTCAGGATCGCGCCGCGACAGTCGCCCGACAGCCGCTGGGTCTGCGCGATCGACCACAGCGTCTCGGGCTTCGGATCGAGCTCGTAGGCTTGTCGGTACTCGCGCAGCGCGCTCGCCCAGTCCTGGACGTTGTACGCGCGCGTAGCGCGATCGACGTGGTCCTGCGCCTCGTCGGCGTGTGCGAGGGTGGATACGAGCAGAAGAGCAGTGGTTAGGACGATATAGGCTAGTTTCATTGTTTCATTGTGGTGGTGCGGGTGAGTCGGGATCCCAGCGTTGTGGTTTGGTGGTTGGTGGCGGTGGCGACGGCGGCGGCGCCGGCGGTGTCGTGGCAGGCGGTGGCGTGGCCTTCACCGCGAGTGGCGCGTGGCGCACGACGACCGCCGGATGATGAACGATCGGCCGGACCGGCGCGACATCGTGATGGGGCGGGGGCGGCGGCGCCGGCGTCGGGGTCGCGACTGCAGGAGCCGGAGCCGGAGTCGGTGCCGGTGCCGTCGCCGGTGCCGGCGGCGGTGTGGTCGCGACCTTGGCGGGCGGTGGTGTGTGGTCGGTAGGCGGCGGCGCGGCCGCGGTAGGCGGTGGCGGCGTGCCGCGGAGCGCGAACCAGCCGACGATCGCGAGCAAGACGGCAGGCGGCGCGATCCATAGCGCGAGCCGCCGCTTGGGGTCGCCGTGGTGCGTGATCGTGATGATCGGCTCGCTCGACGGCAGGGTGTCGCCCGCGCCGGGATCGATCGCGCCGGCGCGAACGACCGCCATCGGCGCGAGCTTCGCGGCGGCGTCGACGTTCGACGTCGATGGCGTGAACGATGGAAATTCAGCACTCGTCGTGCGGGTCGAGGTTCGCAGCACGGCACGTTCGGCCGGGTTGGCCGCCGCGGCGCGGATCGCCTTGCGGCGCTCGGCGAGCTCCTCGCGGAAGCTGCGCACGATCCACTCGCCGACCTCGCGCCGCGGTGCGAGTGCGTTGACCGAGGCCGCGGCGGCGCGCAGCGCCTCCTCCATCTCGCGCGCGGTCGCGAAGCGCTTGGCGGGATCGCGCTCGAGCGCACGCATGCACACCGCGTCGAACGCGGCGGGCGGCATGAAGCCCATCGTGCTCGGCAGCGGGATCTCGAGATTCACGATGTTGTTCATCGTCGCGGCGTCGTTCTCGCCGGCGAACAGCTTGCGACCGGTGAGCAGCGACCACAGCATCGCGCCCGCCGAGAACAGGTCCGAGCGCTGGTCGACGTCGCTCGAGCGTACTTGCTCCGGCGACATGTACGCGATCTTGCCCTTGAGCTGGCCCGGGCGCGTCGACGTCACGCGCGAGCTCGCGCGCGCGATCCCGAAGTCGGTGAGCCGCGCCGTGCCGTCGATCCCGATCAGCACGTTCTGCGGCGAGACGTCGCGATGCACGACGCCGACCGACGTGCCGTCGTCGTCGGTCAGTGAATGCGCGGCGTCGAGCCCGGCGAGCGCGTCGAGCATGATCGGGACGAGCAGGTTGGGCGGACGCTCGTCGGGGCGCTTCTTGATCAGCGCCGACAGCGAGCAGCCTTCGACGTACTCCATCGCGACGTACAGGATGTCGTCGTGCGTGCCGAGGTCGACGATCGGCACGACGTTGGGATGGTGGATGCGCGCGGCGATCTTCGCCTCGTCGAGCAGCATCTGGATGAACCCCGGCTCCTCGGCGAGGTGCGGATGCAGCACCTTGACCGCGCACAGGCGCTGGAAGCCGAGCTCGCCCGCGTTGCGCGCGAGGTAGACGGTCGCCATCCCTCCGGTGCCGAGCTTGCCCAGGATCTCGTAACGACCGAGCGCGACCGGCGGTGCCGGCTCGCCCGCCTTCGGCGCGGGTGAATCCCCCACTGTCATCATTCTCCTAGAGTTCGAGAAATCGCGTTAGTCGGGCTTACCCCGTAATCGGTGGGGTCGGGGTTTCCCCGACCCCCCTTAGCCTCGCCGCAGCACGCCGGCGTTGATCGCATACGCTACGAGCTCGGCACGGCTGCGGCAGCCGAGCTTCTCGGCGATCCGCGCGCGGTGCGTCTCGATCGTCTTCACGCTGATGTGAAGCTGCTCGGCGATCTCGCGCTGGGTGTGGCCGAGCACGATCTTCTCGAACACCTCGCGCTCGCGCTCGCTGAGCACGCCGAGGCGCGGCGCCAGCGTCACCGGCTCGGTGCCTTCGATGTCGCGCGCGAACAGGATCGGCTGCGGGCGCGTCGGCTTGGCCGCGCGCGGCACGAGCTGGATGTCGATCACCTCGAGTGTCTCGGTGCCGATCGCGATCGAGTCGCCGTGAGCGAGCAAGGTCGGCTCGCGAATGCGGCGCTCGTTGACGAACACGCCGTTCATGCTGCGCAGATCCTCGATCATCAGCCCGTCTTCGGTCTGGGTCAGCCGCGCGTGATGGCGCGACACCAGGTCCTGTTTCAGGACCAGCTGGCATTCGACATCGCGCCCGATCAGGAATGCGGGCGCCGTGATGTCGACGTCCTGGTTGTCGTATCGGAGCCGGTAACGCCGGCGAACGGGTACTTCCATCGTTCGGAGTGCGTGCAACGATCTGTTCCGCACCACGTAGCCTACCAGTCTCCGCCTGGTCGTGCGTCGCTGCTATCGGGGTGTCCCCTAATGTTACCGATCAGTTGCGTCAGGGTTTTCCTGACACGGGCTCGCGTTTCCAGACCTCGACGAGGATCGCGCCGTCGGCTTCGAGCACGTACACGCGGTGGGCATCGCGCGGGATCGGACACGAATGCGAGGCCGGTGCATACGCGATGATCCAGTCCGCGCTCGCCGGCGTCTTCGCGAGGTCCCACAGGTCCGCGCGGAACCACGCGAGGTGATAGGGCTCGATGCAGTCGCGGTACACGTGCGCGTTCGGCGCAGCGTTTGCGTTGACGTAATCGACCGCGCGGTCGACGCCCTCGCCCCACCAGGCGGTCTCGAACCAGCGGTGGTCGGCGACCGTGCCGGCACCGCCGACCTGCTCCGCGAAGTAGTCGAGGTAATAGGGATGGATGTGCACGAGCACGAGCGCGAGATAGAGACCGAGCGCGCCGGCCAGCGCGCCGAACGCGTGCCGCCAGCGCCGCTCGAACCGCGTGGCGAGCCATTCCCAGCCGGCGGCGGCCGCGAACGCGAGCGCGGCCACGGTCGGCAGCACGTAGCGCACGCCGTCCTGGCGCACCGGCGACGCGGCGACGCCGAGCGGCACGACGAGCCACGCCAGCACGACGAGCGCCGAGCGATCGCGCACGCGCGCGGCACGCACGCACCACGCGACGAAGCCGGCGAGCACGCCGAGCGGAAGCGTCGCGGCGAGGTACGGCAGGAAGTAATACGGCGGCGGGCTCGCGGTGATCTCGCCGAGGAACGGCTCGGGCGAGTGGGTGTGGGCGAGCTTCGCGAACGAGTCGTGCAGCGCGAGGAACGGATGGCCCCACATGCGCGGCCAGATCACGTACAAGGTCACGATCGCGAGCGCGGGCACGAGCACGAGGCCGTCGCGCAGCGTCTGGCGACGCCAGCCCGGGCGCGCGTAGATCACGGCGATCGCGACCACGAGCGGGCCGCAAAGGCCGTTGATGAACCGCGACGACAGCGCGACGCCGACCGCGACGCCGAGCCACGCGAGCCGCGTGCGGATCCGCGTACGCGCGAGGTGAACCTCGTCGGGCAGGTCGTCGTGCACGCCGAGCGCGAGCACGATCGCGAGCGTCCACCACAGCACGCTCGGCGCTTCGTGGCCGACGATCTGGCCGTGGGCGACGAGCGGCGGCAGGAGCGCGGCGATCGCGCCGGCGAGCACGCCGACGCGCAACCGGTACAGCCGCGCGCCGATCGGCACGAGCAGCGCGCACGCGAGCGCGCTGCAGATGCCGGAGATCGCCCGCGCCGGGCCGTAGCCGTCGGCGAACTGCGCGCCGATGCCGGCGAGGTACTTCATCACCGGCGGGTGCTCGAGGTTCCATTGCCACGACTCGGTGCGGAGATCGAGCGCGAGGATGTTCGTGATGTAGTTCCTGCCCGACGCCCAGTTGACGTCCTCGTCCCAGGTCTGGCCGAAGCCCGAGAGATCGATCCAGCGCACGACGCACGCGGCGACGAAGATCGCGGCCATCGCGATCCACGTCTGTCGCGGGACGGCGCGCAGGCGGCGGCGCGCGAGCACGCACAGCGACGCGACGAGGATCGCGAGCAGCGCCGCGGCGATCGCGCCATCGAGCGGCGCCGCGCCGGCGAACGCGCCGAAGCTCGCGCGCTCGGGCGGATCCGGCGACAGCGAATTCGCGGGCACGTACTCGGGATCGCCGCGGCGGCCGACCGGGCTCCAGATCAGCCGCGCGTCGGGCGCGGCGACGCGGATCGCCACCGGGCCGGCCGCGAGCACGATGCGATCCTTCGCGAGCGTGCGCCCCGCGATCTCGTGGCCGGCGACGGTGAGCCGGCCGAGCCCGCTGCTCTGGAAGCCGACGATGACCGGCCCGCCGCGCGCGATGTCGAGCGAGCCGGCGTACGCGCGCGTGCCCGGCGGATCGCGCGTGTCGGACGGCACGGGCGCCAGGCGCGCGAGCTGCGGCGTCGCGACGAGCGCGCGCAGCCCGATCAGCGCCGCGGCGAGCGCGATCGGGAACACGCCCCAGTACTTGATCGTCAGTGCACGCGCCCGGGACACTGGAAGTCGCGCGCCTTCTTCGCGAGGAACGTGTAGTACTCGCCGCTCTGCTGCAGGCCGGGCACGTGCATCGTGACCTGCTCGTAGCCGCGCGCGAGCCAGAAGCCGGTGTTGCACGGCAGCGGTTGCGGCAGATCCGGCGTGGGATGGATCTCGTAACAGGAGAACACGAACGTCGGATCGTACTCGGCGAGCAGCTTGTCGGATGCAAACTTCGTGTGGCCGGCGCGCGCGCGGATGCGCGGCTCCTCGTGCGCGACGCGATCCGAGACCAGCCCGAACACGTCGATGCCGCGCATCCGCCCGTAGTAGGGCTGCGCGCCGGCACCGCCGAGGATGCTGAAGTCGTCGTCCTTGAAGCAGCCCTCCATCGCGCGGCCGATCGCGGCGCGATCCTCGGTGTAGACGGTGAGGAACGCCGGCGTGTCGATGCCGCGATCGTTCGCGAAGTTGCCCCACTCGACGCTGTGATACGTGAGCAGCGCCTGCGTCGCCGCGAAGCCGAGCACGAGCAGGATCGACAGCGCGACCCCGACCGCGACGCGCGCCGACGGCGGCAGCAGGCTGCACAGCCACTCGAGCCCGAGCACGAGCGCGATCGCCGCGACGACGAACATCGGCATGATGAAGCGGTGCAGCCCCATGAAGTCGCCGCCGACGCTGATCGCGTACGGGATGTACGCGGCGGCGAGCAGCGCGCACGACAGGCCGAGCGCGAACCGCGGCGTGCGCGCGCGCACCGCGGCGAGCCCGACGAGCGCGATCGGCGCGACGTAGAGCAGCTTGGTCTGCTCGAGCCACGTCCACACGTAGTAGAGGCCGTTCTGCCACATCTCGTGCGCCATGTCGGGACGCGCCCACGGCCCGTACGCCTTGACGTAGTACGTGTTCGGAAACGGCCAGCCGTAATAGAGGTAGCGCCACGCGAACCACGGGCCCCACAGCGCGAGGAACCAGGCCGCGCCCCGCAGCTCGGGCCAGCCGATGCCGAGGAAGCCGCGCCGCGACACGATGTTGCAGACGAAGCGCGCTAGCCCGAGCATGGCCGCGACGAGCAGGCCCTCGGGGCGCGTCATCGCGGCGACCGCGAGCGCGATGCCGGCGCGGCGCAGCGCGCGCGGCTCGGTCTCGGCCGCGACGACGGCGTCGAGCGCGACCGCGCACTCGAGCGTGAACAGCTGGGTCTCGAGGCCGCCCGAGCTCCAGCACGCGAACCCCGACGAGCACGCGAGCAGGAGCGCCGGCAGCACGGCCCACACCGACTTGCGGCCGAGCCCGCGCTCCATCGCGCGGAACACGACGTACAAGGTGGCCACGCCGCACGCGGTGCCGAGCACGCGCGACGTCAGCTCGGGCGGCAGGCCGGCGAGCATGAGCAGGCCGAGCACGACCGTCCACAGGAAGTTCGTATAGCCCTCGACGGGCTGGCCGAGGTTGAACGACAGCTCGCCGTGCTCGGCGAGGTTGCGCGAGTAGACAAACGAGATATAGGCGTCGTCGGTGACGAAGTTGAACGCGAGCGAGTGGAACACCAGCGCGAGCGCGGCGATCGCGAGCAGGAGCCAGCGCAGGCGATCCGACGTCACGGGTCGAAACATAGTAACTTTTCAGGGCGAATGGAGCGCAGGCCACTCCGCGACGTGCTCGGCGTCGGCGCGCTGACCGGGCTGGTCGCCGGCCTCGCGGCCGGGGCGATCGACGCGGTGTGGTCGTGGGCGCCGGCCGCGCAGTTCGTCGTGCACCTCACGTCGCGGCTGCGCTTCGTGATCTATACCGCGCTGTCGCACGGCGCGGCCGGCGCGGCCGCAGGATTCGCGATCGCCGCGGGCGCGCTCGTGCTCGCGCGCGGCTCGCGGCTCGGTAATCTCCTGACGTTCGCGTTTCGCGATCACGCCGAGCGGCGCGCGAAGGATCCGCGCGCGACCGTGGTCGGATTGTCGCTCGTGCTCGCCGGCGTGCCGGTGGTCGTGACGGCGCTCTACGTCGTGTATCGCGCGATGACGCCGGTCGTGGCCGCGAGCCACGCCTGGGGCCTCGCCGTGCTCGCGGTGATCGCGGCCGTGCTCGGCGCGCTCGCGGTCGCGGTCGTCATCGCGTTCTTGCTGGCGCGGCCGATCGAGGCCGGGCTCGCGCGGCTGGTCGCGCGCGTGCCGGCGCTGTCGTCGGTGTGGGCGCCGTTCGCCGCGCTCGCCGCGCTCGTCGCGGTCGCGCTCGGCGCGTGGGCGTGGCGCGAGTGGGAGACCGCGCGCCTGTTGCCGCTGCGCGGGCCGACCGTGGCGCTCGTCGCGGCCGGGCTCGCGTGGCCCGCCGCGCGGCCGGCGCGCGCGCTGGCCGCGCGCATCGCGCGGCTGCCGCCGTGGCCGCGGCGCGCGACGTGGCTGGGCTGGCCGATCGTGCTCGCGGTGCTCGTGCTCGCGACCGGCGGCTCGGCGCAGGTGATCAAGGCGGCCTCGGCGTACACCGGGCTCGGCGGGCCGATCGCGCGCGCGCTGCGCCGCGTGCTCGACTTCGATCGCGATCATTACTCGCCGTACCTCGGCGGCGGCGACTGCGACGATCGCGATCCGACGATCCATCCCGGCGCGCCCGAGATTCCCGGCGACGGGATCGATCAGAACTGCGTCGGCGGCGACGCGCCGCTGCATCCCGACGTCGAGGACATCGCGTGGCAGCCGGTGCCGGCGAGCGTGCCGAAGGACTTCAACGTCCTGCTCGTGACGATCGACACGACGCGCGCCGATCACCTCGGCATGTACGGCTACACGCGCCCGACCTCGCCCAACCTCGACAAGCTCGCCGCCGACGCGACCGTGTTCGAGCACGGCTGGGCGCACGCGCCGTCGACGCGCTACTCGATGCCCGCGATCCTGACCGGCCGGCTGCCGCTCGACGTCTACTACGACTACTCGGTGCAGGGCTGGCCGGGCTTGCTCCCGAAGGCGACGACGCTCGGCGAGGCGCTCGCGCCGCTCGGCTTCTACACGGGCGCGATCACGAACTACAACTACTTCGATCGCTTCCGCCACATGGATCAAGGCTTCGCCGAGTACGACAACGAGGACTCGCGCCTGCACGGCGGCGTCGCCGGCGCCGGCCCCGAGCGCACGCACGGCAGCTCGTCGAAGCAGCAGAGCGACAAGGCGATCGCGTTCGTCGACAAGCACGCGGCCCAGCGCTGGTTTCTGTGGGTGCACTACTACGACCCGCACGCCGACTACGAGCCCCACGCCGAGGTGCCGTCGTTCGGCGCGAGCGACGTCGATCTGTACGACGGCGAGATTCGCTTCACCGATCTGCACATCGGCCGCTTGCTCGACGAGCTGCGCGCGAAGGGCCTCTACGACAAGACCGTGGTCGTCGTCACCGGCGATCACGGCGAGGGCTTCGGCGAGCACGGCGTGTACATGCACGGCTATCACCTGTATTCGGCGCAGACCAAGGTGCCGCTGATCGTGCGCGTGCCCGGGCTGCCGCCGCACCGGTCGCTGACGCCGGCGGGTCACGTCGACATCATGCCGACGCTCGTCGATCTCGCCGGCGGGGTGCCGAATGGCGATATGATGGGCCGATCGCTCGTCGACGTGCTCGCAGGAGCGCCCGACCGCGATCGCTTGGTGTACCAACAGTTGTCCTACGAGGGAAATCACGAGATGCGAGCCGGCGCCTCCCAGCGCTGTCACGTCATCTACAACGTCACGCCGGATACGAGCTGGGAGGTCTATCGCGTCGACCGCGATCCGCTCGAGACCGAGGACCTCGGCGAGGACGACGACGACTGCGCCGACGTGCGCGACCAGTTCGCGCACCGCTACGATCGCGACGCGGTGCCGCCCGGCATCGCCGATTCGCTGCTGCCCGCGCGCCCGGCGATCGCGTCGCCGCTCGACGCCGATCTCGGCGACTCGGTGCGCCTGCTCGCGGTGGATGCGCCGGCGACCGCGAAGCCCGGGGACACGATCGCGCTCGTCTGGACGTTCGAGGCGCGCGGCCGCGTCGCACCGGGCTGGAAGGTGTTCGTGCACGTCGACTCGGGCGCGACCGGGTCGACCTTCGTCAACGGCGATCACGCGCCGGTGCGGCCGTTCGAGTGGTGGCAGCCCGGCCAGTTCATCCGCTACACGACGAACGTCACGCTGCCGCGCATCCCCGGCCAGTACACTGTGTGGGCCGGGTTGTTCCTCGGCGATCAGCGCGCGCACGCCAGCGCGCCGCACGCGCGCGTCGAGAAGGATGCGGTCGCGGTCGCCACGGTCGAGGTCCATTAGCGTGCAGCCCGGGGCGAGCCGCGAGATCCGGATCGCGAGGCTGCGCCGCGCCGGGATCATCGCGGCGTGGATCGCGCTCGCCGCGCCCGGCATCTACCAGCTCGTGCTGCTCGCGATCGCGGTGGCCGGCCGCATCGCGTATCCGTACGACCTCGAGTGGATGGAAGGCGGGCTCCTGCATCACGCGCAGCGGCTCGCGAGCGGACACGGCATCTACAATCCACCGTCGATCGAGTTCATCCCGTACCTGTACACGCCGCTCTACCCCGCTCTGCTCGCGCTGCTCGGCAAGGTGTTCGGGCTCACCTACACGCTCGGGCGCGCGATCTCGGTCGCGTCGCTCGTCGGGATCGCGGCGGTCGCGGCCGCGTCGATCGCGGCGCCGCGCTACCGCCACCTGTCGCGCGCGTCGGCGTGGGCCGGCGTCGCGCTCGCGCTCGGATTGTTCGCGGCGATCTATCCCTACGTCGAAGGCTGGTACGACCTCGTGCGCGCCGACACGCTGTACGTGTTCCTCGTGACCGCGGGGCTCGCGGCCGCGCTCGCGTGGAACCGCGAAGGCCACGGCTGGCGCGGCGAGATGCGCGCCGCCGCGGCGGCGACGATCCTCGCGCTCGCGTTCTTCACGAAGCAGACCGCGATCCTTTACGTCGTGCTCGGCGGCGCGATCATCTGCGTCGTGAACTGGCGGCGGATCGCGACGTACGTCGGCGTGTCAGCCGCCATCGGTGTCGGCGGCACCGCGCTCGGCAACAACGCGACCGACGGCTGGTTCTGGATCTACGTGTCGAAGATCCATCGCGCGCACGACTTCAACATGGATCGGTTCTGGCGGTCGTTCCCGTACATCCTGTGGCACTTCCCCGCGATGTCGATCGTCGTCGCGGTCACGCTCGTCGTCGTCGCCTACACGTGGATCCGCAGGCCCGCGCCCGGCCATCGCCGCGAGCTGCCGCGCCAGGTCCAGCCGTTCTTGCTGTGGACGGCCGCGTTCGCGGTGTCGACGCTCGTCGGCGCGATCGGCTGGGGCACCGAGTTCGCGCACTTCAACGCGTACATCCCGGCGTTCCTGCACGGCGGGCTCGCCGCCGGCGCCGCGATCCCGGCGCTCGCGACGTGCGTCGGCATGATCTGGGGTGCGCGCCCGCGGCCGCAGCTGGTCGCGCACGGCGTCGCGGGCGCCGCCGCGATCGCGCTCGGCGTCACGCTCGTGCACGCGCGCTGGCAGCCGCAGCAGTTCATCCCGAACGCGAGAGATGTCGCCGCCGGCGACAAGCTCGTCGAGCGGCTGCGCTCGATCGACGGCGACGTGTGGATGCCATCGCACCCGTGGTACCTCGTGCTCGCCGGCAAGACGCCGCACGTGCATCGCATGGGCGTCAAGGACGTGACGACGCGCCAGACGCGCACGGTCGCGGGCATGGACGAAGCGCTGCGCGAGCATCGCTTCAGCGCGATCGTGCTCGACGATCGCGACCTCAACCTCGAGGTGCCGCGCATCGCCCAGGAGTACCGGCCCGAGCTCGAGCTGCCGGACGACGAGCGCCCGCACCTGTACTCGGGCGCGCTCGTCGTGCCGACGGCGATCTGGGTCCCCGCCGTGCCCGCGACTCCGCCGGCGGGCGCGCACGTGGTCGCCGACTTCGAGTCGCCGTCGTGGGGCGGCTGGGTCAAGCAAGGCGCGGCGTTCGGCGATGGCCCGACGAGCGAGGCGCTGCCCGGCCAGGACCTCGTGATCGGCGCGACCGGGCGCAGGTTCGCGACCAGCATGCACGGCGGCGACGCCGCGACCGGCCGCGTGACGTCGCCCGCGTTCACGCTCGACGGCGCGCGGCTCACGTTGCACCTCGGCGGCGGCACCGACGCCACGAAGCTGCGCGCCGAGCTCTGGGTCGACGGCGCGCTCGTCCGCACCGCCGGCGTCCCCGCGCCCGGCGGCGACACGCTGCGCGAGGTCCGCTGGGACCTCGGCGACGATCTGCGCGGCAAGCAGGCCACGCTCGTGCTCGTCGACGATTCGCCGACCGGGCACCTCGATTGCGATGATGTGTGGCTGCAGTCGGGGCCGTAAGCACGCGAAACGCCTGCCGAAGTTTTTTTGAAGGAAACGAGCTCGGCTCGCCCCTAAGCGAGCGACAGACGATGACGTGCGACGACTTCCAGATCGCGTTCGATCAGCGCAGCGCAGGAGCGGAATCCGCCGTTCCGGCCGCGGAGCTCGACGCCCACCTCGCGAGCTGCGAGACGTGTGGCGCGTACGCATCGCTGTCGCGAAAGTTGAGTACCGCCATGTCCACGACGATTGCACTCGCCCCCGCGCCGCTCGATCTCGATTCCATGCGCGCGCGGATCGCTACACTGACCGCACGCGCCCGCCGCTACGCGCGCATGCGACCGCTGGTGCTCGCCGGTGTCGCGATCGTCTCCACCGCGCTGCTCTGGCTCGATCGGCAGGGCGCACCGAACTTCAGCGTCGCGACCGTGCTCGTGAACGTCGCGAACCTCGCCTGGGTCACGGCCCTGATGTACTGGGTCACCGGGCGCGAAATGACCACTCGCCTCCGCGAGCTCGCAGCGCTGCAGTTCGCGAGCGACCAGACGCTCGTCGCGGGCTATCGCGCCCAGCTCGATCTGCGGATCCGTACGCGCAGCCTGCTCGGGCTCCTGACCCTCATCGGCGGCTGGCAGGCCTATCAGTACGGCCGCGAGGGCCACTTCGGAAGGGCGGGACTGGCAGGCGTGATCGCCGTGATCGGCCTGATCTCGCTGTTCCAGGCACTCCACCTGCGCCGCGAGCGTGCCGCGCTCGGATGATCCGGCATCGCGATGCCACCGACGTTCGACGAGATCTACGCGGAGTGCCACCGCCACGTGCACGCGTTGTGCGTCGGAATGCTCGGCAACACGGCAGACGCCCAGGATGCGATGCAGGAGACATTCCTCGCGGTCGCGCAGGCGCTGCCGAGCTTTCGCGGCGAGTCGAGCGCGAAGACGTGGGTGCATCGCATCGCGGTGCGCGTCGCGGTTCGCCACCGCGCGCGGAGGCGAGACTCCGAACCGCTGGACGAACGAGCGGCGGTCGTCGATCCGATCCCGGAGCATGCCGAAACCGACGCGATGATGAAGGCGCTCGCGGCGCTGCCGTTCGAGCACCGGCTCGTGCTCGCGCTGTTCGCGATCGCCGGGCTCACGCACGCCGAGATCGCCGACACGCTCGGCGTGCCCGAGGGCACGGTGTGGTCGCGGCTGCACCACGCCAAGCGCAAGCTGGCCGAGCTGGTCGAGCGCGACCGCGACCGCGATCAGCGCGGCCTGCGATACACGGACACGATCGGCACGCCGTCGGCGCGCAGCACGAAGAATGGCTGCGTCGTGCCGTAGGCGTTCCAGATCAGGTAGTCGTGGCGGTTGAAGTGCTGCTCGTGGATCACGAGCGCGTACTTGCTCGCGGCGACGCCGGCGGCTTCCCAGCCCGAGTCGGGGTAGCCGCGCGGCAGTAGCCCGAGCCGCTGGTACCAGGCCCACGCGGGTGAAGCATCGTGCGAGTACACGGCGCCGGGCGGCTGCGCGGCGATCACCGGGAGCACGCCGCGCGCGGCGACGCCCCAGAACTGGCGGTTCATGCCGAGGTCGGCGCCGCCGGGCGCGCCGCCGGCTGCCGCGTCGTACCAGGTCAGCGCGTACGGATGCGCGGTCGCGACCTCGGTCACGCCGGCGAGCGCGAGCGCGCCGCCGACGACACCGAGCGCGACCCGCTCGCGCAGCTTCGGCCACGCCGCGGCGGCGCGGCGTGCGGCCCATGCGGCGCCGTAGCCGGCCGCGAGGCAGATCGTCGGCAGCGCCGGCATCCAGTGCTTCTCGGCGCCGAAGATCGGCGTGCCGCCGAGCAGGAACGGGCCCATCGAGGCGCCGAGCGACAGCGCGAGCAAGAGCACGGGCGCGCGCGCCTTGTCAACGGATTGCCCGCGCCGCCAACGGACGAGCCAGGCGCCGAAGCCGAGCGCCGCGGCCGCGAGCGTCGCGACCGGCACGGTGAACAGCGTGGTCACGAGCGCGACGTGCCACGGGAACGGCGGCGCGTTCCAGTTGTGGCCGAGGTACTCGTAGTTGTAGTGCACGTGATGCAGGTGGAAGTTGATCCACGCACGCACGCCGCCGATCGGATCGGTCCACAGCAGCGGCCACAGCGCGAACAAGACGAGCGGGCCGACCGCGGCGAGCGACACGACGACGCGCCACGCGTGCAGCGGCGCACGCGCGCGCACGGCGATCACGACGTAGTGCACGCCGAGCGCGAGCGGTAACAGGAGCGCGGTGTGCTTGGTCGCGAGCGCGAGGCCCCACGCGGCGCCGACCTGCCACGGCCACTTGCGGCCGTCGAGACACTTCCAGTACGCGAACACGGTCAGGAACCACAGCGTCATGATCGGCGCGTCGAAGCACGCGAGGCTGGCGTGAAACAGCGCGCGCGGCAACAGCGCGAGGCACAGCGCCGCGAGCACGGCCTCGGCGAGCCCCCACAGCTCGAGCGCCATGAAGTAGACGAGCGCGACGCACAGCCCGTGCAAGAGCGCGTTCGGGAACCGGAACGCGGTCAGCTCGTCGGTCGCGTGCAGCTTGTCGTGCAGCAGCCAGTGCGACAGGCCCGACAGCGTCTTCACGAGCGGCGGATGCTCGGGATTGTTCGAGCCGCCGAGGCCGCCGCCGAACGTGCCGGCGATGCCGCCCTTGCCGAGGCCGAGCCAGAAGTCGGCATAGCGCGGACCGACCGCCATGTAGACGGTCTCGTCGCGCGCGATGCCGACGTCCTGCTCGTAGCACAACACGCCGGCGACGGTCGCGAGCGCGAGCAGCCAGCCGAGCAGCTTGCGATCGACGAGCTCGATCATCTCCGCGCCTCGGCCGCGAAGCAGATCAAGCGCTGCGGCGCGTCGGCGCTCGCGACGAACGTGACGTCGGCGGCGCCCGGCATCGTCTGCGCCTCGAACCGCACCCAGCCGTCGTCGATCCCGGGCGTGACGGTCGCGACCGTCGCGCCGCCGATCTGCACCTCGAGCTTGCCCGGCGCGCGCACGTCGCGGCGGGTGAACACGTCGGCGAGCCCGACGTAGCCGACGAGCGACGCGCCGAGCGGCAGCTGCGGGAACGTCACGCGGATCGGCTTGCCCGCGGCCGGCGTCGCCTCGATGCAGCGGTGCGGGGCGAAGCCGACCTCGGCGAGCTCGAGCGTGGCGCGCCCGCCGTCGATCTTCGCGGTCGCCAGTCGGTCGCGTACGTCGGCCACGACCTGCACCGGCGTCCGATCGTAGCGCCGCACCGCGACGCCATCGGCGTCCTGCGAGAATGCCGGAGCGAGCCCGTCGGTCTCCGGCGCGCGCGCGCCCCGGATCGACAGCTCCCAGATGCGCGCGTAGCGCGCCGCATCCATGCGCGCGGCCATGTCGATCGTCACGAGGTCGCCGAGGTGCAGCCTCCCGACCGGATCGACCCAGTCGGGCGCGAACACGATCAGGTCGCCGGGCTGGAACTGCGCGCGCACGACCGCGGCCGCGCGGTCCCAGTCGTCGTCGCCGGCCACGGCGTGCGCGTCGCGATACGTCGCGCACGTCTCCCACAGCGCGACCGCGACCACGACCAGCGCCGGCAGGGCGGGAACGATGCGGGCTGCCAACGCGCCCAAATTATCACGCGCGTTCGATCTGGACTAATCTGCCATCGTGCGTCTGTATGCCGCGCTGTTCGCGATCGGGCTCGTCGTCTACGGGCTATTCGCGTGGAGCCGGCTCGGTCATCGCTCGGGCGCGCCGCAGTACGTGTTCCAGGCCGACGCGTGGCTGCACGGCCACCTGTCGATCGATCAGCCGCTCGTCGACAACGACTGGGCCAAGCTCGAGACCGTCGTGCTCGACGACGGCAGCGAGGTGCGCGGCCGCCGGCTCGTCACGCGCCCGGCGTTTCGCATCGCGGGCGGCGACGAGATCCCGATCGCGCGCGTCAAGCAGTCGCGCGGCGCGACCTGGTACATGTCGTTCCCGCCGCTGCCGACGCTGCTCATGCTGCCGTCGGCCGCGATCTCCGGCCGCGACGGCAACGACGTCATCCCGACGCTCGTCGTCGCGGCGCTGATCCTGCCGCTCGCGTTCGCGCTGCTGCGCCGGCTCGCCGCAGCCGGACTATCCCGGCGCACGGTGCGCGAAGATCTCTGGCTCGTCGCCGCGCTCGCGTTCGGCAGCGTGCTGTTCTTCTCGGCGGTCGGCGGCCGCGTCTGGTACACCGCGCAGGTCGTCGGCGTCGCGCTCGCGCTGGTTTACGCCCGCGCGTCGGTCGAGGCGCGCCGGCCGATCGTCGCGGGCATCGCGCTCGGCGCCGCCGCGCTCACGCGCCCGCCGATCGCGTTCATGTTCCCGCTGTTCGTGCTCGAAGCGTGGCGCGCGAGCCAAGGCGATCGCCGCGTGTTCGGCCGCACGCTCGGCAAGTTCGCGGCGCCGCTCGTCGCGTTCGCGCTCGCCGGCATGATCTACAACTACGTGCGCTTCGCGTCGCCGACCGAGTTCGGCCACACGTTCCTCGACGTCCGCCAGCAGCTGCAGATCGAGCAGTGGGGGCTCGCGAGCTACCACTACCTCGCGCGCAACCTCGCCGTCGCGTTCACGCTGCTCCCCGAATTCCCCGGCCGTGCGCCGTGGCTCCAGATCGGCGGCCACGGGCTCGCGATGTGGGTCACGACGCCGCTGCTCGTCTACCTCGTGTGGCCGCGCGACAAGCCGCCGATCCATCGCGCGCTGTGGATCGCGGCCGCGTGCGTCGCGCTGCCCGACTTTCTGTACATGAACTCGGGCTGGGTGCAGTTCGGCTATCGCTTCAGCCTCGACTTCCTGCCGCTGCTGTTCGCGCTCGTCGCGATCGGCGGCCGCCCGCTCGGGCGCGTCGGCAAGGCGCTGATCGTGATCGGCATCGTCGTCAACACGTTCGGCGCGATCACGTTCGATCGGTACTGGGAGTACTATCGGGTCGGTGGTAACGCGTACGACGTCGTGGTGCCAAACTGACGTCACATTCGTCGCCGACCATTCACGGTCATGCCCGACGACTACGACTTCCGGCGCGACGACACGTACGTCGAGGAGCTCGAGATGGAGCTGCTCGACGAGGAGCTCCGGCGCAGCGGCGACAGCAAAGGGCTCGACAGCAAGACGTACTTTCGCGAGCTGTTCCGCCTGCAGCGCGAGCTGGTGAAGCTGCAAGACTGGGTCGTCCATCACAAGCTGAAGATCGTCGTCCTGTTCGAAGGGCGCGACGCCGCCGGCAAGGGAGGCGTGATCAAGCGCATCAGCCAGCGCTTGAATCCGCGCGTGTGCCGCACCGTGGCGCTGCTCGCGCCGAGCGAGCGCGAGCGATCGCAGTGGTACTTCCAGCGCTACATCCCGCACTTGCCCGCCGCCGGCGAGATCGTGCTGTTCGATCGCAGCTGGTACAACCGCGCGGGCGTCGAGCGCGTGATGGGCTTCTGCAGCGAGGCCGACGTCGAGGAGTTCTTTCGAACCGTGCCCGAGCTCGAGCGCATGATCATCCGCTCCGGCATCGTGCTCGTGAAGTACTGGTTCTCGATCTCCGACGACGAACAGTACGCGCGGTTCCGCATGCGCATCGAAGATCCGCTCAAGCAATGGAAGCTGTCGCCGATGGATCTCGAGTCGCGCCGGCGCTGGGAGCAGTACACGAAGGCGAAGGAAGCGATGCTCGAGCGCACCCACATTCCGGAAGCGCCGTGGTGGATCGTCGAGGCCGACGACAAGCGGCGCGCGCGCCTCAACTGCATCCATCACCTGCTGCAGCAGATCCCGTACGGCGACATCCCGCACGACGCGATCGAGCTGCCCGATCGCGTGCACAACCCGACCTACCTGCGCGGGCCGATTCCGAAGCAGATGTACGTGCCGTCCGTGTACTGACGCGTCACGGCCGGCTAGCTCCCTTTTCGGCCGGTCGTGCTCGGCGCTTCGATCCCGCATGCCGCGAGCGACTCGGCGGTGGCGCCGCTCGCCGCAGCATCGCCGCGAGGCGCTTATCCACCATCGACCGTTTCCTCGGTGCCGTAATCCTTCGTGTCCAGTCGCGTAGCAGGCTACGACGGAACCGCGCCGGCAGCTCGAGCTCCGGCAGATGCGCGAACAAGCGCGAGCGGCCGCCGGACAGGTACGCGACGTCGAACAGCGCCTTCTCCGGCGTTGCGAGCTTCGACCCGTCGGTGCGAGCCTCGAAGCCATCGAACAGCTCGGGCGCGAGATGGTGGACCGAGAACACGCCGACGCTGGTCGCGATCTTCTGCGTTCGGGCCAGCGACGCGACGTAGATGACGGCTGGCACCTGCTCGATCATTCCATGCAGGTAGAGTGCGGTCTGCAGCGAGACATAGCTCGGCATCGGCGCCGTCAGCGCCTCGGCGAGGGCATACGGGCTCGGAGCGCTCCGCGCGAGCAACCACAGCCCGGACCGCAGACGCGCGATCAGGTTGACCGCCGCTAGCCGGCGGAGCAGCTTCGTCGCTGCGCTCGTCGTCAGGTGCAGCGCCGTCGCGACGTCTCCGGTCTCGACCGTCGCGACGCCGAGGTCAAGAAGCCGCGCGTATGCCTCGCTCGGTGTCACTTGAGCACCTCGAGCTTGGCGACCACGTCCAGCTGCATCGATTCCCACGCCTCTTGCGATGAGTAGATCTCCGCCTGCTCTGGATCGAGGTAGGCGACCACGAGCGAAACGTACTGCTCGTAGGTGAGGTCAGCCGCGTTCGCGATCGCTGCGTCGAGCCATTGTTTTGCGTCGTCGTCGAGCTTCTTCGGTGCGTCCTTGCGCGCGAGCAACACGTTGAGGTCGAACACGTCACGAGGTTGCGGCTCAGCACGCTCGGCGAGCGCGTGGATCTTCTGCCGCACGGCCGCGTCGCAGCGGTAATGGTTCGCCAGAAATGCCGGAATCTCGTACGCGTTTGCGATCTGTGCGTCCACGCGTTCGTGTGCTGCCGCATCGATGAGGTCGCGCCGGGAGAACTCGATCTTCGTGCGGTCGTGGACC
The DNA here is from genome assembly GCA_035500135.1 of Kofleriaceae bacterium. GTDB lineage: Bacteria > Myxococcota_A > Polyangia > Haliangiales > Haliangiaceae > JABFXX01. The sequence continues at coordinate 125,030 of DATJXL010000347.1, forward strand.
GACGTAGCCGGGCTCGCGACCTCGAGCTTCCACCGCTGCACCGTGTCGGTCTGCTTCGGCTTCGAGATGTCCTGGATCACGATCCCGCGCGCCTTGAGAGGACTCGTGACCGTCGCGGACGCAAGGAGGCGGTCGACACGGTTCTCGAGCGCAGCCTTCGACATCGTGACCACATCGAGGTCGAGGTCCTCCGAGACGCGGACGCTCTGAAAGAAGAACCGCAGGTTGATGCCGCCCTTGACCGCGAGCAAGCTCTTGTCGGAGACGTTGGCAAACAGGGCCCTGACGAAGACCAGGTGAAAGAACTCGACGATCTGCCGGGCGGTCATCGCCAATGAATACAGGAAATTGCCCTTGGGGGCCATTTCTTGTATTCGTAGATCAAGCTGGAGGGGCCTCGACAGGCGACGGTTCAGGTCACGGCCGGAACGGCTGCTCGTCTTTACCGCGCACCGGGCTGGCGAGCCGGCGCGCGACCGCTTCCTGCTCGTCCTTGGTCAGCCGCCGCACGTAGACGCCGGCCGCGTCGATCGAGCGCGCGCCGAAGAAGCCCTCCGACACCGCATACTCGACCTCGATGATCATGTACGGGTCGTCGCCGATCCACATCAGCTCGTGCTTGCGCGGGATGCCGACCCACGACGACAGCGTGAACTTATCGCGCGATCCGTCCTCGTTGAGGACGACCATCGTGATGCGCTCGGTGGCGGTCATTGCGCTACGAGGTGAACCCTAGCACGTCGAGCATGTCGTAGCGCCCCGGCGGTTTGCCCACGACCCACGCCGCCGCGCGCAGCGCGCCTCGCGCGAAGATCGCGCGCGACGTGGCGCGATGGCCGATCTCGACGCGCTCGCCCGCTCCGAACAGGTACGCCACGTGCTCGCCGACCACGTCGCCGCCGCGCACCGCCGACACGCCGATCTCGCCGCGCGGGCGCGGCCCGATGTTGCCGTCGCGCGCGTGCCGCTTCACGCGATCGTAATCGACCCCGCGGCCTGCGGCCATCGCGCGCGCGATCGCGAGCGCCGTGCCCGACGGTGCGTCCCTCTTCTCGTTGTGGTGGATCTCGACGACCTCGGCATCCCAGTCCGCGAGCGCGCGCGCCGCCTGCTTCGCGAGCCCGAGCACGAGATTGACGCCGAGCGAGAAGTTCGCGGCGTACACGACCGGCGCGACCTGCGCGAGCGCGGCGATCGCCTCGTGATCGGCGTGCTCGAGGCCGGTCGTGCCGATCACGGCCGGCAGGCGGCGCACCGTCGCCGCGATCGCGGCGCCGCGGGTCGCCTCGGGCGAGCTGAAGTCGATGTACGCGTCGCAGCCGTCGAGTGCCTCGGCGAGATCGCCGCCGCGATCGAACTCGGCCACGACCTCGGCGTGACCGGCGGCGGCCGCGGCGACGGCCTGGCCCATGCGGCCGGCCGAGCCGACGATCGCGATCCTCATAGCTTCGCGAGCTCCTCGCGGAGCTCGCCGGTCAGCTTCTCGCTCGCGGGCACGAGCGGCAGCCGCACCTCGGGCGTGCAGCGGCCCATCAGCGCGAGCGCGGCCTTGGTCGGCGCCGGGCTCGGCTCGTGGAACAGCATCTGGCTGAGCACGCGCAGCTTGAAGTGCAGCTTCTTCGCGCGCTCCCAGTCGCCCGCCTTCGCGGCGTCCCACATCTCGGACATCTCGCGCGGCGCGACGTTCGACACCACGCTGATCACGCCGCGCGCGCCGACCGCGTAGAGCGGAAACGTCGTCGAATCGTCGCCCGACAGCACGGCGATGCGATCGCCGACCTTCGCGACGAGCTCGCTCGCGCGCGGCAGGCTGCCGGTCGCATCCTTGATCGCGATGATGTTGTCGAACGCGGCGAGCCGCACGACGGTATCGGTGAGCAGATCGCACGCGGTGCGCGTCGGGACGTTGTAGAGAATGATCGGCAGCTTCGTCGCGCGCGCGATCGCCTCGAAGTGCCGGTACAGACCTTCCTGGCTCGGCCGGTTGTAGTACGGCGTGACGTGGAGCAAGGCATGCGCGCCGGCTTGCTCCGACGCCTTCGTCAGCGCGAGCGCCTCGGCGGTCGCGTTGCCGCCGGCGCCGGCGATCACCGGTACGCGCCCGCGCGCGGCGGCCACGGTCGCCGCGATCACCGCGACGTGCTCGTCGACGTCCAGTGTCGCCGATTCGCCGGTCGTCCCGACCGACACGATGCCGTCGACGCCCTGCTCGATCTGCCAGTCGACGAGCTTGCCGAGCGCCGCGAAGTCGACCTTGCCTCCCGACAGCGGCGTGACGAGCGCGGTGAGACAGCCCTCGATGGCGGCAAGCTTCGGCATGGCCATGCATTGCTACAACGCCGTGGAGGCAAAAGCCATTCCGGCGTTACGATGCGCCGATGAAAAAGCTCCTTGTCGTGGTGGCGACGGTCGTGGCGTGCGGCGGCTCCAGCAGCGTCGCGCTCGACGAGCTCGCGGCGCAGGTCCAGTCGGCGTGGTGCAAGAACCAGGTCGAGTGTCAGTACTATCCCGACGTCGCGACGTGCAACGCCGCGTACGAGGCGAACGACGACTACTACCGGACGATGGTCGCGGCGGTCACCGCGAAGCGCGCGACCTACGACGAGGGCCTCGGCGGAGACTGCGTGACCGAGATCGAGAATCAGGGCTGCGCGTTCACCGGCTTCCAGGCCGCCGCCAACGATCCGTGCATCGCGATGTTCAAGGGCAAGGTCGCGGCGGGCGGCAGCTGCTTCGAGCAGCCCGAGTGCGCCGACCAGGGCACGTGCAACTACACGGACGACACCTGCGATCCGAGCACCGCGTGCTGCACCGGCTCCTGCGTCGCCGCGTCGGCCAAGGCGCCGATCGGCGCGACGTGCTCGACGACCGCCGACTGCGTGACCGGCACGTACTGCGGGTTCACGTCGATGACATGCACCGCGCTCGCGACCACCGAGAACACGGCATGCGATGGCTTCGATGGCTGCGCCAACCCGATGCTGTGCAACTACGACTTCACGACCAACACGTTCACGAACTGCTATACGCCAGCCGCCCGCAACGCGGCCTGCAACCCGAACTTGTTCATCCCGTGCGCGGATGATCGCGATTACTGCGACACGACCACGATGACCTGCACGCAGAACGTCGCGCAAGGCGCGGGGTGTCAGGGCTCGAACGGCGCGCAATGCGTCGGGTTCGACGAGTGCGTCAACGCGTTCTGCGCCGCGCGCCCGAGCGTGCAACAGGCCTGCACCGTCCAGCAGACCGGGTTCTCGGATTGCCTCGGGACGCTGGCTTGCACGAACAGCACGTGCGCGCAGCCCACGTTCATGTCGTGCGAATGAGGCCAGCGTGAGGCCGCCCGACGGAGCGGGGCTCGGTGCGATGCTCGCCGATCAGTGGATCCATCGCGCTCGGATAGCCTGGAGGGAACGGTGCTCGCGGGGCGCTACGCGATCGAGCAGCTGCTCGGCGACGGCGCGATGGGCGTCGTGTACCGCGCGCGCCACGTCAAGGTCGGCCGGCCGTTCGCGATCAAGGTGCTGAAGCCGCGCGCGATGACGAACCCGAAGATGGTGCGCCGGTTCGAGCGCGAAGCGGAGCTCGCCGGGCGGCTGTTCCATCGCAACGTCGTGCCGGTCGTCGACACCGGCACGACCGACGGCGGCTTGCACTACCTCGTGATGGAGCTCGCCGCGGGCCACAGCCTCGCACACCAGCTCGACGGCCGACCGCTGCCGGCGACACGCGTGATCGCGCTCGGGCGCCAGCTGTGCGAAGGCCTGCAGCACGCGCACGACGCCGGGCTCGTGCACCGCGACTTCAAGCCCGACAACGTGATCATCGGGCGCGACGAGCGCGGCACCGAGGTCGCGCGCATCGTCGATTTCGGCGTCGCGATCCTGCGCGAGGAGCCCGAGCCGGGCGACGGCGGCCGGCTGACCACCGCCGGCATCGTCGTCGGCACGCCGCAGTACATGTCGCCCGAGCAAGCGCGCGGCGACGCGATCGATCACCGCACCGATCTGTTCGCGCTCGGCGTGATGCTGTACGAGCTCGTCACCGGCAAGCCTCCGTTCGACGGCGACGGCGTCGAGGTCGCGCGCGCGAACTTGCTCGACGCAACGCCGGCGATGGCCGCGCGCGCGCCGGGCGTCGAGGTCGATCCGCGACTCGAGGCGCTCGTGCGGCGGCTGATGGAGAAGGATCCGGCGGCACGTCCGCAGACCGCGGCGGAGGCCGAGGCGGCGCTCGACGCGATCGCGGCCGAGCTCGCCACGCCGCCGAAGCCGAAGCCGCGCGCGGAGACCCGGCCGGGGACCGCGGATCCCGAGGTCGCGATCGCGACCGACCGCGTCCACGAGCTCGTCGTGCGACGGCGCAGGCGGATCGCGATCGCGTGCGCGCTGGCGGTGGTCGCGATGGTCGCGATCGCGGCGGCCTGGCCGAGAGTGGAGGGCGCGACCACGCCGAGCGCGGACGTCGAGGCGCCGGCGGAGGCGCCGACCCTCGACGTGCGACAGGCGGTGGCGGTCGCGGGGGTCGGAGCGGGAACGGGAACGGCAACCGGATCGGGAACGGTAACGGGAACCGGAACGGGAACGGCCGCGGGATCGGCGGCGAAGCGCACGCCGCCGACGGCGAGCGAGCTCGCGACGCTGTACGCGTCGGTCGGGCGCGAGCTGAAGGCGCTCGGCACGCGCAAGGGCGACGACGCGACGATCGACCTGTGGCCGCGCTACCGCTGGATTCGCATCAACGAGGAGATTTCGGCGCCGGCCGCGCGGCGCGGCGACATCGCCGACATGCTCGACCAGCTGCACCGCGACATCGCGGCGCGCTGACTCGGTGCGATGGTCGCCGCAGGCTGCCGCGCGCGACCGCGCAGCCGGCCGCCCAGCCGGCTCAGGTCTCGTGATCGGGATCGGGCGGCAGGTTGGCGATCTCGTCCGGGAACCGGCTCGCGAGAAACGCCAGCACGTCGCGGATCGACAGCAGCCCCGACGGCTTGCCGGTGTCGTCGACGATCGGCAGGTGGCGGCGGCGGCCGCTGACCAGCCGTCGGATCGCTTCGGCGAGCGAGTCGTCGGGGCGGATCACGGTCGGATGCGGCGTCATCACGTCGCGCACGACCACGTGCGACCACAAGACGTCGCCGTGATCGAGGCGGCCGACGAGGTCGCGCTCGGTGAAGATGCCGACGAGCGCGCCGTTCTCCTCGACGAGCACCGCGCCGCGGCCCTTCGCCTTCATCTCGGCGACGACCTTCCACATCGCATCGCCGGCGTCGACCCGCGCCCACGCGCGTACCGGCAGCGCCGCGATCGGCGTCGCGCCGAGTAGATCCATCGTGGACGTGCGGCCGGTCGCGGTCGCCGCGGTCATCCGCCACCTCCGAGGTCCGTCAGGTTCACGACCCCCGAGATCTCGTCTTGCACCCGCACCGGGCGCGGCGTCGCGTCGATCTCGTCGAAGATCTGACCGAGGTGGCGCATCACGTCCCACACGGTCAGCACGCCGAGGATCGCGCCGGCGTCGTCGATGATCGGCACGTTGCGAAAGCCTTCGATCGCCATCCAGTTGATCGCGAACACGACGCCGTCGCGCGGGCGCAGCGTGCGCGGCGCCGCCGTCATCACGTCGCCGAGCGCGAGCGTCTTCGGATCGGCGCGCACCGCCGCGACCCGGTCGAGAAAGTCTCGGCTCGTGAAGATCCCCTCGAGCTTGGCGTTGCCTGAACCGTGATCGACCACGAGCACGCAGTCGTGCACGTCGCGGCTCATCAGCTCGAATGCACGCGACACGCGTTCGGTGCGAGCGAGCTGCGGTACCTGTTTGGTGTAGCCGAGCTCCTCGATCGTCTGCTGCAAGCGACGCATGTACCGCCTCCCTTCCGCCTCTCATCATATCCGGGACGCGAGCAGCGCGGTGCCGTCTCGCAGCGGCAACTCGATCGTGACCCGTGCGCCTCCGCCCACTGCGTCGGAAATCGTAATGCGCCCCCCATGATCCGAAACGATGCGATGGACGATCGCGAGGCCGAGCCCGGTGCCGCCCTTGCCGTGCTTCGTCGAGAAGTACGGCGCGAACACCTTGTCCTTCAACTCGGCGGGCACGCCCGGGCCGTTGTCCTCGACGACGAGCAGCGCGCGATCGGCGCCTTCGCCGCGGCGCGTGCGCACCGTGATCTTGCCGCCCTCGCGCTCGCCGATCGCGTCGCGCGCGTTCGCGACCAGGTTGAGCAGTACCTGGTTGAGCTGGCCCTTGTCGGCATCGAGCTCGGGAAGATCGTTCGCGAGGTCGGTCTCGACCGGGATCGCGCCTTGATGCAGCGCGAGCGAGCCGCGCACGACGTCGTTGAGATCGACGCGCGCGAGCTCGGCCTTGGGCATGCGCGCGAAGTCTGAGAACTCGGCGACGATGCGCTTCAGGCGATCGGCCTCGGCGAGCACCGTGGTCGTCGACTCGTCGAGGATCTCGGCGAACTCGGGGTGCTGCTTCTTGTAGCTCTTGCGCAGCGTGTCCATCGCCATCTGGATCGGCGTGAGAGGATTCTTGATCTCGTGCGCGAGCCGGCGCGCGATCTCCTGCCACGCCGCGATGCGCTCGGCGATCACGAGCCGGTCCTTCGAGGTCTTGAGGTCCTCGAGCATGAAGTTGAACGCCGCGGCGACCGCGCCGATCTCGTCCTTGCTGCGCACCGGCACCCGGTGATCGAGATCGCCGCGCGAGGCGGCGAGCGAGCCGGCGACCAGCGCCTCGAGATCGCGCGCGGTGCGGCGCGCGACGAACAGGCCGAGCACGACGACGGCGCCGAGCGCGACGAGCGCGAGGGCGGCGGCCGTCAGCGCGACCTTCCACAACAGCTCGTCGAGGCCGGGATCCGAGACGGCCGCTTCGACGATCGCGACCGGCTTGCGGTCGGGTCCGAGCAGCGGGATGCGGATCGGCCCATCGCCGCCCGCGAGCTCGGCCCAATCGCGGCTCGCCGAAGGGAGCAGCACTTCGCCGTTGGGTGACACGATGCGTGCGTCGACGAGGAACGGAGAGCTTTCGCGCACGATCGCGAGCAGATCGTCGCTGACGCGGCGGCTCGCGGCGATCGCCACCGCGGTCGAGCCATCGTGTGCGAGCTCCGCGACCTCGAACACGAGGAGCGTGTCGATCGACGAGCTCGTCATCTTCTTCTCGCGCGTGAAGTACGCGGCGCCTCGTGTCGTGTTCGCGCGTTCGCGGATGGCGGGCTGCGGCTCCGCGTCGATCGCCGAGCGATCGTGCGTCGCGACGAGCACGGTGTCGTCGCCGACGAGGCCGGGCCCGGTGATCGTGAGCGTGTCGAGCGCGAGCGCGCTCGCTTGACCGCGAAATTCCTCGCGATGCACGCGCAGCCAGGCATCCGCCGTGCCCTTGACGAGCTCGCGCAGCAGTGGACCGACAAACGGGTTGTCGGTGGTCACGAGCTCTTGCACCGCGACCTCGATCTCCTTCTCGCGCCGGTCGATCGCGTCGAGCAGCTTGCGCTCGACCGATTTGCGGCTCTCGTCGTAGGCTTCGCGCCGGCTCTTCGCGATCGATCGCGTCGTCACGACCGCCGCGAGCGCGATCGGCACGAGCGCGGCGAGCGCGAGCGTGAGCGTGAAGCGACCGCGTAGCTTCACGGTTTCGTCCGCACGGGCACGCCGAAGTAGAACATGTCCGCGTAGCACGGCCGGCCGAAGCCGTCGTACGACAGCCCGCGCACGTCGCTGCGGTGCCACAGCTCGAGGCCGCGAAACACGAGCGGCACGATCGGCTCGCGATCGGCAAAGGCCTTCGCGGCGGCCGCCGGATCGAGCGAGCCGCTGGCGAGCTGCGCGGCCGGCCAATCGTCGCCGCCGACCGCGAACGCCGCGCCCCACCACGCGTCGGCAAAGCCGAACGGCTCGGCGAGCTGGCCGATCCACAGGTCGGCCTTGCCCTTCGCGACGCGATCGCGCAGATCGGCCGCCGGCACGGCCGCGATCGTCGTCGCGATGCCGAGCTGGTCGAGCGCGCGCGCGACGCGCTCGGCGAGCTCGCGGTCGTCGGGCCGCGTGTCCTCGACGAGGATCTCGAGCTTCACCGCGCCGATCCGATCCGGCGCGAGCGCCGGGACCTTCGCGACCTCGGCGCGCGCGGCATCGAGCTCGCCGGCGAGCGCGGGCGCGGGCAGCGCGGGTGCGCCGGGCAGCGGCGTCTTCACCGGCACGACGTCCTCGCCCGAGTTGATCGTCGCGAGGCCGCCGCGCGCGATCGCGAGATCGAGCGCGCGGCGAAACGCGCGGTCGCCGGTCACCGCGGCGTGGCCCTGCCCGAAGCCGACGAACTCGAGCACCCACGCCGGGACGTGCAGGCGCTCGGCGCGATACGTCGGCTGCGCTCCGGGGAACGCCGTGACGCCGCGCGCGCTGATCTGCGCCGCGCCGGTCTCGAACTTGCGGACCTCGCCGTCGGGCGTGTCGTACCAGCGCAGCATCAGGTCGACGTACGGCCGGCCCGCGAAGTGGTCTTCGAACGCGCGCAGCTGCATGCGATGCAGCGTCGGATCGATCGAATCGACCGCATAGGGTCCGCTGCCGATCGGCTTGGCGCCCGGCGCCTTGCCGCTCTTGGTGACCGCGGTCTGCGGCAGCGCGAGCAGCTCCGTCAGATCGGCGACCGGCGCGCGCAACGACAGCGTGATCGCGTCGCCGTCGACGCCGACCGCGGTGACCGGCGCGAGCAGCCACTTCTCCTTCGCGCGTACGCGCTCGAGCGAAGCCGCGACGTCGCGCGGCTCGAGCGCCGTGCCATCGTGAAAGCGCACGCCCTTGCGGATCGCGATGCGCACGGTCGTGCCTTTCTCGTCGAGGACGGGCTCGCCGACCGCGAGGTGCGGCACCGCGATGCCGTCGGGCCCGATTCGATAGAGCGTGTCGAACACGAGCGCGACCGCGGTCGCATCGGCGTGCGTGCGCGCCGCGAGCGGATCGAGCGCGGGCGCGCCAAGCAGCGTGGCCTCGACCGTGCCGGCGTACTTCGGCCGGGTCTCGGCGTGCACGAAGACCGGAATTACCGCCAAGGCGCCGCAGAGCCAAGGTACGCCACGCATCAATCGAGCCTCCAGAAATCCACGACCGTTCCGCCGACCAGCCGCACCGCCACGATCGCATCGGGTGCGCGATCGCCATCGACATCGCCGACCGCGATCGCCGCGACGCCCGCCGCCACGAACTTCTTCTTCAACCGCGGCTTCTTTTCGTCCGTGCCGAGCGTGACCACCTCGACGTAGTCGGTGTCGCCCGGCGCGCCCGCGCCCGCGAACACGACCTCGGGCGTGCCGTCGCGATCGACATCACCGAGCGCGAACGCGACGCCGACGTTGACGTAGGTGGAGCGCAAACCGCCCGCGATCGCGACATCGAGCCTTCCGGACACCGACAGCTGCGCCCGCACGTGTTGCACGTTGCCGTTCAAGTCGGGGAGGTCGGCGCATTGCACGCCGTAGTACGCGACCGCACCTTCGCCGAAGTAATTGCGGCCGGGCGCGAGCTGCGCGTGCTCGGTCGGGCACAGCAGGAAATCGGAATCTCCGGGATCGGCGTGCAGCGCGCCCTTCTGCCAGCTCACGCGCAGCCCGTGCGCCCAGCTCGACGAGCTCGCGACCAGGACGCCGCGGTCGACCACCGCCGCGCCGATCGGATCGCGGGGCTGCGGCACGGCGGGATCGCCGGCGAACGCCACGCGGCCGAGCTCGCGCAAGCGGCCGCTCGACGCGACCGCGATCGCGATCACGTCGCGCGTCGTGACCGCATACAGCTCGGCCTTACCATCGCCGTCGAGATCCGCAGCCGCCATCGCGACGAGCGGCGCGTCGAGCGTGAGCGAACCGACGCGCGTCGCGCGCCAGCGCACGTCGATCGGCTTCGGGGTGCCCGTCGTGCTCGACGCCGCGAGCTGGTCGTGCAGCTCGCGCGCGATGCGGTGAAAGAAGCCTTCGTCGGCGTGCGCGGGCGCGGATGCCGAGATCGCCAGCGCCACCACCGCGAGCCAGCGGCTCAATCTTTGAACTCTCCCGTCACCGACGAGCCCTCGGTCACGTCGCCGGGCTTCGGCGCGACGTCGACCGGCTGCGTGCCCTCGATGAACACCTCGGTCATCGTCGAGTCCTTCGGCGCGCCTTCGGGCGCCAGCAACCCCGTGGCGCGGTCGATCGTCGCGTCGACGACGTGCGGCGGGCGGTCGAAGTCCTTGCCCGCGAGGTGCATCTGCTTCGCGATGTCGACGAACACCGGCGCCGCGACCGCCGCGCCCTGCTCGCCGGGCATCGGCCGGTTGTCGTCGTAGCCGACCCACACGCCGATCACGTAATCCGGCGTCGTGCCGATGAACCACGTGTTGCGCGCTTCGTTCGACGTGCCGGTCTTGCCCGCGATCGGCACCTTCAGCTTCGCGCCGACCTCGGCCGCGGTGCCTTCGGTCACCACCGACTTCATCATGTCGACGATCACGTACGCGAGCTCGGGCGCGATCACCTGCGTGCCCGGCACGTCGGGCGTGGGCTTGCCGTCGATCGCGTCGACGAAGCGCGGCGGCAGGTAGACGCCGCCGTCCGCGAACGTCGCGTACGCGTTGACGAGCTCGAGCGGGATGACGTCGTCGGAGCCGAGCGCGATCGCGACCTCGGGCGCGAGCTTGCTCTGGATGCCGAGCTTGTGCGCCATGCCGACCACGTTCTCCGGCCCGATGTCGAGCACGAGGTGCACCGACACCGTGTTGATCGACTTGGCGAGCGCGGTGCGCAGCCGCACCGCGCCGAGGAACTCGCCGCTCTCGAAGTTCTTCGGCGAGTACTGCTTGAACGTCTCGGGCGCGTCGTTGATGACCGACGCCGGCGTCGCGCACACGTGTTGCTCGTTCGGATCGTTCGCGTGGCACTTGCGTGCGGCCGCCTGCGCGAACGCGGTCGCGTACACGATCGGCTTGAACGCCGAGCCGGGCTGGCGCTGCGCCATCGTCGCGCGATCGAACCCGGCGATCTTCGACGCGTAGCCGCCGACGAGCGCGCGCACCTTGCGCGTCTTCGTCTCCATGATCACGACCGCACCTTCGGGGCCGGGCGCGAGCGTGACGTGGCGCTTGCCGTCTGACTTGGGCTGCGCGTCCGATTCGGCGTCGCCGGTGTGCGGGTCGCTCGTGCCGCTCGTGACCGCCACCCGGATCACGTCGCCGGGCTTGAAGCGTTCGCTCGGCGGCTTGCTGTCATCCTCGTAGCGCGACGGATCGTCGTTGAGCTCGCATGTCGCGCTCCAGTGGCCGAGATCGACCTCGAGATGCTTGGTCTTGTCGTCGACCTGCGTGACGACGGCCTCGTACACCTCGTGCTTCTTCGGCTCGCCGCCGAGCGCGCGCGCGAGCCGCGCGATCTCGCCTTCGATCTTGTCGGGTTTCACGGTCCGGATCGGCCGCTTCGCCTTGTGACGCTTGTCCATCACCTTGAGCTCGGCTTGCAGCGCCGCCTGCGCGCTCGCCTGCAATCCGGGGTCGAGCGTCGTGCGCACCTTCGCGCCGAGCGAGTCGAGCGCGTCGTCGCCCTTGCCGGCGAGCAGCTCCTTCTTCGCGAGCGACACCCACTCGGGGGCGCGATCCTCGTCGGCGAACGGCGACTTCACGACCTGGATCGGCGCGTCGGCCCACTTCTGGGCCTCGATCTGCGAGATCTTGCCGAGCTTGACCAGCTGATCGAGCACGTACATCTGGCGCTGCTTGGCCTCGTCGGCGTGCTTGCCGCCGTGCAGCTCGCGATAGAACTTCTCGGGCTCCTTCGGCAGCGCGGCGAGCAACGCGGCCTCGCCGACGGTGACGTCCTTGAGGTCCTTGCCGAAGTACAGGCGCGCCGCCTCCTGCACGCCGTACGTGTTGTGTCCGAAATCGATCTGGTTCAGGTACAGCGTGATGATCTCCTGCTTCGTCAGCGCCTGCTCGACGCGGCGCGCGAGGATCACCTCCTGGATCTTGCGCTTGAACGAGCGCTCGTTCGTGAGCAGCAGGTTCTTCACGACCTGCTGCGTGATCGTCGACGCGCCCTGCGTGGTGTGACCCGCGCGCAGGTTCGCGACGAACGCGCGCAGCATGCCGAAGTAGTCGACGCCGCCGTGGTTCCAGAAGTTGTTGTCCTCGGCGGCGATGAACGAATCGACGACGATCGGCGGGATCTGATCGAACGTGACCGCGGTGCGGCGCTCGGTGCCGAGCTCGCCGATCACCTGATCGTTGCGGTCGAGCACCTTCGTGATCTGCTTGGGGTGCTCGAGCACGTCGCGCAGCTTCTCGATCGTCGGCAGGCTCGGGTCGCGGCCGTACATCCAGAACACGACCGCGATCGACGCGATGCCGATCGCCGTGCATGCGAGCAGCGTGATCGCGAGCCACTTGATCACCCGCACCCAGCCCCGGCGCGGCTTCTGCACCTGCTTGGTCACAGGCTTGGCGCTACCTGATTTCGCCATGTGTGCTCGTTCTGCAACCCCGAGGCCCGAAGCCCGCGGCTCGACGCCCGAACTATCCCTCGCCCGTGTCTGGTTTGCCACTCGGCGCGTGGCCAGCCAGCCACATGCCCGCGATCATCGCGGCGACGAACACGAGCGATCCCCGCGCCCCCGAGACGATCGAGACCAGCGCCGGCCCGGGGCAGTAACCGGCCAGGCCCCAGCCGATGCCGAACAGCGCGGCGCCGCCGAGGAGCCGCGCGTCGACCACGGTGCTCGGAGGACCGGGATGGCGCTGTGCCGGAACCAGCCGCCACGCGAGCACGTGGATCGCGAGCGCGCATGCCATCACGACGAGCAGGCTCGCGTCCCAGGCGCCGCCGAAATCGAGAAACCCGAGCACCTTCGACGGCCGCACCATGCCCGACAGGCACGCGCCGGCGCCGAACAGCGCGCCCGAGGCGAGCGGGATCACCCGGCGCACAGCGCTCCCGTGATCGTCGCGGTCGCGACCGCGAGCGCGAAGAACGTCATCGTCGCGACGATCGAGCGTTTCGACAGCCGCGACATGCCGCACAGGCCATGACCGCTCGTGCAGCCGTTGCCGAGCCGCGTGCCGAGCCCGACGAGCAGGCCCGCGATCGCGACGACCGGCAGCGGCACGCGCGCGTCGGCGTCGTACGTCAACGGCGCCGCGAGCTCGAACACGGCGCCGACCGCGAGCGCGCCGGCCAGAAACCACGCGCGCCAGATCCAGTCGCCTGCCCGCGGCCGCACGATCCCGCCGACGATGCCCGACAGCCCGGCGATCCGCCCGGTCGCGATCAGCATGACCGCGAGCGACAGCGCGATCAGCGCGCCGCCGACGGCGGCATGAACCGGGGTGAAGTCGTGCACAGCAAAGCATTACCGCCAAGGCGCCAGGGACGCCAAGACGCCAGGAGAGAAGAACCTGGTTCGGCTCTTCTGGCGCCTTGGCGTCCCTGGCGCCTTGGCGGTAACTCTTCTCCTCCCGCCGCGTGTTATCGTCGGCCGCGACCGCGGATGTCCGACGACACGCTGCAAACGCACAAGCTCGATCCGCTCGAGGAACGGGTGGTCACGTTCCGCCAGCAACCCGAAGCGAAGGGCTTCGCACAGCTGCGCCAGGAGCTGCGCGATGCCGGCCGCGGCGAGCTGCTCGCCGACGTGTGCGCGACGTGGGCGCAGCACGAGCGCGATCCGCTGCGCGCCGCCGATGCGTGGTCGGAAGCCGGCGAGGCGATGGCCGTGCTCGGCGAGACCGCGACGGCGATCGAGTACCTGCGCACCGCGCTCGAGCTCGATCCCGCGAACGATCGCGCCGCCGATCGACTGCTCGAGATCGTCGAGCCCGACGATCCGGCCGCGGCGGTCGAGATCCTCGAGACCGAGCTGGCCGAGCTGACCAAGCGCGACGGCAACCGGCGCCGCCCCGAGGTCACGCAACGGCGAGCCGCGCACCACCGGCGCGCCGCGATGCTGTGGAACGATCACCTCGGCCGCGTCGATCGCGCGCTGTGGCACTGGCAGCAGGCGTGGAAGCTCGAGCCGCAGCGCACCGAGGCGCTCGAAGAAGCGCGCAATCTGTACAAGTCGCTCGGCGACGACGCGATGGTGTCGAAGCTCTATCAGGCCGAGCTCGAGGTGCTCGGCCAGCAGGGCGCGCGCGAACGCAAAGCTCTGCTCCGGCTCGAGCTCGGCCGACTTGCTTTGCGCTCCAAGGATCTCGAAGCCGCCGCGAACCACCTCGAAGAGGCATCGCGGCTCGATCCACACTCGCTCGAGATCAGCGAGGCGCTCGCCGAGATCTACGCGAGCCCCGGGTTCCGCGACGGTCAGACGCGCCACAAGGCCGGCGAGCTGTTCGTCGAGCTCGGCCGCAAGCGCAGCGAGCGCGGCGATCCGACCGGCATCAACTACCTGCGGCGCGCGGTCGGCGTCGACCCGTACGCGAAGGGCAGCTCGGCCGCGCTCGAGCAGGCGCTCGGCGATACATCGCAGTGGAACGAGCTCGATCGGATCCTGCGCCATCGCAGCGCGGTCGTGCAGGATCCGGCCGAGCGCGGCGAGATCCTGCGCCGTCGCGCCGCGCTGTATCGCAACCAGCTGCCCGATCGCGACGGCCTGCGCGAGGTGCTCACCGAGCTCGTCGCGTACGAGCAGCCCGGCAGCAAGGCCGTGCGCGAGCTCAAGGAGCTGCTTCGCGACGACGAAGAATGGGAGCAGCTCGCGGGCCTGATGGAAGCCGAGGTCACCGCGCTCGGCGCCGATCCGAACGCGCCCGCCGACGACCTGGTCGCCGAGATCCTCGAGCTCGCGACGATCGCGCGCGAGCACCTCGGCGATCGCGATCGCGCCGCCGAGCTCCTGCACCAGGCGCTGCAGGTCTCGCCGACCCACGAGGAAGCGCTCGCGCGCTACGTCGACCACTTTCGCGAGCGCCGCGACTGGCGCGGCCTCATCGATCTCTACGAGTTCGCGCTCGACAACGCGCGCGAGGCCGGCGCACCGAACGAGGACATCGTGCATCGCCTCGAGGAGATCGCGCAGCTCGCCGAGCTGCGCCTCGGCGACATCCCGCGCGCGATCGAAGCGTGGCAGCGCATCAGCGAGATGGAGCCGAGCTCGCCGAAGGTGGCCGAGGCGCTGCGCCGGCTGACCGCGCGCGGCAAGATGTGGGAGCAGCTCGTGTCGTCGCTCGAGAGCGAGCTCGCGCAGGCCGGCGATCCGATCACGCGCATGCACTCGCTGAAGAAGATGGCGCAGACGTATCGCGAGCGCCAGCTCGAGCCGCGCCGCGCGATCGAGCTCTACGAGCAGGTCTTCACCGAATCACTATCCGACGCCCCCGGCGTCGGCGGGCCGGACGCCGACGCAACCCTGAAGGCGCTCGCCGAGCTCTACGAAAAGGAAGGCGACGACGCCGGGCTCGCGCACACGCTGCGCCGCCAGCTCGATCTCGAGGTGCACCGCCTGCAGGCGCAGATGGCGCGCGCCGGCAAGGCGAAGGAAGCGCCGAAGGAGTGGCCGGTCGCGAAGCGGAGCGAGCGGCTGACCACGCTGCGCAGGCTCGCCCAGATCTACGAGACGCGGCTCGCCGACGTCGACGGCGTCGTGTTCGCGTGCGGCGCGGTGCTAGAGCTTTTGCCGGGCGACCGCGACGCGCTCGAGCGCATGGAGCGCGTGCTCGAGAAGGCGAACGATCCGCGCCTCGAGCAGACCCTCGAGTACCACGCCGCGGCCGCCGGCAGCCCGGCCGAGCGCGCGAAGCTGCTCAAGCGGCTCGCCAAGCTCGCGCTCGAGCGCGGCGACGACGTGGCGGCGCTCGAGCGCTGGGAACAAACCGTGCGCGCGTCGCCGAGCGATCCCGATGCGCTGTCCGCGCTGTCGGGCCTGTACGAGCGCGCCGAGCGCTGGCCCGAGCTCGCGCAGATCCTCGAGCGCCAGGACGGCGGCCGCCCGCTGCCGCAGCCGGGCACGCCCGAGGCGGCGCTGCGCGCGGTCGAGCTCGAGCGCTACGCGGCCGTGCTCGATCAGCACCTGCAGGATCCGGCGCGCGCGATGAAGGCGTGGAGCCGCGTGCTCGAGCTCACGCCGAAGAGCCGCAGCGCGCTCGAGGCGCTCGGCCGGCTGTATCGCGCGCACGGCAAGTGGCGCGAGCTCGCCGAGGTGCTCGGCCGCCAGGCCGCGATGCTGTCAGATGATCCCGACAAGGCCGCGTCGATCGCGATGGAGCGCGCCGAGATCCTCGAGGAGCGGCTCGGCGCGCCGGCCGATGCGATCAAGGTGCTCGACGCGCTGCTGCGCGAGATCAACCCGAACCACCTCGACGCGCACACCGCCCTGCGCCGCCTGCACGAGGCGCGCGGCGACTTCGACGCCGCGGTGCGCGTCGCCGAGCGCGAGATGTACCTGTCGCCCGAGCCTGTGCGCAAGGTCTCGCGCGGGCTCGAGATCGGCTTCATCTGCCGCGATCGCCTCGGCAACCCGACGCGCGCGCTGCAGGCGTTCAAGCGCGTGCTCGAGCTCGATCCCGATCAGGACGAGGCGCTCGGCGCGTCGGCCGACCTGCTCGGTAAGCTCGGGCGCTGGAAGGAACACGTGCAGTTCCTCGAGCGCATGCTGCAGCGCCTCCCATCGCGCGACGCTTCCGACGCGCCCGAGCATGCGGAGCAGCGCCGCAACCTCGTGCAACGCATCGCGGCTGCCACCGCCGACAAGCTCGGCGATCCACGCGGCGCGTTCCGGTGGTGGCGGCGCGCCCACGACGAAGCTCCCGACGAGCAAACGCTCGCCGACGTGCGCCGCGCCGGCGAGGCGTACGGGCTGTGGCGCGAGCTGTCGGAAGTGCTCGCCGACGAGCGCAAGCGACTCGTCGCGATCGGCGACGGTGTGCCGGCCGAGCCCGAGCGCTTCGTCGCGCTGTCCCGCGAGCTCGCCGAGCTGTGCGAGCGCCGGCTCGGCGACAAGGCGCGCGCGATCGCCGTGCTCGCCGAAGCCGTCGCCGCCACGCCGCGCGACACCGCGCTGCTCGGCGATCTCGAGCGGCTGGCCGCAGAGCTCGACCAGCGCCCGGTGTGGAAGCACGTCACCGACGCGTTCCAGATCGCGGTCGGTGCCGCCGCGCCGGCCGAGCGCGTCGACTTGCTGCTGCGCTCCGCGCGCATCCATGACGAGCGGCTCGGCGACGCGAAAGCGGCGGTCGCCGAGGTGCTCGCCGCGTTCTCGTGGGGGCCGGAGCGCGACGAGCCGCGCGCCGCGCTCGAGCTGCTCGCGCCCAAGGCGCGCGCGTGGCACGACGTCGTCGCGGTCGGCACCGCGCTCGTCGATCGCGCCGCGACCACCGAGAAGCGCGTCGAGCTGCTGCGCAAGAAGGCGCAGACGATCGAGGATCAATTGAAGGACGCGCCGCGCGCGTTCCGCACCCACCTGATCGCGCTCCTGCTCGCGCCCGAGGACGCAGAGACCGCCGGGCACCTGTGGCGGCTCGCGCGGGTGATCGGCAAGTACCGCGAAGCGGATCGCACGCCGCGCGCCGAGCCGCCGCCGGCCGCGGTCCAGAACGAGACCGCGATCGCGGAGGCCGTCGCGTCGGCGAATCGCGCGTCGCCGGTACGGCCGCACGTGCCGCACCGCCTGCAGACCGATCCGCTGACCGAAGCCGATCTGTCGCCGGCCGCGAACCTGTCGGTCGGCGACTCGACGCAGCCGCTCGATCTCACCGAGATCGAGATGGCAGCCGCGCAACGGACGTTCCCTGCAGCCGGGCAAAGCCCTGCCTCCGCTTCCGGCGCGCAGCTGCCCGCGAGCGCGAACCCGTTCGGCGGCGAGAACGCGACGATGACGCTGTCGGCCGCCGAGATCGCGAAGCTCGCGGTGCCGCCGAAGCCGCCGGCGCGTCCCGGCCTGCCGGGCGTCGGTCCCGGCGGCAAGCTGCCGCCTCCTCCGCCGAGGCCTCCCACGATCTCGGCGCGCGCGCGCCGGCCATCAGCACCACCGCCGCCACCCGGGATCGGTTCCGGCCCGGTCAGGAAGCCGCAGGCGCCGGTCCGGCGCCCGCCGTTGCCGACGCTGCCGAACCGCCCGTTCGACTCGCCGTGGGAAGAGCTCGCGGTCGCGTACGAGTCGCTGCCGTCGCCCGACGTCGCGACGCGCCTGCGCTGGCTGTATCGCGCCGCCGAGGTGTGGGAGACCGGCGGCAACGACATCGCGCGCGCGTTCGACGCGCTCGCGCGCGCGTTCGCGCAAGCCCGCCGCACGCCGCAGGGCGATGCCGAGGTGCGCGCGCGTTTGCACCGGATCGCGCACGACCACAAGGCGTGGGATCGGCTCGCCGATCTGTACGAGTCGATGGCCGAGGAGGCCGACACCGCACACGCCGCCGCGGATCTGTTGATGGAGGTCGCGCAGATCCGCGACGAGCAGCGGCGCCCGCGCGATGCCGAGGCGCAGCTGCGCCGCATCCTCGGCATGCTGCCGAACGATCCGACGTCGCGCGCGCGGCTCGAGGAGCTGTATCGCGCCGAGGGGCGCTGGGTCGAGCTCGCGGCATCGCTCGAGGAGCGCACCGATCCGCGGCTCGGCACCGCGGCGCCCGAGGCCGAGCGGCCGCAGCTGCTCCGCGACCTCGCGTCGATCTACACCGACAAGCTCAAGCGCCCGCACGACGCGATCGACGCGTTCGAGCGCCTGCGCGTGCTCGCGCCCGCCGACATCGTGGTGCTGCGACAGCTCGCCGACCTGTTCGGCTCGGTCGGGCGCTGGAGCAAGATGATCGAGATGTTGACGCGCATCTCCGAGATCGCGGAAGGCAGCGAGGACGCGCGCTACGCACTCCACCAGATCGCGCGCATCTACGAGAAGGAGCTCGAGCTGCCCGATCGCGCGATCGAGACGTTCGCGCTGGTCGTGACGACGTGGCCCGACGACGCCGGCGCGTGGGAGGCGCTCGACCGCCTGTACCAGACGCAGGCGCGCTGGAGCGAGCTGTCCGACGTGCTGCGCCGGCGCGCCGCGCTCGCCCGCGATCCGAGCGACCGCGCGCAGCTGCTCGCGCGCCGCGCCAGCGTGCTGCTCGAGTGGCTGGACTCGCCCGAAGAGGCAGCCGCGACGCTGCGCCACGCGCGCACGATCGCGCCCGAGGATCCGGGGCTCGCCGATCAGCTCGTCACCGCGCTCGCGAAGGCCGGCCGCGACCGCGAGGCGGCCGCGATCCTCGAGCAGCGCATCACCGATGTCGGCGAGGACGCCGACGACGCCGCGCACGGCGCGGCCTCGTCGGGAGCGATGACACGCGGTCGCAGCAGGGGCGATCTCGCGGTGCTGCACATCCGACTCGCACAGCTTCGGCTCGACAAGCTGCAGGATCGCGCCGGCGCGCGCATCGCGGTCGAGCACGCGCTCGCGCTCGTGCCCGAGCACCCGACCGCGCTCGCCGTGCTCGCCCAGCTCGCGTCGCCCGACGAAGATCCGCGCGCGTTCGCCGACGCGAAGCTGCGCGAGGCCGAGAGCGCGAAGGACGAAGACGTCAAGATCGCGGCGCTGATGGCGGCCGGCGGCGTGCTGCGCGAGCGCGTCGGCGATGTCGCCGCGGCCGCCGCCGCGTTCGACCGCGTGCTCGCGCTGCGCCCGTATCACGCCGACGCGACGTGGGCGCTCGCCGGCCTGTCGGAGCAAGGCGGCGACGCCGAGGCGGCGACCCGCCTGCTCGAGCACAAGCTCGAGGACGAGGCGCTCACGCCGCCCGAGAAGGCGCGCCTGCTCACGCAGCTCGCCGCGCTGTCGCGCGCGGCCGGCGTCGAGCCCGCCGCCGAGCGCCGCCTGCTCGAGGCGCTCGGCACCGTGCCGGATCACCTGCCCGCGATCATCGCGCTCGCCGATTTTTACGCCGATCGCGAGCGCTTCGAGGATCTCGAGGCGTTCCTGCGCGAGATCCTCGACGGCACGACGCTCACCGCGGCGCCCGCCGCGCTCGTCGCCGACCTGCATCGCCGGCTCGCGAGCGCGCACGAGAAGCTCGGGCGCGACGAGGACGCGTACCAGACGCTGGTCGCCGGCGATCGCCTGCACCGCGGCCACCTCCTCATCAAGCTCGCGCTCGGCGAGAACCGCTACAAGGCGCGGCGCTGGCGCGAGGCCGCGCTGCACCTGTCGCCGCTCGCGACGCACGAGGACGCCGAGCGCTACCCGAGCGAGGTCGCGCAGGGCCTGTATCACGCCGCGCTCGCCGAGATCCGCTCGCTGCGCCCCGAGAAGGCGCCGGCGCTCTACCAGCGCGCGCTCGAGCTCAAGCCGAACTACGGGCCCGCGCTGCAGGCGCTCGCCGAGCTCGCGATGGAACAAGGCGAGCACAAGCGCGCGGCCGACCTGCTGACGCGACAGGCGACCGCGACCGAGGATCCGGCCGAGCGGCTGCGGCTGTTCGAGGCGCTCGGCGACATGGCGCTCGTGATGCTGCACGACGACGAGCGCGCGCTCGCGTGCTTCGGAGCCGCGGTCGCGGCCGCGCAGCCGCTCGACGCGAAGCACGTGCCGCTGCTGCAGAAGCTGCTCGAGCGCCAGCTGCTCGCCGGTGACCCGGCCGGCAGCGCGCGCACGTCCGAGCTCATGGCCGCGTTCGGCGCGACGCCGGCCGAGCGCGCGGCCCGCCACCTGCGGGCCGCGACCGACTACATGGCCGCCGGCGATCGCGTGCGCGCGCGCGCCGCCGCCGAGCGCGCGGTCGAGAACGATCCATACGACGTCGAGGCGGTCGACCTCGCGTCGCAGCTCGCGCTCGATCAGGGCGACGTCGAAGCCGCGTCCGCGATGCTGACCCGCCTGCTCACCGCGAAGGACGATCGCGTCGGCGCGACGGAAGGTCCGCACCGCGCGCTGCTGTCGGCGCGGCTCGGCGCCGCGCGCGCGCAGCGCGGCGACACCCGCCAGGCCATCCCCGCGCTCGAGCGCGCGATCGAGCTCGCGCCCGGTTCCGAAGGCGCGATTGCCGCACGGCGCGCGCTGGTCGAGCTCGCGAAGCAGAGCGACGATCCGGCTCGACGCGAATCGGCGCTCGTGCACCTCGCGGCGATCGTGCACGCGACCGGCTCGATCGCCGAGCTCGTCGCGTGGTCGGACGAGCTGCGCCGGCAGAACAAACCCGACGGCGCGCGCGCGACGCTCGAGATCGCGATCGCGTGCGGCCATCCCGCGGACGTCCACCAGAACGCATATCTGCAGATGCACAAGCCGTACGCGATGCGCGACGACGAAGCGTATCGCGGCACGCTCGATGCCGGCGAGCGCGCGCTCGTCGTCGCGGACGGCCCGCTCGCGCAGATCGCGTCGACGCTCGCCGAGGCCGCGCAGCTGATGTGGCCGGATCTCGAAGAAGCGCTCGCGCGCGCCGGTGTGTCGGGCGCGCGCCGCGTACCGGCCACGTCGCACGCGGCCGCGGCGGCGATGTTTTCGCGGCTCACGACCGCGCTCGGCAGCGGCGTCGTCATGCTCTACCAGCACGACAGTGCGGCCGCCGACGTGACGGTGGTCGCCGCGGCCACGCCGGTGATCGTGCTCGGCCCGCGCCTCGCCGCCGAAGACTCCGCCGGGCTCGCCCCGAACGTCGTGCGCGCGCACGTCGCCCGCGCCGTCGAGCAGACCCGCCCCGAGCACCTCGCGTTCTGCGGTCTGCCGCCGCGCGACGCGACGCGCCTGCTGACGTCCGTCGTACGGCTGTTCGGCCCACCGCCGCTGCGCGAGGCCGTGTCGGCGCTGCTCGCCGACGAGGACGTGCAGCGCGCCCACGACGAAGCGGTCAAGGGCGCGCTGTCGGTCAAGCTGCGCACGCGGCTCGAGCAGCAGCTCGCCGTGCTCCCCGCCGAGGCGCTCGACAACGCGAGCTACGCGGCGAGCTGCCAGCGTGCGGCCGATCGGGCCGCGCTCCTGCTCGGCGGCGACGTCCCGACGATCGTCGCGGCGGCCAAGGCCCGCGGCGATGGCATCGCACATCTCATCCGTGCGGTCGGTCACCCCCAGTGGTTGGCCGTGCGCGCCAGGCTCGGCGTCGGCGTTCGCTAGCGTTGGCCCTCGGCTCCGAGATTGTCGTACGATGAGGCCCTCGTGCATCGCGTCGCTGTATGTCTCGCGTTGGCTGCGTGCTCGTTCCGCGGCGGCGAGATGGGCGGAGACGGTGGCACCGGCCCCGGTAGCGACGGCAGCAACGGGCCGCTCCCCGACGGCGCCGACGCACCGCTGGTGTGCGCGAGCTGGCACGCGCATCACTTCGCGCCGTGCATGATCCCCGCACCGACTCCAGGGCTCGATCTCCTCGGCGCGTGGACGTTCTCGACCGATTCCGGCGAGCTCACCGGGCCGTCGTCGCTGCCGCCGCCGGTGGGTGGACCGCTCGCGCAATCCGACGGCACGACCGCGTACATCATCTCGATCGAGTCGCTGACTGTCGAGACCACCGGCTCGCTGCGCGTGATCGGGATGAAGCCGCTGATCATCGCGTCGTGGGGCGACATCGACATCGCTGGCACGATCGACGCCGGCAGCACCGCCGCCGGTCAGGCCGGCGCCGGCTCCAACCCGAGCGAGTGCAACGGCGCGACGCAAGGCCAGACTGGCGTCATGAGCGGCGGCTCGGGCGGCGGCGGCGGCGGCGGCTTCGGCGGCACCGGCGGCCACGGCGGCACCGGCGACAATCCGCCGGGCCCGCTCGGCGGTGCCGGCGGCAACGCGATCGCGAACCCGAGCGTCGTGATCGGCGGCTGCTCGGGCGCGCCGAGCGGCGAGGCCGGCAGCGATCCGACCGCATCGGATCCGACCGCGATCGCGGCGGCCGGCCTCGGCGGCGGCGCCGTGCAGATCACGTCGCGCACCTCGATCGTCGTCACCGGCAAGGTGCTGTCGGGCGGCGGCGGCGGCGGCGGCGCACCGCTCAACTCGGCGGACGGCGGTGGCGGCGGCGGCGCGGGCGGCTTCGTCGGCTTCGACGGACCGACGATCTCGTTCTCGAACGCGACGCTCGCCGCGAACGGCGGCGGCGGCGGCGGCAGCGCGCCGTTCGGCTCGAGCCCGACCACCAACGTAGGCCAGCCCGGCGAGGACGGCCAGCCGAGCGGAACCGCGGCGATCGGCGGCGCGGCGTCGTCGTGCTCGGAGGCCGGCATGTCGGGCGGGGCAAGCAACAACGCGAACGGCGCGTCGTCGGGGAATCCGGTCGAAGCGTGCGGCGGCGCCGGCGGCGGTGGCAGCGTCGGCTACATCCTGACGTGGGGCACGGTCACGGAGATCGGCTCGACGATCTCGCCGCCGGCTCAAGCCGGGCCCTGAGCCGGCCCGTGGGCCGGCAGCAGCTGGCGCAGGTGCCACGCCTGGGTCGCGAGCCGGAGCCGGGCCTCGCGGCTCACGCGGTAGATGCGCGCCGCGTGCACGCCGGCGACGACGAGGATCGCGATGCTCGCCGTGATCACGAGCGTCACGGTCTTGTCGCCGCCGAGGATCAACGTGCGCGGGTGATAGACGAGCGCGCCCTCCTGCATGTGCCACGTCGACTCCATCACGCCGGCCGACTCGAGCGCGATCGGCACGAGGATCCCGAGCGCGAGCAGCCCGACGAGCAGCCACGGCCGCAGCGTGAACGCCGGATACGCCATCGACGACATCGCGATCACGCACGCGAGCGCGGGCACGAACGTGAACGGGCCGGCGAACCGCGTCATGAACACGACGAGCACGACGTTGCCGAGCGCGTACCCGATCATCTCGGCGGTCGATCGCTTCGGCTGGCGCCAGATCCGCCACGCCGCGACGGCCATCGCGATGGCGATGCCGAGCGTGCCGAGCGCGATGTCCCAGTAGCGCACGCCGTTCCAGAACGCGAGCGGCATGAACGCCGCGATCGCGAGGTAGGCGCTGATCGACGTGCGCGCGTGGCGGCGCACGGCATCGGTCTCGGATTCGCGCAGCGCCTCGCGCAGCTCGGGCGGCGGCTCGGTCGGCGGCTCGAGCATGAGGATGGTGACCAGCTCGGCGGCGTCGGAGAGGCCGGGATCGAGCGCGAGCGCGCGGCCCGAGGCGCGCATCGCGTCGGCGCGGCGGCCGTCGTCGAGCGCGGCGCGCGCGGCCCACACGAGATCGACCGCCATCGTGTGACGGCGCGCGATGTCGCGATCGCCGTCGAGGTACGCCTGCACGGCCTCGGCGACGCGGCGCGCGCTCGGCCGCGCCGCCGGATCCATCGCGACCATCTGCGCGCAGATCGCATCGAGCTCGGGCGGAACGGCGCGATCCGGCCGACGCTTCGCCGCCGACGTCACCGCCTCGCCGGCGACCGTGCTCTGCATCGCGGTCGGCCCGCGCGGATGCAGCGGCTCGCCGGCGATGATCTCGAACAGGATCGAGCCGAGCGCGTAGACGTCGGCCGGCCGCGTCGCGTCGGCCGCGTGCTGCAGCTGCTCGGGCGACATGTAGCCGGGCGTGCCGAGCACGTCGCCGGCGCGCAGCTCGAGGCTGTCGATGTCGTCGGTCACGACCTCGGCGACGGCCTCGCCGACCACGCGCGAGAGCCCCCAGTCGAGCACGTAGACGTCGCCGTAGTCGCCGAGCATGATGTTCGACGGCTTGAGATCGCGATGTACGACGCCGCGCGAGTGTGCGAACTCGATCGCGAGCGCGACGTCGACGAACGCGCGCAGCAGGCGCTGGCGGTTCGGCTCCGGTGCGGCGAGCAGCTCCTGCAGCGTCGTGCCCGCCAGCTTCTTCATCGTGAAGTACGGGCGCGCCTGCGCGTCGACGCCGAGCTCGTACACCGGCGGGATCGCCGGATGATCGAGGCGCGCCTGGATCCGCGCCTCGCGCAGGAAGCGCGCGACGTCGTCCTTCGTCGGGTTCGCCGTGCGCAGGCGCTTGATCGCGACGTCGCGGCCCATTCGCAGGTCGTGCGCCGCGACCACCTCGCCGATGCCGCCCCGCCCCATGACCTCGCCGAACGCGTAGCCGTCGAGGACGCCGGTCGTCTCGTCGACCGGTTCCACCGTCGGCTGGGTTGGCGGATCGTCGGGATCATCGGGCTGCATGGCACCATCGTAAAGCGTATAGTCGCGGCGATGTATCTCGGGATCGTCAAGGGCACGGTCGTCGCGGAGCGCAAGGCGTCCGGCCTCGAGGGCAAGAAGATCTTGCTCGTGCAGCCGGTCGACGAGCATCGCAAGCCCACCGGCGATCTGCAGGCCGCGATCGATACCGTGCAGGCCGGCGACGGCGACCTCGTCTACCTCGTCGGCTCGCGCGAGGCCGCGCTCGCGCTCGAGCCGTGGTTCGTGCCGGTCGATGCCGCGATCGTCGGCATCGTCGATGGAGTCGGCGCGTAATGCGCTGCTGCCGCGTCGTCGCGCCGCTGTGGGCCGCCGCGAAGCACCCGGCGTTCGCCGGTCATCCGCTGTTCGTCGTGCAGCCGCTCGACGAGCACGGCAAGGACGCGGGCGCGAGCTTCGTCGCGATCGACCACGCGCAGGCCGGTGCCGGCGACAAGGTGATCGTGCTGACCGAAGGCAACGGCGCGCGGCAGATCCTGCAGCAGGGCGACATCGTGCCGATCCGGTCGGTGATCGTCGGCATCGTCGATCACGTGGACGTGCCGTGAAGCAGCTGCGCGCCGCGGTCGCCGCGTGCTCGCGGCATCTGCACGCGGCCGGCTGGTGCGCGAACCACGACGGCAACGTCACCGCGCGCGACGGCAACCGCTACGTGGCGACGCCGACCGCGACGTCGAAGCGGCTGGTTCAGGAGAAGGATCTGATCGAGGTCGACGGCAGAGGCTCCGTGATCGGCGCCGGCAAGGTGTTCGGCGAGATCGGGCTGCACCTCGCGGTGTACGAGCGGCGCCCCGACGTCGGCGCGGTCGTGCACGCGCACCCGCCGTTCGCGACCGCGATCGCGAGCGCGCGCGAGAATCCGATCGAGCGCCCGTTCATCGCCGAGGCGCTGGTCTCGCTCGGCGCGAAGATCCCGAAGCTGCCGTACGCGCAGCCGGGCGATGCGGCGCGTGCTGCGCTCGCGCCGTGGTGCGAGCTCGTCGACGCGGTCATCCTCGGCAACCACGGCGTGATCGCGTGGGGCAAGGACTGCGAGACCGCGCTCCTGCGGCTCGAGCTCGTCGAGCACCTCGCGAAGATCGCGCTTGCGGCCGTGCCGATCGGCGGCGTCGAGCCGCTGCCCGAGTCGGCGATCCAGCCTCTGCTCGCCGCCCGCGCGAAGGCCGGCATCGGCCGCGCCGCCGACCGCGCGGTGGAGACCGCCGCGCAGCTGCTCGGCCGCGAGCCGGCCGCCGTCGCGAAGCCGGTCGTCGCGTGCGCACCGGCGCCGCACTCGAGCGTGCCGACGATCGCGCCTGGCGGTGCGAAGCTTGCGGACGTCGTGCGCGAGGAGATCGTGCGGGCGCTGCGGCGATAGCGCGCGGTTCGCCGCGGCCGCGGCTGCGGCTGCGGCCGTGTGCCGCTGCCGCGTGCCGCTGCCGTGTGCCGCTGCCGTGTGCCGCTGCCGTTGCCGCTGCCGTGTGCCGCTGCCGCGAGCCGCTGCCGGGTGCCGTTCGCCGGTGCCGCGGCCGTTCGCCGGTGCCGGTGCCGCTGGCCGCTGCCGCTCGCCGCCGCCGCTCGCCGGTGCCGCAGCCCCCGAACCGCGCATCTTCGAGCATCGACATCTGCTGCCTTCGCCGGCCACTCGCGGCCGGGCTCGCCCCGCGCCGCTCGCGCGCACCGGTGCGTGCCGTGCGCGTGTGCGGTGGTGCCAACGACCACCACCGCCGCGGAGCTCCGCCGTTAGCAGAGCCAGTGCGGTGGGCGAAACGCACGGCACGCACCGTGCGCGCCGCGGCGCTGGGGGCGAGAGCCCGGCCGCGGTGGCCGGCGGAAAGGCAAGCGATGTTCGATGTGCTCGAAGTGATGCTCAAGTTCTGGAGCTGCTGGTACCGATCGAGGCGAAGGTGCGGCGGCATAACGCCGAGCTGGCCAGGCAGATGGCGCGCGCCGCCGACAGCGTCGCGCTCAACCTCGGCGAAGGCAGGTGGCGGCGCGACGGCGATCGCAGACGGCACTACGAGATGGCCGCCGGCAGCGCGAGCGAGCTCACCGTCGCCTTGCGCATCGCGCGGCTGCGCGGCTAC